>NZ_JBXTSN010000007.1:20357-177376 GCF_057158775.1 Antribacter sp. NEAU-D49 | reverse complement strand
CTAGGGCGTGTTTCGGAAGTGGCCTGTGACCTGCAGTTTCGGCATGCTTCGGGTTCGTGGTGGACGCGGCTGGGCGACATGATCTGACGGATGCGGCGTGGGCGGTGGTCGGGCCGTTACTGCCGGTAGCGGCGCGTGGTCGTCCGGCGCGGAATCTGCGGAGACAGGTCGACGGGATCCGGCACCGGGTCCGGGCGGGGTGCCCGTGGCGGGACGTGCCGGACCGGTACGGGCCGTGGTCGAGCCTGTATCGCGTCTTTCGCCGTTACCAGCGGGAAGGTGTCTGGGACCAGGTCCTGGACGCGTTACGGACGCTGGCCGACGGTGGCGGGCAGATCTGCTGGGAGGTCAACGTGGACTCCACGATCGCCCGGGCGCACCAGCACGCAGCTGGTGCCAGGCGGGACCCGGACGCGCAGAAGGAACCGCCCCACGGCCCCGAGACGTCCGAGCCGGCGGATCATGGGCTGGGTAAGTCGCGTGGTGGGTGGACCACGAAGATCCACGCGGCCTGCGAGCAGGGCCAGAAGCTGATGGGGATGGTCGTGACCGCGGGACAGCGGGGAGACAGCCCGCAGTTCGGCCCCGTGCTCGCGCAGGTACGTGTGGCGCGACCGGGCGGGACCGGGCGTCCGCGCACGACGCCGGACCGGGTCCGTGGTGACAAGGCCTATGCCTCGGCGGCCAACCGTCGTCTCCTGCGCAGGCGTGGGATCCGCGCGACGATCCCGGACAAGAAGGACCACCGCGCCAACCGCCTGAAGAAGGGCTCGGCGGGTGGGCGGCCACCGAAGGTCGACTACGAGGACTACAAGAAGCGGCACGCGGTGGAGTGCATGTTCAACCGGCTCAAACGCTGGCGGGCCGTCGCGACCAGGTTCGACAAGCTCCAGGTCCGCTACGAGGCGAGCGTGAAGGTCGCCGCGATCGACGACTGGATCGTCGCCGTCGTCCGGGCGGGCCAACCGCTGGCATCCTGGTCGCCGTGAGCTACTACGCCGACGCCGAGGGCGGCGACCACGTCCCGCGCCCCGACCACGCCGCCCTGGTCAGGCTGATCGGGGAGCTGAACACCAGCGACAACACCTTCTTCGTGGTCTACCCGGACGACGAGGACCTGGAATGGGCTATCGCTGTGCTCACCCGACGTGGAGGCCTGGGCGGCTACGACGTCGAACACCTCGACCCGGTCACTGGTCAGGACGACACGATCACCGCTGCCGATCCCACCACCATCGCCACCGACGTCCTGGACTGGATCACACAGCGCTGACCACTTCCGAAACACGCCCTAGGCGCGGTGGAGCTCCGTCAGGGTCGCGACGACCAGCGCGTTCACGCCCATGTTCAGGGTCGGCTGCTGCGCGGGCGCGAAGAGCGGCGAGTGGTTGGCGGGGACCTCACGCCACCCGTGGTCCTGGCCCGTGCCGGCGAACGCCGCCGGGTCGGTGCCGCCGAGGAACCAGTAGCCCAGGGGAGCGCCGGCCGCACGTGCGAGCTCCATGACGTCCTCGCTCGCGCTCATCGGCGGCACCGCGTGGACGCGCCCCGCTCCGAAGGCGCCCACGAACCCCTCGACGAGCCGCGCCATGAGCGCAGGGTCGTTCTCGGTCCGGGGATGGCTGCCGTCGAGGTGCACCTCGGGGTCGGTCTGCGCCCCGGCGGAGAGGGCTTCGCCTGCCGCGATGCGGCGCAAGGCGTCGAGGAGCCGCGTCCGCTCGGCGTCGCCGTACGTCCGCAGCGTCAGGCGGACCTCGGCGGTCCCGGGGATGACGTTGCCGACCTGGCCCGCCTGCACCGACCCGACGGTGAGGACCGACCGGTACGGCACGGCGGACTCCCGCGGAACCAGCCCCTGCACCTTGAGGATGAAGGACGCGGCCATCGTGATCGGGTCGACGGCGAGGTCGGGCCGGGCGCTGTGGGCGCTCACGCCGTGGAAGACGACGCGCACGCTGTCCGACGCCGCGAGCGCCGGTCCGTCGCGGTGGAAGATCATCCCGGCGGGCATTGCGGTGACGTGCTGCCCGAGCACGACGTCCGGGACCGGTACCCGGTCGAACAGCCCGTCCTCGACGAGCGCGCGAGCCCCGGCGCCCGTCTCCTCTGCGGGCTGGAACAGCGCGACCACGGTCCCGCTCCACGCGGGGCGGCGGCGCTGGAGGACGTCGACCGCCCCGATCAGGCAGGTCATGTGCACGTCGTGGCCACAGGCGTGCATGACGGGAACGGTGGCACCGTCAGCGTCGACCGCCTCGACGGTGCTCGCGTAGGGCAGTCCCGTCTGCTCGCGCACGGGGAGGGCGTCCATGTCGGCCCGGAGGAGGACGGTGGGGCCCGGCCCGTTGCGGATGATGCCCGCGACGCCGGTCCCTGCCAGCTCCTCGACGACCTCGCAGCCCGCTGCCTCGAGCTGTGCGGTCACCACGTCGGAGGTCCGGACCTCGTGGAAGGCGAGCTCGGGATGGCGGTGCAGGTCCTCGTAGACGGCCGACAGGTCGAGGGGCGACGCCTCAGGGGACGTCACGGCGCGGAACCGACCGGGCGCGTGTCCGCTGGGGGCGGGAATGACGGCATGTGCGCAGGCTAGCTCAGCGCTGCCTTGCGGCCGCGGCGAGGTGCGCCAGGAGGTCGTCGACGAGTGCGCCCGGGTCGGCGCGGCCCTTGCCGTCCTCGGCGAGGTGCCCGGCGATGGTCAGGTCCACGGCGCCATGGGTCAGGGCGCGTACCAGCGACGCGGTCCGCTGCGGCTCGCCCTCGGGGAGCGTCCCCTCGTCCTGGGCCGCGCTGACCGCGTCGACGAAGCGTGCCCATCCCGAGTCGGCGGCCGAGGCGAGCTCCGCCGGGGCGCCGGACCAGTCCGTGAAGACGAGCTTGAACCGTGCGGGGTGTGCCAGGGCCCAGGTCACGTAGCCGTGGAGCAGCTGGCGCAGCCGGCCGAGGGCGCCACCCTCGGCCGTGGCTTCGGTGTAGGCGGGCACCTGCTCGAGCTCGCGCGCCGCGACGGCCGCGAGGAGCGCCTGCTTGGAGGCGAAGTGCTTGTAGGGGGCGTTGTGCGAGACCCCCGAGCGGCGCCCCACCTCGCGCAGGGTCACGGCGTCGACGCCGCCCTCGTCGAGGAGGTCGGCCGCGACAGCGACGAGGGTCGCCCTCGTTCCGGTGGTCATGGATCTGATGATAGCCCGAGGTGGACACCGTCAACCAGCGCCTGCTAATGTCCGGGTTGACAACGTCAACCACGGCGAAGGATGGCCATGTTCACCGCCCTCGGCGACCTCGCGCACCGCAGACGCTGGATCATCATCATTCTCACCGGATTGTTCGTCGTGCTCGGGGTGTCGTGGGGCTCTGGCGTGTTCGGCCTCCTCGGGAGCGGTGGTTACACGCCTCCCGGCGTCGAGGCCAACCGCACCAGCGAGATCCTCGACGAGGAGTTCGGGCATGACGCGGGTGACGCGGACGCGCTCGCCGTCTACGTCGACGAGTCGGGCGAGCGCACGGTGGACGACGCCGCCTTCGCCGATGCTGTGCGGAGCACGCTCGACGCGGTCCCGTCCGAGGACGTGCTCGCCATCACGAGCTATTGGAGCCCTGGGCTGGACGAGGCGACGCGCGAGGCGCTCGTCTCGCACGACCGGCACGCGACCTACGCGGTGATCACGCTGGCGGGCGCGGACCAGACCGAGCGGCTGGCCGCCTACGGACGGGTGTCGGAGCAGCTCCGCGCCGAGGGCCTCGCCACCTACCTCGGCGGCGGCTTCACGAGCGAGAACCAGCTCCAGGCGCTGGCCCAGAGCGACCTCGGGACCGCGATGGCCATCGCGCTGCCGCTCCTCCTGATCGTCCTGCTCCTCGTGTTCCGGAGCGTGGTCGCCGCCCTGGTGCCGCTCGTGCTGGGCATCCTGGCGATCCTCGGGTCCCTGGTGCTGCTCCGCCTGCTCACCGGGGTCACGGACATCTCGATCTTCGCGCTGGAGATCACGACCTTCCTGGGGCTCGGTCTCGCGATCGACTACGGCCTCCTGATGGTCACCCGCTACCGCGAGGAGGTGCAGGCGCGTGGCGACCGGCACGCCGCCCTGGTGGCCACGGTGGCGACCGCGGGCCGGACCGTGGCGTTCTCCGGCCTCACGGTGATGATCGCGATGACCGGCCTGCTCCTCTTCCCGCAGCCCGCGTCCCGGTCCTTCGGCCTGGGCGGGCTGACGGTGGTGCTCTTCAACATCCTCGGCGCGACGGTCGTGCTCCCCGCCGTGCTCGCAGCGCTGGGCGACCGACTCGAGGCGCTGCGCCTGCCCGGGCGGCTCGGCAAGGAGCCGCAGGACTCCGGCTTCTGGGGGCGGATGGGCAGCACGATCATGCACCGGCCGGTTCGCTGGCTGGTCGCCGCCGCCGTGGTCCTCGGCGTCTGCATCGCGCCCCTCGCGTCGCTCGCCCCAGGCCTCACCAACCACCGGTACCTGCCGGACGACAACGACGGTCAGGTGTCGCTCCAGCTGATCAGGGACGAGTTCCCGGCCGACGGCCCGGGCTCCGTCCGGCTCGACGTCGCCGTGGCTGGCGACCCGGAGCCGGCCGCCCTCGAGGAGTTCGTGGCCGCCGCGGGCTCGCTCGACGCCGCGACGGGTGCCGAGGTGCGTCGCCAGCACCCAGGTATGGCACACGTGACCGTGAGCTTCCGGGGCGAGGCCGACGACCCGGAGAACCTGCGGCTGGTCGAGGAGCTGCGCGCGCTGCCTGTGCCGGAGGGTGCGGAATCGGTGATGGTGGGCGGCTGGGGCGGCCCCGCTCTGGCGCTCGACAGCCACAACGCCACCATGGAGGCCCTGCCGCGAGTGCTCGGGTTCGTCGTGGTCGCCACGCTGATCCTGCTGTTCCTCGCGTTCGGCTCGCTGGTGCTGCCCGTCAAGGCCGTGCTCGTCGCATTCGTGTCCCAGGCGGCCGCCTTCGGCGTGCTGGTCTGGGGGTTCCAGGAAGGCGGCTTGTCGCAGCTCCTGGGGTTCACGCCCGTGGGCACCACCGACGTGTGGACCCTGGGTCTCGTGTCCGTGATCGCGTTCGGCCTGGTCACCGACTACGAGCTGTTCATCGTCAGCCGCATCCGCGAGGAGTGGCTGGCCACGGGGGACAACCGTGCGGCAGTCGCCGCCGGCCTGCAGCGCAGCGGCGCCATCATCAGCCGCGCCGCGATCCTCATGCTCATGGTCACGCTGACCCTCGGCGTCATGGCGAACTCGCTCTTCCTCGCCACCGTCGGGATCGGCCTGAGCGTCGCGGTGATCGTCGACGCGACGGTGGTCCGCGGCGTCCTCGTCCCCGCCACCATGCGCCTGATGAGCTCGGCGAACTGGTGGCTCCCCGGCCCGCTGCGGGCGCTGCACGAGCGGATCGGCCTCACCGAGGGGCCGCCGGCCCCCAGGCCGACCGCAGAGCCGGCCGAGCGCTCCCGGGTCGACGCCCCGGTGTCCTGAGGCAACTCCCAGGCTGAGAAGGAGCCTCCCCGTGAGCCGAGTCCTCATCACGACCGTCCCCGCCGCAGGCCACGTACGGCCGACGGCGCCGATCGCCCGGGCACTCGTCCAGGCCGGGCACGACGTCGTCTGGTACGGCGGAGAGCAGTACCGGTCCCTGATCGAACGGTCGGGTGCCCGGCTGCTCCCCGTCACCGCCGACCTGCCGTTCGACCCGGACGGAGACGCGCTGGCGGGGACCGACGGCGACCGGCCGCCGGGCATCGGCGGGCTACGGCGGGTCATCCATGACGTCTTCGTCGCGCCGATCCCGGCCTACGTGGCCGACCTCGGGCCCAAGATCGACGACCTCGCGCCCGACGTCGTGCTCACCGACCACAGCTTCATGGCCTCGCCGATCGTGGCCCGGCGTCGCGGCATCCCGGTCGTGGTGTTCTCGCTGGGGCCGCTCGCGGTGTCCAGCGTGGACACGGCCCCGTTCGGCCTCGGCCTGCCGCCGTCGTCGTCCCCCCTCGGGCGGCTGCGCAACCGGCTGCTGGCTGCGCTCGTGCAGGGCGTAGTCCTGGGCAACTGCCAGGCGGCGGCCCGACGGGTCGTCGCGGAGCTCGGCGAGGGCCCGTTCCCGGGCTTCTTCACCGACTGGAGCCTGTACCTGGCCGACCGGTACATGCAGGCCGGCGTCCCTGAGATCGAGTACCCGCGCAGCGACCTGCCCGCTCAGATCGACTTCATCGGGATCACCGACCAGCGCGGCGTCGACGACTGGACCCCGCCCGCCTGGTGGGGCGAGGTGGAGGAGGCGCGTCGTACCGGCCGCAAGGTCGTGGTCACCACGCAGGGCAGCGCCGCGACCCGGCACGACCAGCTGCTGCTGCCGGCGATCGAGGCGCTCGCGGGCGAGGACGTGCTGCACATCGCCACCACGGTGACCCGCGAGCCGGCCGAGGTGCTCCCGGCCGGCGAGCGGCCGGCCAACCTGCGGCTCGAACGGTTCGTCCCCTTCACCGAGCTCCTCCCGCTCGCCGACGTGCTGGTCACCAACGGCGGCTACGGCGGCGTCCAGACGTCGCTCTCGTACGGGGTGCCTCTCGTGGTGGCGGGCATGACGGAGGACAAGATGGAGTCGAACGCCCGGCTGGCATGGTCGGGCGCGGGAGTCTCGCTGCGGAGCAACAGCCCCTCGCCGGACCGGCTCCGCCGGGCGGTCCGGCAGGTCCTGGGCGACGAGCGGTTCACCCAGCGCGCCCGCCACATCGGCACCGTCTACCAGGGCTATGGCGGGACGGCCCGCGCGGCGGAGATCGTCGCCGAGGCCGCGGGGGCGGCGACGGTGCGGACCGAGCGATGACCGGGACAGCCCTCGCCGCACACCCCGTCGGAGGGCTGAGCAGCGGCCGACGACGGCTGGCCCTGGCCGTCGTCCTCGGCAGCATGCTGATGGAGGTGCTGGACGCAAGCATCCTCAACGTCGCGATCCCGACGATCCAGCGCGACCTCGCGGCCGGCGACGCCGCGATGCAGTGGTCGGTCGCCGGGTACGCGCTGCCCTTCGCGCTCGGGATGATCACGGGCGGCCGTCTGGGTGACCTCTTCGGACGCCGGCGGGTGCTGCTGGCCGGGACGGCCCTGTTCGTCGCCACCTCCGTGGTGTGCGGTCTCGCGCAGACGCCCGCGATGCTTGTCGGCGGCCGGGTCTGCCAGGGGCTCGCCGCGGCGCTGATGCTGCCGCAGGTGATGTCGACCATCCACGTCATGTACCCGCCGCGGGAGCGCGGCGGGCCCGTCGCCGCCGCAGGAGCGCTGTTCGCGACGGTCTCCGTGCTCGCTCCCCTCGCCGGCGCGCTGCTGATCGAGCTGGACGTCGCGGGCTGGAGCTGGCGGACGATCTTCCTCGTCAACGTCCCGCTCGGCCTGCTGACGATGGCGGGGATCGTGGCTGTGGTCCCCGAGTCCAGGTCTCGCTCGGCCTCCCGGCTCGACCTGACCGGTGTCCTGCTCGTGACGCTGGCCATGACGGCGCTGCTCGTGCCCGTCATCACCGGACCGGAGGAAGGCTGGCCGGCCTGGACAGTCGCGCTCCTCGTGGCGTCGCCCCTGCTGTTCTGGCTGTTCGTCCGACAGCAGAGCCGACGAGTCGAGTCCCCGCTCGTCGAGCTGTCCCTCTTTCGCCGCCGCTCGTTCAGCGCAGGCCTGGCGGTGGTCACCTTCGCCATGGGCGGCGCCGTCGGCTTCTTCTTCGTCCTGACGATCTACCTCCAGGCCGGGCAGGGGCTGTCCCGCCTGGACGCCGCTCTGGCGGGGGCTCCGTGGGGCGTCGCCTCGGCGGTGCTCGGCGCCATCACCATCGGCCTGATCGCGCCGCGCTTCGGCAGCAGGGTGGTCACCGTCGGCCTGGCGACCACCACAGCAGGGCTCGTCGCGACGCTCCTCGTCCTGCTCTCCGCCGACGGTCCCGTGGGCACCTGGACCCTCCTGGTCCCGATGCTCGTCTGCGGGGCGGGCATGGGCCTGGCCATCGCGCTCGTGTTCGACTTCGCGCTCTTCGACGTGCCCGTCGACGACGCCGGCTCGGCCTCCGGACTCCTCAACACGTTCCAGCAGGTGGCGGGCGCAGTCGGCGTGGCGACCGTCGGCACCCTCTACTTCCTCCTCCTGCCGTTGTCGGCCGACCCCGGCGTGCGGGAGACGACCACGGCGTTCGCCGGGGCGCTGGCCCTGCCGATCGTGATGCTCGTCCTCGCGACAGCCGCAAGCCTCTGGATCCCTGCCCGGGAGGTCCCCGGCCGGCTCTGACCGGCCCCGGGCCGAACCGCCGCCGCAGTCCCCGCTCGACGTCGAGCGCCCTTTACCGCCTTTCCCCGCAATGGGGTCGGGCGGCAATTCGGCGTGCCTTTGAAAAGGCATTGCAGTGCGCTCACCCCCGAGGTCAGCCAATATCTCCGGGCCTAGCAGCATATTCTCAGGATCTATTCAGGAAACAGCCCAAGGTTACGTCGATGTGAATAATCCTCATTATTCTTGCGCCTACAACCAGGTGCTTTATACCTTGATGTCCGGTTGGAACAGGCTGTGCGCCACCTGCTGGCAAGCATTCCTTCATCGACGGACACGGAGCAACCGAGATGCATATCGGAGACGTACTTGCACACCGGGCGCAGGACCACCCCGGCAGCACGGCCTTCTCATTCACCGATTCGGGCGGAAACCGTTCCGTCACCACTCATGCGGAGCTGTGGTCGGACGTCGAGAGCTCGGCCGGCGTCCTGCAAGGGCTCGCCTCCTCCGGCGACCGCGTCCTGCTGCTGTGCGACCCGTCCCTGCGCTACGTCCGCTGGTTCTACGCCACGGTGACCGCGGGCCTCGTCGCCGTGCCCGCCTACCCGGCCGCCGCCACCCGGCACGCCGACCGCGTGCGGCGCATCGTGGAGGACTGCCGCCCGACGGTGGTCGTCGCCGACGTGCCGGAGCCCGCCGACCGGGCCGGGATCGGCCTGTCCGACGACGTCGTGTGGATCGACGTCTCCGACCCCGCTGCCCCGTGGGCCGCGCGGAGCGTCCGCTTCGAGCGCCCTGCCCTGTCGGGGGACGACACCGCCTTCCTCCAGTACACGTCTGGCTCCACCGGCTCGCCGAAGGGCGTCATGGTCAGCCACGCCAACCTGGTGGCCAACGCCGACGCCGCGCGCCGCACGTTCGGCCTCGACGCGACCTCGGTCCTGGTCAGCTGGCTGCCGCCGTTCCACGACATGGGCCTCGTCGGCTGCATCATCACGCCGGTCGTGGTCGGGTTCCCGGCGCACCTCATGGCACCGTCGACGTTCCTGCGCCGCCCGATGCGGTGGCTGGAGCTGGTCTCCGAGCTGGGGGCGACCGTGAGCACGGCCCCCAACTTCGCCTACCGGCTCTGCGCGGAGCTCGGGGCCCGTGCCGACCTCTCCGGTCTCGACCTGTCGTCGTGGACGCACGCCCTGAACGGCGCCGAGCCGGTCAGCGCGGCGGCCCTGGAGAGCTTCGCGCACGTGTACGGGCCGGCCGGCTTCCGCGTGACGGCCTACCGGCCCTGCTACGGGATGGCCGAGACCACGCTGCTCGTCTCCGGTGTCCACCCCGGGGACCGCCCGGTCCGCACCGCCCTGCCGGTCCGCGCCGCGGACGCCGTCGCAGGCGAGACGGCGTTCGTCTCCTGCGGCGCCCCCGAGACCGAGGCGACCGTGCTCGTCGTCGACCCCTCGTCCGGCACGCCGCTGCCTGACGGGGCCGAGGGCGAAATCTGGGTGTCCTCGCCCTCGGTCGCCCTCGGGTACTGGCAGAACGCCGAGGCCACCGAGACGACCTTCGGTGCCCGCACCCCCGACGGCGCGGGCCCGTTCGTCCGCACCGGGGACCTCGGCTTCCTGGACGACGGCGAGCTGTTCGTCACCGGCCGCATCAAGGACCTCCTGATCGTCAACGGGCGCAACGTCTACCCCCAGGACCTCGAGGACGCCGTCCGCGGCGCGGACGCGGCCTTCACCGGGCACACCGCTGCGGCGTTCGAGCACGACGGCCGGATCGTCGTCGCCGTCGAGTCGGTGCCCGGTCGAACGGCGACGCCGGAGCAGCTCGGGGACCTCGCGCGGGAGGCGGCCACGGCGTTGTCCCGGGAGTTCGAGCTTCCGGCCCCGCTCGTCGTCGTCCTGCGCCGCGGGACGCTCACCACCACGTCGAGCGGGAAGATCCAGCGCTCGGCGGCGCGGGCCGCCTGGCGTGACGGCACGCTCGCAGGCCAGGCGGTCGCGCGGTCCGACCGCGCCGCGGCCGGGCCGGGCGAGACCGTCGTGCCGGTCGAGGGCACAGCACGGTCCGAGCGGGACCGGTCCGTGGACACCGCCTCCGAGGTCCGGGCCGTGGTCCTCGAGGAGCTGGCGCGCGCGACGGGCGGCGCGGTGCCGCCCGCCGGCTCGACGCCCCTGGCCGACCTCGGCCTGGACTCCGTGCGGATCGCCGCGGTCGCCACCGGCATCGAGGACCGGACCGGCATCACCGTGCCGCTCTCGCTGGCCTGGGAGGTGGAGGACGTCGAGTCGTTCGTCGCCGCCGTGGCGGGGGTGCGGCCGCACGACGCGGCCGGGCCGGCCGCGCCCGGCCGCCCGGCGGACGACGACCCGGTGCTCGTGACCGGTGCGGCCTGCCGCCTGCCCGGAGGGGTCACCGGCCCGGACGGGTACTGGGAGCTGCTGCGCGCCGGTGGCACCCGCACCGGCGTGGCGCCCGGCAGCGGCAGGAGCGGCGGGCGGCCGGCGGGCCTGGTGCCCGAGCTGGCCCAGTTCGCCCCCCGCCAGTTCGGCCTGGGCGAGGAGGAGGCCGCAGCGATGGACCCCCGGCAGCGGCTCACGCTCACCCTGGCGTGGGAGGCCCTGGAGGACGCGGGGTACGACCCGCGGTCCCTGCGGGGCACCCGGATCGGCGTGTACGTCGGCGCCACCGACAGCGAGTACATCCGCGCGCAGGCCTCGGGCGGTGTGCAGGCCGCGGCAGCCGGGTACGTGACCACCGGGTCGGCGGGCGCCCTGACGGCGAACCGGATCTCCTACGTGCTCGGCCTGCGCGGGCCGTCCCTCGTCGTCGATACCGCGTGCTCGTCGTCGCTCGTCGCGGTCCACCTGGCGCTGCGGGCCCTGCGTGCGGGCGAGGTCGACGCTGCCCTGGTGGGCGGCGTCAACGCCCTGCTGGACGGTCAGGTCACCGAGACGCTGGCCGCGGCCGGCATGCTCTCGCCGCGCGGCGTGTGCAGCACGTTCGACGAGTCGGCCGACGGGTACGTGCGCGGAGAGGGCGGCGTCATGCTGCTCCTGGAGCGGCCCTCTGCGCGCCGTGCCGGGGGACCGGACCCGTACTGTGCCGTGCTCGGCTCCGCCGTGAACCAGGACGGGCGCAGCAACGGCCTGACGGCGCCGAGCGGCCCCGCCCAGCAGGAGGTCGTGGCCGGCGCCCTGGCCGACGCGCGCCGGGCGCCGGGTGACGTGGGCTACGTCGAGGCGCACGGGACGGGCACGCCGCTGGGCGACCCGGTCGAGGTCCGCTCGCTGCACCAGGTCCTGAGCGCGGTGCCCGACGGCGTGCCGCCCGCCGCGGCGGACGGCACGGTCTGGCTGGGCTCGGCGAAGGCCCAGATCGGCCACCTCGAGGGCGCCGCCGGGATCGCCGGCCTGCTCCGGGCCGCGCTCGTCGTCCGCGCGGGCGAGGTGCCCCCGCAGGCGGCGTACAGCACGCCGTCGTCGCGCATCGACTGGGCGGGCACCCGGCTGCGGGTGCCCGACGCGCCCGTCGCCTGGACCTCGGAGCGCCGGACGGCCGGGGTGTCCTCGTTCGGGTTCGGCGGCACCAACGCGCACGTCGTCGTGGAGTCCGTGCCGCCGGTGGTCGTCCCGCCCGGGGCCGCGCAGGACGAGCACGTCCTGCTGCGGGTGTCCGGCGACGAGGCGTCGAGCGTCGCCTCCCAGGTCGCAGCCCTGCTCGACCGCGCCGACGGCGAGCCGGTCGCCGCTCTCGCGACGGCCCTGGACCGGTCGCGTACCACCGGGCGGTTCCGGGCGTGGACGGTGGCGGCCGCAGCCGAGGGCCCCGGAGAGGCGCTGCGGCGCCTGGGCGGCGAGCCCGTCGCGGAGCTGCCGCCGGCCCGCACCCCCGGCGGGTCGGCCGTGACCTTGCTCGCGCCCGGCCACGGCGCCCGGATCACCGGCGCCCTGGCCGGGGTCTACGGGCACGACCGGGTGGTCACCGAGATCCTCGACGGCCTCGGCGGCACCTCGACCCTGCCGCTGCGGGTCCTCGTCGTGGACGACGCCGCGTCGCGCGAGGCGGTCCTCCGCACAGAGGTGGCCCAGCCGGCGCTCTACGCGCTGTCGGTCGCCCTGGGAGAGCGCCTGCGGGCGTGGGGCCTGGAGCCGGCCGCCGTCACCGGGCACAGCGTCGGGTCCTTCGCCGCGGCCGCCCTCGCCGGGGTCTTCGGCGTCCGGGAGGGCTTCGACCTGATCTCCCGGCGCGGCGAGCTCATGGCCGCCACGGCGGAGGGCGGCATGCTCGTCTGCCCGGTCGACCTCGCCACAGCACGCGAGATCGCGGCCGAGGCCGGGCTCGACGTCGCCGTCGCGAACACGCCGTCCAGCACGGTCCTGTCCGGCACACCCGAGGCTCTGGAGTCCGGCGTCCGGGCGCTCGCAGCACGCGGCCTGCGCGGGACCCGCCTGCCCGTCACCCGGGCCTTCCACTCTCGGCTCATGCGGCCCGTCGAGGCCGACCTCGCCCGGGCCGTCACTGCCGCCCGGCCAGGCCCGGCGACGCGCGCCCGCTTCGTGTCCGACGTCGACGGGTCCTCCTCGGCCGCCGTCGGAGAGCCCGGGTACTGGACGGGGCACGCGCTGGAGATGATCGACTTCCGTGCCGCGGCCCGTGCCGCGGCGGGGTCCGACCTCGTCGTCGAGCTCGGCCCGGCGTACCTGGCCCCGCTGGTCCACGCGAACGCCGACGGCCGCGCGCCGTCGGTGCTCGCCGCGGTCCGCCAGGGCGGGGGGATGCCCGCCCTGCTCGGGCTGGCCGGCGCCCTGTGGGCGGCAGGTGTGGAGCTGCGGGGCGTCGCACCGAGCGCGGGACGGACCCCGCGCCTGCCCACCACGGTGGTGCCGACGCACACCTATCCGCTGGAGGCCGGCACCTCGGTGGCGCTGCCGGTGGCGCCCGCCGCCCCGGCGCCTGCGCTGGCCCCGGCCCCGGCGCCGGCCGTGGCCCCGGCTTCAGCCTCGGCCGGCGACGCCGAGGCGTGGGCCGAGCTGCTCTGCGAGCGGATCGGCGCCAGGATCGCCCAGGCGCCCGAGACCATCCCCCGGGACACCGGCCTGTTCGACCTGGGTCTCACCTCCGTCATCGCGAACGACCTGCGCGAGGAGGTCGGCGCGATCCTCGGCCGGACCCTGCCGTCGACGGTCGTGTTCGAGCACCCGACGGTCGCGCTCCTCGCGGAGCACCTCGCCGGCCTGGGCCCGGCCGGGGCGGGAGCACCCGCCGTCGCCGCGGTCTCCGTGCCAGGGCCCCCGGCCCCGGCGGGCCGTCCCGACGACGGCCGGGTCGCCGTCGTCGGCATGGCCTGCCGGTTCCCCGGCGGGGCCGAGACCCTCCAGGACTACTGGGCCCTCGTCACCGGCGGCACGAGCGCGATGACGGAGCCGCCGGAGGGTCGCTGGCCCGACGCCGCGGACGTCCGGACCGCCGACGCCGGCTGGTCGGTGCGGTCCGGCTTCCTCACCTCGGACCCTGCCGTGTTCGCCGCTGCCCACTTCGGGATCTCGCCCCGCGAGGCCCGCAGCATGGACCCTCAGCACAGGATCCTGCTCGAGACCGTCCACCACGCGCTCGCGGACGCCGGGCTCGGCCGCGACGACGTGCGCGGTCGCCGGGTCGGCGTCTGGGTGGGGCTCTCCTCCTACGACTATGCCGCGATGCGCCCCGACCCGGACGCCGACGACCCGTACGTCGTCACCGGCAACGCCCCCTCCCTGGCCTCCGGCCGCGTCGCCCACCACCTCGGCGTGGAGGGCCCCGCGGTCACGGTGGACACCGCGTGCTCCTCCTCGCTCGTCGCCTGCCACGAGGCGGTGCAGGCGCTGCGCGCCGGGCTGATCGACGTGGCCGTGGTCGGCGGGGTCAATCTCCTGCTCTCGGCCCGCACGAGCGCGGCCCTGGGTGACATGGGGGCGCTCTCGGCCGCCGGCCGCTGCGCGACGTTCGCCGACGACGCCGACGGCTACGCGCGCGGCGAGGGCTGCGGCGTCGTCGTCCTGCGCCGCGAGGACGACGCCCGCTCGCGCGGCGACCGGGTCTGGGCGACCGTGCGCGGCACCGCCGTCAACCACGACGGCGTCTCGGCCGGCCTGACCGTGCCGAGCGGCGCGGCCCAGCAGCGTCTCGTCCGGTCCGCCCTGGGCGATGCCGGCCTGGCGCCCCACGAGATCGACTACGTCGAGGCGCACGGCACCGGGACCCCGCTCGGCGACCCGATCGAGCTCGAGGCGCTCGCCGGCGTGTTCGACGACGGCCGCGACCGCCCGCTGCCCGTCAGCTCCGTGAAGTCCCAGATCGGCCACCTGGAGGCCGCCGCGGGCATCGCGGGCCTGATCAAGGCGGTGCTCGTGGCCCGCTGCGGCGTGGTCCCGGCGCACCCGAGGGAGCTGCGGCCGACCCCGCGGTTCGACTGGGCCGCCAGCCGCGTGACCCTGCCCGACGGCGGCGGACGGTCCGCCACCGACCCGCTCACCGTGGGCGTCAGCTCGTTCGGCTTCTCCGGCACCAACGCGCACGTCATCGTGTCCGGGCCCGCCGCGGACCACGAGGCGGGCGCGACCCCGGCCGACCTGTCGGGACCCGAGGTGCTCCTGGTCTCCGGGGCCACCTCCGACGCCCTGCGCGCCGCCGCCGACGGCCTGGCCACCGACCTGTCCGACCCGGAGAACGCCCTGGCTGAGGCGGCCGGCGCGCTCCGGCGGACCCCGCACGAGGCGCACCGGTACGCCGTGGTCGCGCAGGACGCCGAGGAGGCTGTCCGGGCCTTGCGGGACCTCGGCGCCGAGCCGGCGACCGACCCGGGCCGCCGCGACGGGCACCGCTCGCCCGGGGGCGGTGAGCACCGCGCCACGTGGCTGTTCGGCGGCGTGGGGGCCCAGTGGAAGGGCATGGGCGGGCAGCTGCTGACCGAGCCGGCCGCGCAGCCGACCGTCCGGGCGGCCGACGACCTGCTCGCAGCCGCCGGCCTCCCTCGCCTGACCGGTGACCCGTGGCACCGGAGCGGCCGCCAGGAGCACCTGCAGCCCGCGCTCACGGCGGCCCAGGTGGCGCTCGCGTCGGCCGTGCGCGCCCTCGGCGGCGACCGGCACGAGGTGGTCGGCTACAGCGCCGGCCTGGTCGCCGCGCTCGTCGACACCGGGTGGCTCGACCTGGCGGACGGCCTGCGGGTGGCAGCCTGGCGCGGGCGGGCAGCCGATGCCGCGGCCGGCTCGGGCGCCACCGCCGCGTGCGGGCTGCCGCCCGACGACGTGCGCGACCGCTGCCAGGTCCTCGGGCTCGACGACCTCGTGGTCGCCGGCACGACGGGCCCGGAGAACACCACCGTGAGCGGCGACGCCCGTCAGCTCGCCGTCCTGGAGCGGGAGTGCCGCACCTCGGGGGTCTGGTGGGCCGCCATCTCGGACGAGATCCCCTTCCACCACCCGCGGCTCGCGGAGCTGGTCCGCGACACCGGCCGCCCCAAGGTGGCCTGGGGGCAGGGCGACGGCACCCAGGTGCACCTCGCGAGCGGCGGCACGGTCGAGGACCTGGTCGCAGACCCCGGGGCGCTCCTGGCCGAGCTGTGGCTCCCCGCCGACCTCGGCGCGGTCGCCGCGCGGCTCGACCGGGTCCCCGGGCTGCGGACCGTCGTCGAGATCTCGCCACAGCCCACGCTCGGAGGCGGCTTCGTCGCCTGGCCCGGCGAGGGCTCGGTGCAGACCGTCCCGGCCTGCGTGCCCGGTCGCAACCTGCCCCGTCAGGCGCGGCGCGCGGTCGCCGCCCTCTGGGCCCAGGGCTCGGCCCGGGTCCCCGCGGCGGAGGCGCTGCCAGCCCGGCCCCTGGCGCCGCTGGAGGGACGAAGGTTCTGGTGGGAGGGCGAGGGCACGACGACCTCGGCCGCACCTGCGCCCGGGGAGCGGTACCGCCTGCGGTGGGCCACGGCCAACGAGGCCCCGAAGCGGTGGGCGCCCGCGCCCCAGGACTGGATGGTCCTGCAGGGCGGCGACCCGGCTGTCGGCACGGACCTGCGGGAGGCGCTCGCCGCCCGAGGGCACCTGGCCGACCTGCGCACCTGGGCCGACGCGACGGTCGACCTCGACAGCGGTGCGCCGCGCCGCGGCGTGCTCGTCGACGCCACGGACGCGCCCGACCCCCGGGCGGACGGCGAGGCGAGCACCGAGTGGCACGAGCGGTTCCTGGCCCTGCTGCAGGACCTGGTCCGCGCCGACCACGAGATCTGGGTGGTCACGCGCGGCGGCACGAGCGCCGGCGGCCCGGTGACCATGGGCGCCGCGGCCGTCTGGGGCGTCGGGCGGGCGCTGAGCGCGGAGCTGCCGGCGGTCTGGGGTGGCGCGGTGGACCTTGCCGCGGGCGACTCCTGGTCCACCCGCCTCGCCGACAGGGTGGCCGCCGAGGCGCTGGACGGCGGCACCGAGGACCAGGTGGCGCTGCGCGGTGGCGCCCGGCGGGTGCCCCGGCTCGTCGCGGGACCCGCCGGCACCCGCCCGCCCGTCGCACTCGACGGCGATGCCGCCTATCTCGTGACCGGCGGGTCCGGCACCCTGGGACGGCGGATGGTGCGTTGGCTCGTGGACCGCGGCGCCCGCCACGTCGTGATCGCCGCCCGGTCCGCGCCCGACGTGCAGCGCGCCCGGCTGACCGACCTGCTGGCCGAGCTCGAGACACGCGGCGCGGTGATCCACCTCGCGCAGGCGGACGTGACGGACCCGGCGCAGCTCGACCGTGTCGTGGACCACGCCGGGCAGCCGTGGCCCCAGGTCCGCGGGGTGCTGCACCTCGCCGGGCACATGACGTCCGCCGCGTTCGCGGACGTCACGGCAGAGGACCTCTGGGCGTCCTGGGACCCCAAGGCCGGTGGTGCGCTCGCCCTGGAGGCCGTCGCCCGGCGGCACCCGCTCGACTTCGTGGCGTTATTCTCGTCCGCCTCCTCGGCCTGGGGGTCGGCGCTGGCCACCTCCTACGTCGCGGCGAACTACGGCCTCGACGTGATCGCCGAGCGGGCGGCGGCCGACGGCCTGCCGTTCGCGTCCGCGAACTGGAGCTGGTGGCCGGACACCGCGATGGCCGACGGCGTCGACGAGTACTTCACCCGGATGGGTCTCGGGCCGGTGTCCGAGGAGAGCGGCTGGGAGGCCATGGACCGCCTCGTCGGCGACGGGGCCGTCGGCCTCGTCGTGGCACCGATCGACTGGGGCGCGTTCCGGCCGGTCATGGCGGCGCGGCGGCCCCGGCCCCTCTTCGACGAGATCGACCTCGGCACGCCCGCCGGCGAGCCGCCCGCCGCCGTCGAGCGCGACACGCCGTGGACCCGGCCCGAGGTCGAGGAACGGATCGCCACGACGCTCGCCCGGGTGCTCGGGACCGACGACCCGATCGACCCCCGCCAGGGGTTCTTCGACATGGGGGTCGACTCGATCATGACGCTGGAGCTCAAGCGGGACCTCGAGTCCTGGTCAGGGCTGCGGCTGGACGACGCGTTCCTCTTCGACCACCCCCGCCTGTCCGACCTGACCGACGCCTTCCTGGCTCTCCTGGAACCCGGGCAGGGCCCCGACCCGCGCACCGCACCGGCACCACCCCCCGCGACCGCCGCCCCGGCGGCCGGCGCCTCCGTGCTCGACGACCTGGAGAGCGACGAGCTCCTCTCGCTCCTCGAGCAGGAACTGAGCTCCAAGAGAGGACCTGGCAATGACTGAGACACTCGCGCCCCACCGGACCGACACCGACACCCAGCGATCCACGATCACCAGGGCACTGCTGGAGATCCAGGCCCTCAAGAACGAGCTCGCGCGGCGGCCTCCCGCCCGCAGCCAGGTCGTGGTCGCCTCGGCGGCCTGCCGGCTGCCGCAGGCGGCCTCGCCGGAGGAGTTCTGGGACCTCCTCCAGGCGGGGGGATCGACCGCGGGCCCGGTCCCCGCCGACCGGTGGGACGACGCCGCCGTGCACGCCCCGCCCCCCGGCCGGCGCGGCACCTCGTACGCCGACCGCGCGTCGTTCGTCGACGGCGTGTTCGCCTTCGACGCCGCCCCCTTCGGCATCTCGCCGAGGGAGGCCGCGTCGATGGACCCGCACCACCGGCTCGTCCTGACGTGTGCGTGGGAGGCGCTGGAGCGGGCCGGCGTCGCGCCGACCTCGCTGCGCGGCAGCCGCACCGGCGTGTTCGTCGGGATGAACGGCAACGACTACGAGCGGCGCCGCCTCGTGACCGGTGGCGCCGCCGAGATCGACGGTCTCGCCGCGATGTCCACCTCGGTCAACTTCGCCGCGAACCGGCTGTCGTACGTCCTGGGCCTCCAGGGACCGAGCCTCGTCGTCGACACGGCGTGCTCCTCCTCCCTCGTCGCCCTCGACCAGGCGCGACGGGCGCTGCAGGACGGCGACTGCGACCTCGCCGTCGTCGCCGGCGTCAACGTGATGCTGTCGGCCGAGGCGATGGTGGCCCTGAGCCAGAGCCGCATGCTGTCACCGACGGGCCGCTGCCACACGTTCTCGGACCAGGCCGACGGGTACGCCCGGGGCGAGGGGTGCGTCGTCGTCGTGCTGCGGCGCGCCGAGGACGTGCCCGCGCACGCACCGGCTCCCCTCGGGACGCTCCTGTCCACGGTCGTGAACCAGGACGGCCCGACGTCGGGCATCACCGTGCCGAACGGGAAGGCGCAGGCAGACCTCATCCGCCGCGCCTACCAGGCGGCGGGCATCTCGGCGGCCGACGTCGACTACGCCGAGGCGCACGGGACGGGCACCGCGCTCGGCGACCCGATCGAGCTGCGCGCGCTCGCGGCGGTCCACGAGGGGCAGCGCCGCCGGCGCCCGCTCCTGGTGGGGGCCACCAAGCCCGTGACGGGGCACCTGGAGGGGGCGGCCGGCCTGGTCGGGCTCCTCAAGTGCCTCCTGGTCGTGGGCCACGGCAGCGTGCCGGCCCAGCCCGTCGACGGCGCGCTCACCCCGGGCGTCGACTGGTCCGGCCTGCCGCTCACGGTGCCGCAGGCGGCCGTGGAGATCGGGAGCGAGCGCCCCACCGCGGGCGTCTCGTCCTTCGGGTACGGCGGGACGAACGCGCACGCCGTCGTCCGTCGCTGGACCGAGGACACGGGGCCCGACGCCGCCCTCGCCCTCGACCCCGACCGGACGGCCGACGGCTCCGGGCCGGTGTCGGTGCGCCTGAGCGGTACGTCGCCGGAGGCCCTGGCCGGGATCGCGGCGCGCTGGGCGGCCCACCTGGAGACCCACGGCGGCCAGATGGCGGGACCGCTCTCCAACGCCGCGCTCACCGCGCAGCCCGACCTCGCCGAGCGGGCCTCGGTGGTGGCTCCCGGGCCCGCCGAGCTGCTGGACGGCCTCCGCGCGCTGGCCGCCGGGCAGGCCCACGAGACGCACGTCGGCGGGCCGGGTGCGCCCGTGCCGGACGCGGGCCGGGTCCTCGACGTGGACGCGTTCCCCGAGCCCCGGGCCGGTGACCTGCACACCCTCGCGGGTGTCGTGCCCGTCGTGCGGCGGGTCGCCGAGAGCCTGACCGCCGCCGTGCCGCCCGAGGCCGCGCAGCTCTGGGCCGCCCCGGCGGACCGGGAGGGGTCCGGGCCGGGCGACGTCGTTGCCGACGCTGTGGCCCGCACGTACTTCTGGACCGTGCTCGGGGCCACCCTGCGGTGGCTCGGCGCGGAGCCGCGGGAGGTCCGGGCACATGGCGACCGGGCGGTGGCCGGCGCAACGCTGGCCGGGCTCGTCGACCTCGACCAGGCGGCCGCGGTCCTCCGGGCCACGGACGCCGGGGGCGAGCTGCCGGCGACGAGCCGTCCGCGCGTCCGGTGGGTCACGGACGTCGCCGACCCGCGCGACCCGGGCACGTGGACCGCGCCGCGCGCGTCCGCTGCCGCGGGCGCCGTGCCGGCCGCGGAGAACGGGCACGCCGCACCCGTCGGGACCTGGTTCCTCCGGACGCTCCATGCCGCCTGGTGCGGGGGAGCGGAGATCACCTGGGACGCCGTCGTGCGGCCCGGCCGGGCGGGTGTCGTGCCGACCTACCCGTGGCAGGCGACGGACCTGCGGCCCCCGGTCGCCGCGGCCGCGTCCACCGGAACCGGGCTGAACCTCCGGGTCCTGCGGACCGGGGAGACGTCCGCCGAGGCGTACGCCGAGATCGGCGCGCGCAGCGTGCCCGTCCTCAACGAGCACACCGTGCTCGGACGTACCGTCGTCCCGGGGGTCGTGTTCCTGGAGCTCGTCCTGCGGCTTGCCGAGGCCGTCGTGGGGCGGGAGGCCCAGGTGGTCTCGCTCGACCTGGTCCGGCCCTGCCTCGTGCCGGACGGCGACACCAGGACGCTGCGCCTGACCTGGGACGGCAGCGGGGTCACGCACACGGTCTCCGTGGCGTCCGAGTCGGCGACCGGCACCTGGCAGCAGCACCTGACGGCGGTCCTCGCCGTCGGAGGCGCGCAGGAGGTGGCGGCCGACCCGCGGTTCGGTCCCGCCGACGGCCGGCCCGCCCGCAGCCTCGACCGGGCCACGTTCTACCGGGAGCTGTGGCCCGAGGCGTTCCACATCGGGCCCAGCCTCACCCTGGTCGACACCGTCGACCAGGACGCCGAGGGCCGCCTGCGTGCCGTCCTCACCCCTCCGCCGGCCGGCTGCGCGGGACTCGTGAGCGGCGTCCGGCCCGAGCTGCTGGTCCTGGACGCCTCCGTCCAGGTGGCCGGTGCGCTCCGGGCGGACCGCGCCGACGGCGTCGTTACGCTCGGGACCGGGTTCCGGCGGATGGTGCTGCGCCCAGGGGCAGGCCTCGACGGCGGGGCGGTGGTGCACGCGGTCGCCACGTCGAAGGACGCGGCTGACCTGCTCGTCACCTCGCCTGGGGGTGAGCCGCTCGCTCTGGTCACGGGGGTCACGAACCTCCCGGTCAGCGCGAGCGGGCTCGACGCCGCGGCGGGCGCGGGCGCTCGTGCGGCCGACGCCGACCTGGACCGGGGCGACGGCCCGGAGGGCCTGGTACCCCGTGCCCTCGCGGCCGTCCTCGGTATCGCGTCCGAGGAGGTGGACCGCACCGCCCGCCTGGAGGACCTGATGGACTCGATCCTCCTGGTCGAGCTCGCCGAGACGCTGGCCCCGCACTCGCCGGTGCCGCTGGCCGTCCCGGACCTGCTGGACGCCGAGACCGTCGCGGGCCTGATCGACCTCCTGACGTCCGCCGGGCAGGAGGAGCCTCCCGCGCCGGAGGTCAGCCCGGCCGGGCCGCCCCTGCGGCGGCGCGAGCTGACGGTGGAGGCGATGACCGAGCTCGCCGCGGCGGGCGACGTGGAACACGTCGACGTCGTCCCGCGCGCCAGCCTGCCGACGGGCGTCCTGCTGACCGGTGCGACGGGCTTCGTCGGGTCCTTCCTCCTGCGGGAGCTGCTTCACAGCACCGACCGGCGCATCTACTGCCTGGTCCGCGCGGAGGACGCCGCCGAGGCGGACCGCCGGCTGCGCGCCGCCGCCGAGGACCACGGGCTGCCGACGGAGTCCTTCGTGGACCGGGTGTCCGTCGTGGTGGGCGACCTGACCCAGGACCGCTTCGGACTCGAGCCGGCGGCGTACGAGGGGCTGCACGCCAAGGTCGGGGAGATCTTCCACAACGCCGGGGCGGTGCGGTGGACGTCCTCCTACGACCAGCTCGCCCCGCACAACGTCGACGGCACGGCGCACGTCCTGCGGTTCGCGACGCACGGGCCGGCGCGGGTCGTCCACTTCACCTCGACCGTCGGTGTGTTCTCGTCGGACCGGGTGGACCTCGGGGCGGTCGACGAGACCCTGCCGCTGACCGCGAGCGGGGCCCTGATGGTCGGCTACGCACAGACGAAGTGGGTCTCGGAGATGATGATCCGCCGGGCGGGGGAGCGGGGCCTGCGGTTCACGATCCACCGCATCAACACGGGGCCGTCGTCGGTGCCGGGAGGGTTCAACCGGCTCGACCACCTGTCGCTGATCATCAAGGGCTGCGTCGAGTCCGGCCTCGCGCCCCTGGAAGGCCCGTTCCCCGTCCAGGCGGCGCCGATCGACCACGTGGCCCGCGCCTACGTGCGCCTGGCGCTCGACCCGCTGTTCGAGGGAGGGACGTCCCACCTCGTCAACGAGCCCGTCGTGCCGTGGTCGGAGTTCTTCGAGCACGTCGGTTCGTACGGCTACGCGCTCGAGCGGCTGCCGTTCGAGGAGTGGCGGCGCGCCGTGACGGGCCGCGAGTCCGGCACGATCGCGCTGCTGGGGCTGGCGCCGTTCCTCACCCGGACGATCGACGACGTCCGCCTGGCCGACTTCGCGGCCCCGGCCACCCGCGCCGCGCTCGGCGCGGCCGGACCGTGGTGCCCTGCCGTGGACCGCGAGCTGGTCCACGCCTTCCTCGACGGGTTCGTCTCCGGGCACTTCTTCGACGCGCCCGCCCAGTCATCCCACGAGCCGGCCGCCGGCTCGTGACCTCCGCCACCAGAAGGGCAGAACCATGTCTTCGATCACGCTCGACCTTGCCGACAGGACGTACCGGACCGACCCCTTCCCCACGTACGAGCGGCTGCGCCGGGAGCACCCCGTGCTGTTCCTGCCCGGCTACACCTTCGAGGGGGAGGACGTCTACGTCCTGAGCCGGTACCGCGACGTGTCCATGGCGCTCAAGACGCCCGAGGTGTTCTCGTCCCAGGTGCGCAAGGACGACTACCTCAACCTCCCGATGATGGTGAACCGCGACGCCCCGGACCACCGGCGCATGCGCCACTTCACGAACCAGGCGCTCCACGCCCGGCGGATGACGGCCATGGCCGACTGGATCGGCGAGATCGTCGACGAGCTCCGCGACGACATCCTGGCGAAGGACCGGGTCGAGTTCGTCGAGGGGTACTCGACGCTGCTGCCCCTACGGATCATCAGCGTCCTGCTCGGTATCCCGCTCGACCGGCGCAAGGACCTGCGCCGCTGGTCGCAGGCAGTGATGGACTTCTTCTCCGTGGGCGCCGGGATGGACCCGGACGAGGCGCCCGGGTTCTTCGAGGACCTCATGGAGTTCGGGAACTACATCGAGTCCCAGGCCCGGCTCCGGGAGTCGGCGCCCGAGGACGACATGCTGACCCGGCTCGTGGAGGGCAGGTCGGAGGGGAAGCTCTCGAAGGACGAGCTGGTCGTGACCGGCTGGTCGTTCGTGGCAGCCGGCCACGAGACCACGATGAACCTGCTGGGCGGCGGCGTGCTCCTCCTGTCGCAGCGCCCTGACCTGCGGGAGGCCGTGACGGAGGACCCGGCGCTCGTCGGCGACTTCATCGAGGAGTTCCTCCGGCTGTACGCCCCGACCCAGTGGACGGCACGCCGGACCGCCGTCGACTGCACCGTCGAGGGCGTCGACATCCCCGCCGGCTCGCTCGTCCACGTCCTGCTCGGATCCGCGAACCGGGACGAGGACGTGTTCGAGGCACCGGACGAGTTCCGCCTCGGGCGCTCCGACGAGGAGAAGCACCTCGCGTTCGGCGGCGGGCCGCACTTCTGCCCGGGCGCCGCGCTGTCCCGCGTGCTCGGGGAGCAGACGTTCCGGCGCTGGCTGCCGCACGTCCACCGGCTCACCATCGACCCGGCGGACCCGCCGGCGCTCCGCACGCGCCAGGGGTCCTACGGCTACTCGCACCTGCCGTTCCTCGTCACGCCGGAGGGATGATGCTGCCGGGGACGCGCGCGGTGCAGTGCCGGCCGGCCGGGGCGCCGGCCGGGGTGCTCGTCCTCCTGGACGACTGGTCCGGCTCCGGCTGGGTGCATCCCTGGGGGCCGCGGGAACGGGCGGAGTCCCGGACGTTCCGGAGCCGGATGAGCCCGGACCGGTTCGAGGCGTACCGGCTGGGGCGCTCGGCGGCCCACCGGGCGCTGGCCCACTGGCTGCCGCCCGCGGTCGGCCTGCGGGCCGAGGTGCTCCGCGGGCCGCTGGGGCAGCCGCTCGCGACGCTCGACGACGCGGACGTGGCCGAGGTGTCGATCTCCCACTGTCCGGGGCTGGCGGCGGCGGTCGCCTCGGAGCGTGGCCGCCCCGTCGCCGTCGACGTCGAGCGCCGGTCGTGGCGGACGGCGCGGTCGGCGCGCCGCGCCGCGACCCCGGGGGACTGGCAGGTGGCGGAGCGTGCGGGGCTCGGGCCGGACACCGCGGCGCTCGTGCTGTGGACGGCGCGGGAGGCGGCGGGCAAGACGTTGCGGACCGGGCTCGCCGTCGCCCCGCACGTCCTCGACGTCGCCGCGATCGAGCCCGCGGGCCAGGGAGTCTTCGAGGTCCGGTTCCTCAACCTGCCCGCGATGAAGGGCGTCTCGCACGTCCTGGACGACGCCGTCGTCTCGATCGTCACACCGTGCGCCAGCCGGACGCGCGTCCGCCTCGCGGCCGTCCGGGGGGCGCACGCCCCGGCGTCGGACGCGGAGTGGTGCGACGTCTTCGACGTGCAGGTGGCGCCCGGCGGGTGAGCCGCGCTGACGCGCCGAGAACAACCTTGTGCAGGCAACCGGCCCTGGTTGCCTGCACAAGGTTGTTCTCGGTCCTCCCGGGCCTGTCATCGAGCACGCGGCCCATCAGGTGCCTACGCCGGGTCAATGACGCTTGCTGGTAGTGCTTCCAGCTTGAACCGGCGACGGCGCCGGGGGGATCCTCTCTCGTTCCGGCCGTCAGCCGTGATCCAGGTGCCGTCTGCGAGCGGGACTACGTTGCGGGTAGCCGCGAACGGCTCGCCGATCACCCAAGAGGCACCCGATTCCAGGTCGACCCGGACCAGCAGAGCTTTCTGAGCGACTTCGATCGTCATGAGGAGCTGGCCGTTGTTCAGGAAGCCCGTCGTCCACTCGAACGTCGATTCATCCGAGCGGGACTGTTCCGGCAGCAGGTCCGGCGCCTTGAACGACATCAGCACCTCGCCACCTGGCCAGGCATGGACCAGGAGCTCGTCCCATACCCCGTCCGGGAACGCCACCAGCCGGGCGCCACTCGGGGACAACGACACCAGCCACCGTTCGTCCCGCAGCGGCCCAGTCAACTCCTCGACCACGAGCAAGCCGCCGTCGAACCGCGCGTGGAAGTTGGCCGGGCCGCACTGACCCTGGCCGACGGACACGATGACCGAACCGTCCGGGTGCGCGAAGAACTCCCCTCCGTAGCCGACCGACCACAGGTCCGCCGCGTCGAGAGCCGTCGTCCGTCATCTGGGACGCCCACACCCAGACCACACCGGCGTCAGGGCCCACAGTCACGGCCGCGCCCTCATTTCCACCGGACCCCAGGTCGTGGGACCAGACCACGCTCCCGTGGAGGTCGAGCCGGCGGACCGCGTTCCAGGCGACATACACGACGGCCTTGCCATCGGGCAGGACGGTGACGCAGACCTCCGAGGCATCCCGATGATCGGCGGGCAGCGGGACGACGGCGTGCGTCATCAACAGGCTGCCGTCGGCCGGGCTACGGTCAAGATCCGCGACGACGATGCCCCGCCCTGACACCAGGGATGCCAGCGCATCCGCGTACCGTACTGGTGTTGTGACGGCCTGGTTGTCCTCGATGAGACGTGCCTGGCGCCCGGATGATGCCATCAACGCCCCGCACGGAGGTGACGCACATGCCACAGGAGCACGGGGACCGTCGATCGGCTGCCGGCGATGAGCGACAGGGGATGCCTTTCATCGTCAACTGGTACGCGGCGCAGTGCGACGGGGAGTGGGAGCACTCCTTCGGTGTTCGGATCGAGTCGTTGGACAACCCCGGATGGTCGATCGAAGTCGACCTGATCGACACACTGTGCGAAGGCCGTGAGCTCGTACCCCGACGGACCGATCTGGCAGGTGGCGGGTGGATTCACCTCGCGAGCGACGGCGCGATGTTCAAGGGAGCCTGCAGTCCGGACGCGGTCGTGATACTTGATGAAGCCTTTGAGGACTTCGTGCGGGCCGAAGGCGATGAGTAGGCGACCTCGGTGCGCTCGTACCTCACCGGACCCGATTCAGCGTGACGCGGCCATGATCGTGCAGGCGAGGTCAGCCTGCTGAGTGGCCAGCGCGCTCATCCAGTCCCGGCCGGTGTTGGGCTCGGAAAGCCAGGTTGCGTGAACGTCGCCGGACACGACTGCGGGCGGGATCATCGAGACACCTACTTGCCCCTGCGCAGGCCGAGCCGACCCACGATGGTGCGGCGCGCCGCGTCCCGGCCGGCGATGCCCCACTGGTTGCGTAGTGCGTCGAACACGTCGCGTGTCCGGGTGGGGGAGTTGTCGTAGCCCGAGATCCCTGCGGCGAGCAGCGAGGGTGGGACGGCGTCGGCGGCGATGAGGGCTTCCCACTCGTTGAGCCCGATCTTCAGGTATTCGAGAGTGGTGAGCCGTCCGATGACGAGCGGGTCGGCGACCTTGCCCGGCATCGCGGTCAGGGTGCGGAGCCTGGGCAGGCCGACGAGACGCGCCAGGTCCGTCGGTTCGGTGTCCCACGAGCCGATCTGGAGCACCTCGAGGTCCGCGCCCGCAGCCCGCTGGATGTCCCGACCCTCGGCGGAGTTGACCATCACGACGGCGGGTGGCTTTCTGCCGGGCTCCCGGACGCTGTCGTCCTCGACGGGGCCGTCCTGGACGAGGCTCGTGATGGACTCGGCGCGCAGCCAGGCGCCGACGCGCCAGCCCGGGTCGAGCGCGATGAGCTGACCGAGGTGGCCCGCGGGGCCGGGGGTGAGGTCGAGGCAGAGTGGTACTCCGGCGCCGTCGGACAGGTCGCCGATCACGAGCCAGCCGGGGGACATGATGAGGGCCTGGACGGCGTCCGAAGATGAGGTTGTCACTGCCACGGTGGCGGCGTCCTCGAACGAGAGCCCCCGGTCGATCGTGTCGGCGAAGTACAGCTCCTCCAGGGGGCGCAGGACGAAGCCCAGCACTTCGGCCTCACGGGCATACCGGTCCCAGTCGCCTCCGTGTTCGGCGTTTGTGACGCGGTAGACGGCCTTGAGCTCGTCCGGCAGGGTGATGCCGAGCTCGTGCTCGGTGGCCTTGATCTGGGCGTCGGTCGCGCCGACAGCGTCGGGCAGTCGTTCGCGCAGGACCTGCTCGACCCGGACGGGGTCGGCCGACGGCGCTGCGGTGGCTGGGTAGGCCTCCGGCTGACGGCGAAGCGGCTCGGGACGCGCACCGTCGACGAGTACCACGTCGCCGGTTGTGTTCGAGCCGGAGACCGGGAATACCTGGTCCACCGAGGCCGGTGCGAGTCGCACCTCGGCATGCTCGTCGTCCTCGTACTGCACCGAGAAGCTCACCGTCCACAGACCGGCCGGGCGCAGCGCGTCCTGCACTCGCAGCAGGCCGGCGTCGAGCTCGGCACGGTCGATGTCTGTCGCGACGTCCGAGCGGGGCACGACCGCACCCCCGTGTCCTATGGCCCCTGCCCAGCGCCTGATGTCAGGGTTCTGCATGCGCACCGCACGCAACAGCGGCTCCCAGGTATCGAACTCACGAAGCGAACCCACGCAGCACCCTTCAAACGGCGGTCCTTGTCCTCGCCCTGGAATCGTAGATGGAGGGAGGGTGCCGACCGGGGCCGTGCTTCTCGCTGTGAGGTATCCACACGCTGGCACCGCCTCATCAGGGTGGCACGAGCCGGGAGACGTCAGGCTGCGTGGGTGCCCCGCAGGAGGTGGATGTCGTCGCTACTCGGCGGGAGCGATGGGGTGGGCGGCTCGCTGTTCTCGAAGCCTGCCGAGCCGTCCACGAGCCGCGTCACGGACCTCAGGTTCTTCGTGGGGGTCCCCGGCCAGCTCGTGGAGGCGGGCTGTTGCGGTCGCGGTGAGGGGCGTGTGGCGGGCGCCGAGGGCGCGGACGGGGTCCTCGCAGTCCCAGAGACACTCCTCCGCGAGCTCCTCCGCGAAAGCAGGGTCGGTGGCGGCGAAGGCCTCGGCCGCGCGGGCTCGGGCGTACGAGTAGTCCACGACCTCGTACACGGTACGGAGCTCGGGATACGGGCCGTCGTCGGGGAGGCTGCCAAGGGCGGTGACGAGGTCGCACAGGTCGTAGTAGTTGTCGCCGGCCGTGGCCAGTGCGTCGCGGATCGCGGGGAAGTCGACGGGCTCGGCATGGTGGGCGAGCAGCTTGCACGCGGCGCCGCGGCGATCGTCGTCCCGCACGAGCCATGCTCTGGCGAGCGGGAGCGTGACTCTCGAAGGCATCGAGCGGAGGTAGGCGAGCGCGTTCGCACGTTCGCGGCCGACCGTGTTCGCGGCAAGGTTCCGCTCGGCCCAGTCGAGGGCTGTGAGGTCGCCCCGGGCTCCGAGCAAGGCCAGAGCCCCGCGCTGTGCCCTCGGCTGCTGCGGGTCTAGCGCGGTAACGCGGATCATGTCGATCTCACGCCTGTCGGTGGTCGCGGCGAAGCGCGGAATGAAGAATGTGAGGCAGTCTCTGTGCGGCCAGGCCAGGACCCGCTCGATGGGCGCGTCCGCAGGTGGGCACGGCGGACGCGGTGGTGTCGCGCGCCGCTCGTCCTCGTCGTCGGCCGGCAACGTCGCGAGGACGACCTGCGCCTCGGACGAGCCCCGTCGGGCCATGGCGCTCAGGACGTCGCGGGGCAGGTAGTCGTCGTCCTGAGCGTCTCGGGCGACCTCGCCGATCAGGGCAGGGTCCACAGCGAGGCGCAGCGCGAGGCGTGCGTGGTAGCCGCTGCGCGACTCGACCTGGGTGTCCCGACGTGCGTCGTGCCGCAGGCAGTGCACGAGGAGCGAGACGCCGTCGGACGCCTTCGCCGCGCCGAGCCACCCGGCCCCGCGGCCGCGCTGGAGCATCCCGAGCGTGGACGCTGGATCGGCGGTGCCGGGCATGGTCACGATGCGCATCGGGGGAACGCTACGACCACGGTGGGAGGGGCGCCATCGATTTGCCAGGGCGGCTCCGGTTCGGCACGCGCGGGTGCCCGGTAGGTTGCCCGCATGGACCGGACGACGCCCGGAGACGCCTTGCCGAGGGTGATCTGCTTCTTCCGTGAGGAGGTCGGGCCGGCGACTCGTGCGGCGCTGATCGAGGCGGCGGTCGACGGGCTGGTCGCAGGGCTGGACTCGCCGGCGCTGGCGGAGCTGGCCGGGCTGTACCCGGATGACCCGTGGCCTCAGCTGGGCGAGGTCGCGGACGCCATCGTGCGGGAGCTGGACCAGCCGGAACCGCCGCGCGGTGCGCCCGCTGCTTACCCGCGCGGCGCGGCGGCCCCCGCCCAACACAGAAGGCCCCCGACGTGGAGATCGGGGGCCTTCTGTGTCGCTGTCTCAACGAGGGTCCGGAGGGGGACTTTGCAGGTATCCTCACGCCCTTACGAGCTGGCGAAGACGATCTGACCTGCGAAGACGCGAGGCGTTGCTCAGTCGTCGGACCCGTCCTCCGGAGCTTTCGATGTGTAGTGCGGTTGGTAGTCGTCGGGCGCATCACCGTGGTCGGAGCGCTCGAAGACCTGGTCACGGCCGGGCTCCGGATCGATCACTTCCGCGAGCGCGTCGGTGAACAGCTGGTCACCCTTTGCGGCCTGTATGAGGAACCTTGCCGCGTTGAACTTGAGCCGGAATCGTGGATCGGTGAAGCGGCCGAAGTCGAGCTCGTGGCCGTGGTGTCGGGCGAAGTACGTGAAGAACGCGACCTGAGTCCTGGTGTTCCCCTCGCGGAAGAGGTGCGCCACGTTGAGCTCGCCCCAGGGTTCGGCGATCGCGTTTGCGAAGTCGCGGGCGTCCATCGCGGCGTAGTCGTCACGCGCGTGAAGGCGACGGATCCAGAGGTCGAAATGCTCAACCATGCCATCCCCGGCTGGGTAGTAGTCGTAGGGATGGTCGGCGGGCGCGTCGTACCGTCCCTCAGCGATCGCTGAGGGCGAGGGTCCGTTCTTGGACATCCTCATCGGGAAGGTAGGCCCGGTCCGCTCCTGGCCCGCCCACGCATAGACGTCACCGAAGACGCGCCGATGGATCGCACACAGGTGAGCGCGATCGAGGTCGCCAGGGACCGGGTTCTGCAGGAGGATCTCCGACATGCGCAGGAACGCGGCTTCCTCTTCGAACTCGCGAAGCGCGTCAGCATCCCGGAGTCCTGCCTTGTTCCGCAGGACTTCCGTACCGGGGTAGAAGTACGACTCCCACGTGGGGAAACCCACGATCAGCTGGCCACTCGGTTCCGCTCGGCCTCTCGCGCTCGCGCGGCAGCGCGCTTGATCGCGTCGTCGAACGAGATCTCCCCACGCAGCGCGCGACGTGCGTCGGCACGGACCTGGACGCCGCTCACGGTGTGTCCTGCGGCGGCCAGTGCGCCGTCTGCGAAGCGGATCGATTCCTCGACCTGGCGAGGGGTCAGCGCGTGGCGCTTCTTGCGGCGGGGAATCTTCATCTGGCCTCCTACGGTGCCCTCTATCTTACGGCTCGGCGTGGCCATGTTGCCAGGAGGGCGACACGCGTCGTCGTGGGCCTGTGTGCCACTCGAACTTCACGCGTCACCGCCGCACCTGTGTCGTCAGGTACCTCGACCGGTGAAGGCATCGCCCTCGTTGATCCACACCGGTTTACCGGACAACGTTAGACACAGTCCCAGGCGAAGCGTCCCTCAAGGCCGTCAGGAGAGAGAAAGGCGTAGCCGGTACCCCCGCCGAGGTTCAGAGTGAACGGCTCGTCGTTCGCGCCTTCGCAGTCGTCGATCTGGAGGAAGAAGCGCCATTCGTCCGATACTGGAGGATTCTGCGGCTGCCAGAAGACCGGTGCGCCCCCGACGTAGCTGTAGGGCAGATCGAGGTCGTTCACCAGGAAGTCCAGGTAGATGCCCTGGCGTTCTGCGGCGCCGCGCGCAGCCCGGGCATCGTGCTCGCGGTCTTCTTCCTGCGTGAGTGGCGTGAGGTCGACAGCGAGCTCGACGGGAATCTTGTCCCTCCAGTCGGAGCCGCGTCGCCAGAGGGTCGGGCCGGTCGCTTCCTCGATGGTGTTCAGAAAGGCGGGTACTCGGCCGCCGGGCTGGACGATGAGCGCGTTCTCGCCGTCCTCGGCACCCCATGTTCCGTAGGTGCCGGTGTCGTCGTCCGTGATGAAGAGGTAGGCCACGCGGCCAGGGAAGCCGGGGACGGGGAACTGCCCCACGAACATCATCTGGTCGCCGTCCTCGCGCGAGAGCGGCCACTGTGCTTGGTCGACCCATACCGGCTGCCCGCCGAGCTTCATCAACGGCTCGGTGACCGGCGCCGAAGCTGGTCGGAACGTCATGGCCAGCCGTGGGCTGATCCACGCCTCGCACGAGCCCTCTGCATCGATGGTCTGCTGCTGCACGGACACATCGTCCCGCATCACGGTCGTCGCGTGGTCTGATACCGGATCGACCGGTGCGACCCTCGGATCCAGGCCTGCTTAGTGCTTCCGGTTCTCCCGATCCCGGTTGTGCTCTTGCACCGCGGCGCGAGCCCGCTCCTGGCGGTCAGCGATGTCCGCTGTGCGGAACGCGCGGCCGTGGGGTGTGTGGGTGAACCCGTCGAGGAACAGCCCTTCGTCGACGTGCACGGCAAGCAGCTTGTCGGTGTCGAGGCCGGGTTTGATCGGCGGCGAATCGAAATGGAAGGTGATCGCCGGCTCGGCTGCGCTGTCGCTCAGGTACAGGAGACTGACGTGAGACCAGCCCCCAGAGGAGATCTGGAGCGACGGCGGACCGAACCGGCGCGCCACCTCGTCGCGGGTCGTGTCCTGCCCGGTGAATTCCGGGACGGCGGCGCGCAGCGAGGTGTACTCGTCCGGGTTCAGAGGCCGCGCGACGTCGAGCCAGCCGAGCCGGTGAGCACAGATGGCGAGCATCGAGGCGATCGTTTCCGGGGGGTCGATTCCGAGGGCGTTGCGGAACGCGCCGCTGAGACCGGTGGGGGTCCAGGCGCGGCGCTCTTGCAGCAGCTCCTCTTGGTGCTTCCAGGCATCAGGGCGTCCCTCCGCGATCGCGAGGGTGTTCCCGAGGAGCCAGGTTCCCGAATGAGTGCCGCCCGGTCCCGGGACGTACATCCCGGGACGGCGCAGCAGGCCGTTGAGCGTGTCTCGCAGGTAGGTGATGGTCGCGTCAAGGCGTTCGCTGGCGTCGTCGGGCACCTGGGCATCGTAGGGGTGCGCGCTGCGGTTGCCGTGTCGCGAGCGACCGCAACCTTCCGTCAGGCCGGTGCGTCGGCCGGTGCGTTTCCGTAGAGCCGGCTCAGGCGTTCGCCGTAGGGCAGACCCAGCAGGGCCGCCAGGTCGGCAAGCGCGCCGTCTGTGGCCCGGAGCCGTTCGGCCCCCGTGGTCACGTACCAGGCGGACATGATCTCCGCGACTGTCGGCTTTGAGTCGAAGGGCAGGACGTCGATGGGGTCGTCGTCGACGATGAGGTCGTCGAGCCACTCACGGCTGACCGCCGCGAAGTGCCGGTTCGCGACGTCGTCGTCGGGCCAGGACGCGAGGGCGCGGGCGAGGTCACCGCTCACGGCGGCATAGGTCGCGAACGCCTGAGAGACGGGATGCAGCGGGTCGGGGGTCGTGACGAGGTCCTCCCACCACGCCTCGATCACCTCACTGACGACACGGGCTTGGTCATCCGGCCATCCACGCCAGCCGGTACGAGCCAGGCAGTGCTCCGCGGGCCAGAAGGTGTGGACGGTCCCGTCGGCCAGACCGCGAGCCATCTGCGGCAGGATCCTGCGGACCATCGCCGCGTGATCCTCGAACAGGCTCGGTGTCCGGTAGGTCAGCGAGGCGAGCAGGTCCGGTCCGAGCAGCACGCCCGGGAGGGTGAGCTCGGGAATCCCGTCATCGCCGTAGCAGTGGGTACATGGGTTGTCCGCAGCGCACGTGAATCCACCGAAGATGTGGTCGACGGCGTCCAGCGCGGCAGACAGACGAGGTGTCACACGGCGCATCCTGCCAGTCCGGGCCGGACGTCCTCGCCGGGGTGGTCCAGCCGGCGGCCCCCGCCCGACAACACAGAAGGCCCCCGACGTGGAGGTCGGGGGCCTTCTGTGTCGCTGTCTCAACGAGTGTCCGGAGGGGGACTTGAACCCCCACGCCCGATAAAGGGCACTAGCACCTCAAGCTAGCGCGTCTGCCATTCCGCCACCCGGACAGGTGGACCTTCGCGGCGTTTCCGCCGTTCCGGTGCGTGGAAAAAGATAGCACGATGGAGGGGTCGTACGTGAATCGGCGGGGCTGTGACCTGCGCCCGCCCCGCCTCGGGCCCCCGCCCACCCCGCGCGAGCCGCGACAGTCCGCGGAAAACGCCCACGCCGCTCGTCCAGCCTGCCACCGGGTGACCCCTGCGGCAGACTGGGCCACGGCCGGGGTGCCCGGCCGGGAGCTGCGGAGGTGGCCTGGTGGCGAGAGGCGAGCAGGGCGTCGTCGGGCACGGGGCTACGCCCGCGCACCAGGGGCCCGCGCACCAGGGGCCCGCCCAACCGGACCCCCGGCACCAGGACCCCTCGCGCGACGAGCCGGCCGCGGCGCCCCGCCTCACCACACCCCTCCACGTCGCCACCCTCCCGCTCCCGGCCCCGGCGCCCGACGGCGTCCCCGCGTGGCTGCGCACGTCCGCCGGCTACTCGTGGCGCCTCATCGCGCTGACGGCGGGCGTGGCGCTGGTGTTCTGGGGCGTCAGCCAGGTGCAGCTCGTGTTCGTGGCGGTGTTCCTCGCCCTCGTGTTCACGTCGGTGCTGAACCCGGTGGCCGACTTCTACTCCCGCATCATGCCGAGGCCCCTCGCCACGGTCCTCGCGATCCTGTCGAGCATCGTGGTCATGGGCGGCCTCCTCACGTACGTGGTGGCGTCGGTGGCGGGGCAGTGGGAACGGCTCGCGGAGCAGTTCAACACCGGTATCGACCAGCTGGTGACCCTGGTGGAGGGGCTCCCGTTCAACATCGACCTGGACCAGCGGGAGCAGTGGCTCGACGACGCGCGCACCTGGATCCAGCAGAACTCCGACTCGCTGCTCTCCCGCGCCGCGCAGAGCGCCGGGTCGTTCGCGGAGGGCTTCGCCATCCTGGCGCTGTCCATCTTCTGCACGGTGTTCTTCGTCTCGTCCGGCAAGTCGATGTGGGCGTGGTTCCTCGGTCAGATGCCCGCCCGGCAGCGGTCGCGGTGGCAGGCCTCCGCGGGCGCCGGCTGGTACACGTTCTCCGGCTACGCGCGCGGCACGGTGATCGTGGCCCTCGCCGACGGCCTCCTCGCCGGCATCTTCCTCGCCATCCTCGGTGTGCCTCTCGCGGCTCCGCTGGCCGTCCTGGTGTTCATCGGCGCGTTCATCCCGATCATCGGCGCGCCCCTGGCCATGATCATCGCCGCGGTGGTGGCGCTCGCGGCGAACGGCTTCGTCACGGCGATCATCGTGACCATCGGCATCGCGGGCATCGGCCAGCTCGAGGGCCACGTCCTGACGCCGCTCATCATGGGCAAGCAGGTGGCCCTGCACCCCGTCGTGGTCGCTCTGGGCGTCACCGCCGGCACCGTCGTGAGCGGCCTCCTGGGGGCGGTGATCGCGGTGCCGCTCATCGCCGTGGCGTGGGCGGTGTACAGCACGCTGCGTCGGATCGAGTCGGGGGAGGACGCGGAGCGCCGGCCGGCCGACGCCGGACCCGCACCTCCTGGCACCGCCTCGCCCTGACCCGGGGCCGCCACCGACCCCGGGTCACCCGGGATCCGCGGCGCAAATCTGCAGGTGAAGGCCCGTTTCGGTGTGGCAGAGTGGACATCATGGAGCCCTTCGTCCTGGCGAACGAGACAGTCCGGCTGTCGGTGCCCACGCTGGCCGACGTCGACGACGTCTGGAAGGCGTGCCAGGACCCGGAGATCGAGGCCTGGAACACGGTCCCGACCCCGTACGCGCGCCAGGACGCCGTGGCGTTCATCGAGAGCGTCGTGGCCCCGGGATGGTCCACGGAGCGGTCGTTCACCTGGGCGATCCGCGATCCGGGGGCGTGCGACGGTCCGGTCCTGGGGATGGTCGGGCTGGACGTTGAGGACCCCGCCCCGGGTATCCGGTCGGCGGGTCTCGGGTTCTGGATGGCTCCGGCGGCACGGGGCCGGGGCCTGGTGACCGAGGCCTCGCACCTCGCTCTCGACTGGGGCTTCGACCCGGAGGGCCTCGGGCTGGCGCGCGCGACCTGGCTCGCGTACGTGGGCAACTGGCCGTCGCGGCGGGTGGCCTGGAAGCTCGGGTTCCGGGTCGAGGGCACCATCCGCGGGCACGGTGTGCAGCGGGGGAGGCGGCGCGACGCGTGGTTCGGCACGCTGTTGCCGGGCGACCCGCGGGAGCCCAACGAGGCGTGGCCGGCCGAGGCCCCGGTATCGACGGAGGCCGTGCTGCCCCGGTAGAGCAGCGTTCGCCGGGCGGCAGGCCTGGCTCGGGGATGCCGGCGGGGCCGCGTCCCACGATGCGAGAAGTCTCTGTTCAAGCCTGTTCCCAAGGTCACGACGTGGCTACGCTCGAACCGGAGTAGCCCCCCTAGGGGTTACGCATGGCCACAGCCTGCGAACACACCGAGGGGGAGTGTTGCGAGTGGAGCGAGTCCTGCATGTCGTTGCGTTCATGCTGAACAGCGACGTCTCCCGTTCCGACCCCCGGGCGCAGGCCGCCGCGCGAGTCACCGCCGAGCATCCGCTCCACATCCCTGCGATCCGGTCGTGGGACTGCGGCTGGGACGTGAGCGGCCGGCAGGACGCCGTCGACTACCTGCTGGTGGCGACCTTCGACTCGGTCGCCGACTACGAGCACTTCCAGGTCCATCCGGACCACGACCGCGGCAAGCTGGCCTGGCGTGAGATCGCGACCTGGCGTATCGCCGACCTGCTTCAGGAGAGCGGTGCGGCCGCGTGAGCGACCGGCCCGGCATGCTGCACGTCGTCGCGGTCGTGGGCGCGGCTCTGCTGTGGAGCACCTCGTTCGCCGTCACGAAGGTGGTTCTGGCAGACGTCGGTGAGCTCACCCTGGGGGCGGTGAGGTTCCTCGCCGCGGCAGCCTTCCTGGCGATCCTGTGCGTGATCGTCCGCAAGCGGATGCGCGCGCCGCTCAAGGTCCACGCGAGCGTCGCGATGCTCGGCCTCGTGGGCATCACCGCCTACTTCATCCTGGAGAACTACGGCGTCGCTCTCGCCACGGCGACCGACGCTGCCCTGATCGTGGCGTCGTACCCCGTGATCACGATGATCGGAGAGCTGCTGTTCGCCCGGACGGTCCCCACCGTGGTCAACGGGGTGGGCGCGGCACTGGCGTTCTTCGGGGTCTTCCTCGTGGTCGCCGACCAGACGCCCGAGGCTGCCCCGGACCGTCCCTGGGGGATCTTCCTGCTCCTCGTCGGGGGGATCGTCTGGGCGGCCTACAACATGCTCTCCGCACGAGCGGGACGACGAGCCGTCCCGGCCGAACGGCTGAGCGTCCTGAGCACCACGGCGCTCCAGAACTTCTGGGGCGGTGTCGGCTTCTGCCTCGTGATCCCGTTCCTGCCGCAGGGGCGGACGGCCCAGGTGGACACCACGGCGGCCCTGCTCATCCTCTACCTGGCCGTGGGCTGCTCTGCTGCGGCCTTCCTCTTCTACACCTACGGGCTCACCCGCCTGAAGCCCGCGCAAGCGGTGGCCCTGCTCAACCTCGTCCCCGTGTTCGGCGTCGTCTGGGCGGTCGTCATCGCCGGCGAGCAACCCACCGTCCTGAGGGTGATCGGGGCCGTGGTGGTGGTCGCAGGGGTCGTGATGAGCGCAAGCACCTCAGGCCCCCGTCGACCCGGCCGGGGCGTACGACCGATCGAGACCGTTCCGACCTCCCAAGGAGCCAGCACGTGAGCACCACCCAGAAGACCGTCATCCTCGTCGACCGTCAGCTCCCGGCCGGCCTCGCCGTGAACGCCGCGTCGATCGCCGCGTGCATGATCACCGCCCGGTACCCGGAGCTGATGGGACCGCCGGTCAAGACGACCGACGCCGCGCTCCCCGGGGTGGTGCTGGCACCTCTCCCGGTGCTGGCAGCCTCGCAGGAGGACCTGCTGCGCGCGTGGGAGAGCAGCCGCGACGAGGGGGCCGGGATCGAGCCCTTCCCGTTCACGAAGCTCGCCCAGGGCTGCAGGACGTACGACGAGTACGTCTCCAAGATGGCCGAGGCGGAGCTCGACCAGCTCGAGCTCTCCGCGCTGGGCCTCTACGGACCCAAGAAGCTGGTGACCGCGCTGTGCGGTTCGCTTCCTCTCTACCCCGGAAAGTGAGGCTCTGCTGAGATGATCCCGCTCTGGGACGACGACCTGTGGAACAGCGGCAGGGAGCTCGCGGAACGGCAACGACGTCAGTGGAGGGGTGAGGTTCCGGACGAGGAGCTCCGTGACCATCAGCGCCGCAACCTCGCCGAGACGGTCGCCTACTGCCAGGAGCGGTCGCCCTTCTACCGGGCGCACCTCGGCGGGATCTCCCCCCAGGCGCCGGTCGGGTCCTTGCCGTTCACCACGAAGGACGACCTGCGGGCTCACCTCGACGACGTCGCCAGCCTGGACCTCGCGCAGGCGTGGGTGTACTACGAGACGACCGGAACCACCGGCGTCTCTACACCGTGCCCCCGGACCGCCGAGGACTCGGTGCGCACGGGAGTGGCCCTCTGCGAGGGGTACCGGGACATTCTCGCGGCCCACGGCGAGCGCCTGGCGATCGCGGTCATGGGACCGACCGAGCTGCACAGCACGGGCGACACGTTCGGTGACGTGTTCCGGAGCCTCGGCCATGCCAGCGTGAAGATGTGGCCGCACTCCCCGGTCGTCGGTCTCGACCGCGCCGTCGAGCTCCTGCGCCGGCTCGCGATCGACGGGCTCACGTGCACGCCCGGCATGGCGATCCTGCTGGCCCGGCACCTCGGCGGGCGCGGCATCCGCCCGCGGGACCTCGGGATCAAGGTCATCCTCACGCTCGGCGAGCTCGCGACGCCGAACCTGCTGGAGCAGATCGGCCGGGTCTGGGGCGCGGAGGTCCTGAGCTGCATGTACGCCTCCCAGGAGGCCTCGATCCTCGCGGTGTGCCAGAGCGACGGGACCCTGCGGACCACGCCGCTGAACTACCACTACGAGATCGTCGACCCGGAGACCGGCGTCGTGCTCGACGAGGGCCTCGCCGAGCGGGAGGGCGAGCTCGTCGTCACCCACCTGTACCGCGGCGCGAAGCCGCTGGTCCGCTATCGCACGGGTGACCTCGTCCGGGCGTACGGGCCCGGGCAGGACTTCACGGTGGTGCCGATCGGACGGACCCGCGACGGGCTGCAGGTCGCCGGCCGGTCGTACACGGCCTACGACTTCGAGCAGGCGGTCCTCGACGGCTGCCCGCCGTTCCTGGACTACCAGGTCGGTATCCATGACGCCGACGGGACCGACGAGCTCCACCTCCGGTTCGAGCCCGAGGACACGGCGCCCACCGCCGAGGAGACCGACCGCTTCGCGGAGGCGGTGTCCGGGCGGCTCGGGGCGCGGGTCACGGTGACCTGGGGGCCGACCGACTCGAGGACCTCCACCGGGGCGATGGTGAGCTGGAAGTCGGCTCGCATCCGCGACTATCGCGTGGGACCGGACCAGGAGGTCGAGTCGGCCCGCCGGATCGGCGACGAGCGGATGGCGAGAACGCCGTGACCCGGTGGGCGTACCTCGACGGCGAATGGGTGGACGCCGACGAACCACAGCTGCGGCTCTCCACGCAGGGGTTGCAGTACGGCACCTCGGTCTTTGAAGGGATCCGGGCGTACCGGCCGGCTGGTGGTGGCACGCCTGAGCCCTTCCTGGCGGGAGCGCACTACGAGCGGCTGGTCGCCTCGTGCGAGGTGCTGCGGATCGACCTCGCGGAGAAGAGCGGGGACCTCGTCGAGCTGACCCGCGAGCTCATCGCGCGGAACGGCCACGACGACGACTGCTACATCCGGCCGGTCGCCTTCAAGCGGAGCTTCCTGCCGGGTGTCCCGTTCGGTGTGCGGCTCTCCGGGGTGGACCACGGTCTGGCCCTCACGTCGGTGCCGATGCCGTCGAGGATCGGGCGCCCGACCAGGCTCGGCGTCTCCTCCGTCCGGCGGGTGCACGACAGCGCGATCCCGACGCGGGCCAAGATCAGCGGCGCGTACGTCGCGAGCGCGCTGGCGGTCGACGAGTGCACGGCCGCCGGCTACGACGACGCGCTCCTCCTCAACGCCGCCGGCCGCGTGGCGGAGGCGTCGACGAGCAACGTCGTCGTCCGGACGGGCGACGACGTGTTCACGCCGTCGCTGGCGGAGGGCATCCTGCCGGGCATCACGCGCCGGATCGTCCTGGACTTCGCCCGCGGCGCCGGCTACCGGGTGCAGGAGCGCCCGGTGGACGTCGCCGAGCTCTTCACGGCGGACGAGGTCGTGCTGGTCGGCACCGGCATCGAGATCTCTCCGGTGGTCTCGCTGGGCGGGAGGGCTGTCGGTCCGGGAGAGCCGGGCCGGCTGGCGCTGGACCTGTGTGGTTGGTACGAGGAGCGAGCTCGCACGCCTGACAAGGAGACCGAGTGATGCGCAGTGCCGGCCCTGTGGTGACTCCGCACTTCATGATGGTGCCGGAGCCTCGGCGGGATCGTCCCGTGGTGGTGGCGACGCTCGGCCCTGCGGGGACGAGCAGCGAGCGGGCCGCGAGGAGGTTCCTCGACCTGCTGGGGGCCGAGGACAGCCAGGTGGTTCTCTACGACACCTACCACGACGCGGCGAGGGCCGTCCTGGAGGGAGACGCGGGCTTCCTGGTGGTGGCCAACGCCTACCACGAGGTCAACCTCTTCTACATGGACCCGCAGCTCAGCGTGAGCGCGGTGCTCCACATGCACACACCGCTGTACGGCCTGGCCGCGCGGGACGGCGAGGCGCTGCCCCGCACCGTCGAGGTCGTGTCCCATCCCGCTCCGGTGCCGCTGATCGAGGAGCTGCTCCCCGAGGGGTACACCTGCTCGCGGGTCGCCTTCGCGAACTCGACGTCGGCCGCGGCGGAGTCGGTGTCGCGCGGCGAGTTCCCGGTGGCGCTCACGACGGAGCCGGCAGCGCAGGCCAACGGGCTCACGTTCGTGTCGAAGCTGCGGCCGATCGAGATGGTGTGGACCGTGTTCGCCCGGGACGAAGGGGACGACAGTGCAACGCTCAGCTGATCACGAGGCGGTCCTGGACGCCGTCGGGCGACCGGGGTTCTGGCAAGGGCTGGCCGCGTCGGCGGCCGACGCGCTGGTCCGCGCCGGGGAGGGGACGGCTGTCTCCGCCCCGCGCCAGATCATCCGGGCGCGGGGCGGCGACGGGCTCGGTGTCATGGCGGGGATCGTCGACGGCGGGGCCGGTTCCGTCGTCGGGGTGAAGCTGGTGACTCTCCCGCACCTGCGTCAGGCGGGCGCGCCGTCCCACCCGGGTTCGGTGCTCCTGCTCGACGTCGCGACGGGCGACGTGCGCGCCCGGCTCGACGCGGACCTCGTCACGGCGCTGCGGACAGCGGCGACGACGGCGGCCGTGACCCGGTGCGTCCGTCCGGATGCCCGGCGGCTCACGGTGGTGGGTACGGGCACGGAGGCACGGTCGCACCTTCGTGCGCTGGGGGCGCTGTTCCCGGCAGCCGAGCTCACGGTGTGGGGCCGCGACCAGCGGGCGGTGGAGGGCGTGGCGTCCGAGCTGCGGGGGACCGGCCTGGAGGTCGGTGTCGCCGGTGATCTCCGGGCGGCGCTCGCCGGGGCCGACGTCGTCACGAGCGTCACCTCGGCGACGAGCCCGTTCCTGGGTCGCGACCTGCTCGGGGACGTGACGCACGTCAATGCCGTGGGCGCGTCGGTCAGGGGGCTCCGCGAGTGGCGGCCCGACGTCTTCGAGGCCGCCGACGTGATCCTGTGCGACGACGTGGAGGAGTGCGGTCGTCAGTCGGACGAGGTGCCGGCCGGCTGCCTGGGGCGGGCTGTGAACGTCGCCGGGCACCTGGACGCGTCGCGCACGTGGCCACGACGTCCGGCGGGCCTGTCCGTGTTCAAGTCGGTGGGGCTGGCGGTGCTGGACGTCGCAGCCGCCGCGTTCCTCCTGGAGTTCACGGGCGGAGCGCAGCGACCGCTCAGCCGAGAGGGCCGTACTTCGACCGTAGCTCGATGAGGGCCGGCCCGAAGGTGGCCTCCAGCTCGGGTCCGTGGGCCTTCAGCATCTCGAGCTTGTAGAGGTCGTGGCGCACGAGCTCCGTGATGGGGACCACGAGGCCCGGATGACGGGTCCAGGCCGCGTGCGGCTCGGTGGCACCGGACACGTTCCCGGCCACCACCTCCCGGTCGTCAGCGGAGACCACGAGCCAGCGGCCCTTGAGGCCGCGGGTGACCTCGTCGGTGCCGGGGTGGGAGAAGACCGTGGCCGAGGGGAGGTCCACCGGGCCGTAGGCGACGACGATCACGGCGACGCCCCTGCCCGCCGCCGCCTCCAGCGACGCCCGCAGCCGGTCGGCGTCCCCGCTCCAGATCTCGCAGAGCAGGCGCCGCTCGGCGCGGACGATGACGCCCTCCGCCCGGTCGAGGATCTCGTCACGTCCTTGGAGGTCCCAGATGACGCTCTCGTCCCGGTCGCGCAGCGTGTAGTTACGCAGGATCGACTCCGCCTCGGACAGGGACGCCTCGGAGTTCCGGCGCTGGATGGTGAGGAACTCACCGGGCTCGGTGGGGGAGTAGGTCTGGGGCCGTCCGTTCGACACCTGTGCGGCGCCCTTCGCCACCAGCGACTCGAGGACCTCGTAGATGCGTGCCCGAGCCACCCCCGAGGTCTTGGCCACCCCGTACCCGGTCGCCGGAGCACTGACGAGGAGGGCCAGGTATGCCTTGGACTCCCACTCGGTGAGGCCGATCGCCCGCAGCGCCTGGATGTCGGTGGTGCTCAGGGCTGCGTGGTTCAACGGGGATCTCCTCTGGTCGTTCCGGTCATCGTAGTCATCTGGGTACCGTTGCCCCCATGCGACTGGCGGTGCTCGATATCGGCTCCAACACCGGGCACCTGCTCGTGGTGGACGCGCACGGCGGCGCGGCTCCTCTGCCCGCCCACTCCTACAAGGAGCCCCTGCGGCTCGCGGAGCACCTGGACGAGGCGGGGGCGGTGTCGGCGTCCGGCGTCGACGCCCTGTCGGCGTTCACGGCCGAGGCGGTCCGCCTGGCCGACGCGCGCGGCTGCGCCGACCTGCTCGCCTTCGCGACGTCGGCGATCCGCGACGCCGTGAACTCGGACGAGGTGCTCGCCACGGTGCACGAGCGCACCGGGGTGCGGTTGTCGGTGCTGAGCGGGGAGGACGAGGCGCGGCTGACGTTCCTCGCGGTGCGCCGCTGGTTCGGGTGGTCGGCGGGCCGGCTGGCCGTCTTCGACATCGGCGGGGGGTCGCTGGAGATCGCCGCGGGCGCCGACGAGGCGCCCGACGTCGCCTGGTCCCTCCCCCTGGGCGCCGCCCGCCTGGCGCGCGAGCTCGAGCAGCCCGCCTCTGCGTCCGACCTCGCGGCGGTCCGGCGCCGGATCCGCATCGAGATCGCGCACGACGCCGGCAACCTCCTGCGCGGCGGGCCACCGGACCGCGCGACGGCGACCTCGAAGACGTTCCGGTCGCTCGCGCGGATCTGCGGCGCGGCGCCGTCGTCGGACGGGGTGCTGGTGCGGCGCGTCCTGGCGCGCGACGCCCTGCACGAGGCGATCCCGCGGCTCGTCGCGATGGCGCCGGCCGAGCTCGCGCACCTGCCGGGCGTCTCGCCGGGCCGGGCCCACCAGGTGGTGCCCGGCGCGCTCGTGGCCGAGGCCTGCTTCGACATCTTCGACCTGGCCGAGCTGGAGATCTGCCCGTGGGCGCTGCGCGAGGGCATGATCCTGGAGCGCCTCGACGGGATGCCGCACCGGACCGCGGGCGCGGCGGTGGCTGCCGGACAGGTGGCTACGGGATAACCCTGATGTGTCGCACGTCACCCCGGTCGTAAGTTGTCCTTACTTACTGGCCTGAAAGTACGGGGGGACGATATGCACTCACACCCGCGGCGCCGCACCCTCGGCGCCCTCACCGCACTCCTCACGGCACTCCTCACCACGGTCGCGCTCCTCGGTGGCAGCCTGCCCGCGCAGGCCGCCACCGGCGCGATCACCGGCTACGGCGGCAAGTGCGTCGACGTCGCGGCCGCCGGCACCGCCAACGGCACGCAGGTCCAGCTCTACACCTGCAACGGGACCGGCGCGCAGGCCTGGGACGTCCGGAGCGACGGCACCGTCCGTGCGCTCGGCAAGTGCCTCGACGTGGCGTCCGCGAACAGCGCCAACGGCACCCGCGTCCAGCTCTGGGACTGCAACGGCACCGCCGCGCAGGCCTGGACGGCAGGCGGGGACGGGACGCTGCGCGCTCTCGGCAAGTGTCTCGACGCCACCGGGCCCAGCTCCGCCGACGGCACGCCGCTGCAGATCTGGGACTGCTTCGCGAGTGACAACCAGCGCTGGACGCTCCCGTCCGGCGGCGGCACCACCAACCCGGCAAAGCTGCCGGGCTCGCCGTACCTCTACCTGGGCTGGGGCAACCCGCCGAGCGCGACGTCGGTCATGAGCCAGACCGGCGTGCGGTCGTTCACCATGGCGTTCATCCTGTCGTCCGGCGGGTGCAACCCGGCCTGGGACGGCAACCGGCCGCTCACGGGCGGGGCCGACCAGCAGACCATCAACGCGATCAAGGCCGCGGGCGGCCAGGTGCAGATCTCGTTCGGCGGCTGGTCGGGCAACAAGCTCGGGCCGGCGTGCTCCACCCCGGCCGCGTACGCCGGGGCCGTGCAGCAGGTCATCAACGCGCACCAGCCCCACGTCGTGGACTTCGACATCGAGAACTCCGACGAGTTCGAGAACTACACCGTCCAGGACCGCATCCTGCAGGCGCTCGTGATCGTCAAGCAGAACAACCCGAACGTGAAGATCGCCGTGACGATCGGCACGGGGCAGAGCGGGCCCACGGGTGCCGGGACACGCCTCATCAACCGCGCCGCCGAGCTGCGCGTGCCGATCGACAACTACACGATCATGCCGTTCAACTTCGGCTCGTCGAACGTGGCGCAGTCCACGATCAGCGCCGCCGAGGGGCTCAAGGCGCAGCTCAAGGCCGCGAACGGCTGGACCGACGCGCAGGCCTACGCCCGGATGGGGATCTCCGGCATGAACGGCCTCTCCGACTCGGGCGAGGTCACCACGACCGCGGCCTGGACCCAGATCCGTGACTACGCCCGGGCCAACGGCCTGACACGGCTGGCCTTCTGGTCGGTGAACCGCGACCGGCAGTGCGCCGGCGGGCTCACCGACTCGTGCAGCGGCATCGCGCAGCCGTCGTTCGAGTTCACGCGGATCACCGCGGGCTTCTGACCGGGACCTGACGGCGGGGGCGCTACGGTGCCTCCGCCGTCAGGTACCGCTGCACGGTGGGGGCGAGCCAGTCCACGATCTCCTCGCGGTCGAGCCGGACCGCGGGCTCGAACCGCAGCACGAGCCGGGTGAGCGCCAGGCCGAGCAGCTGGGACGCGATGAGCGCGGCCCGCGCGGGCGCCTGCGTGCGGTCCGGCACCGCCCGCATCACCGCAGGCAGCACCTGGGCGGCGAAGATCTCCTGCATCCGCACGGCCCCGGCGGGGTGCGTGACGCCGACCCGCAGCATCGCCGTGAGCACGCCCCGCAGCTGGTCGTCCTCCCACAGGCCGAGGAAGTGGCGCACGACCGTCCGTCCGAGCGCGTCGGTCGGGACGTCGGTGAGGTCCGCGAGCCGCAGCTCGACGTCGACCGCCGCCGCGAACAGGCCCTCCTTCGAGCCGAAGTACCGCATCACCATCGCCGGGTCGATGCCGGCGTCCTGGGCGATCCCGCGCACGGTCGCGCGGTCGTAGCCGTCGGCGGCGAAGCGCCCCCGCGCGGCCGCCAGGATCGCGGCCCGGGTCGTGTCCGAGCGCCGCGCCGGGCCGCCCGCCGTCGGAGAGGTGGTGGTGTCTGCCATGCCAACAACTGTAGGCCAACAAGCGTTGACACCGTCCCGGGCGCGCGCCTAGCCTGGTCAACAACCGTTGGCCAACGGTTGTTGACCAGAGCTCCGGAGCAGGGGCACAGGGGAGGACGCGCCGATGAGTACCCAGGACCAGCACGAGCCCGCACAGCCGGCCGAGGCGGAGACGGACGTCGTCGTGGTGGGCGCAGGTCCCACCGGTCTGCTCCTCGCGGGCGATCTCGCGACGGCGGGCGTCCGCGTCACGCTCGTGGACCGCCGGCCGCACGGCATCAGCAACCTGTCCCGGGCCTTCGCGGTGCACGCCCGCACGCTGGAGCAGCTCGACGCGCGCGGCCTCGCCGACGACCTCGAGACCCGGGGGAGGGCGCTGAGCACCCTCCGCCTCTTCGGCTCGCTCACGCTCGACCTCGCCACGCTGCCGTCCCGGTTCGCGCACGTGCTGGTGGTGCCGCAGTACGAGGTCGAGCGCGGCCTGGAGGCGCGGGCGGTCGCGGCGGGCGTCACCCTCCGCCACGAGACCGAGGTGACGGGCCTCGACCAGGACGCCGAGGGCGTCGTCGTGCACGGGACGACGCCGGAGGGCCCGGTCTCCCTGCGTGCCGCCTACGTGGTGGGCTGCGACGGGCACCGGTCGGCGGTGCGCAGGCTGGTGGGGCTGCCGTTCCCGGGACGAGCGGTGATCCGGTCGATGATCCTGGCCGACGTGCGGCTCGGCGAGCCGCCGACGGACGTGATCACCGTCGCCGTCGAGGACGACGCGTTCTGCTTCGTCGCGCCCTTCGGCGACGGGTACCACCGCGTGATCGGCTGGCGCTGGGGGCACGACGTCGCCGAGGACACTCCGCTCGGGCTCGACGAGGTGCGCGACACGATGCGACAGGCGCTCGGCACCGACCTCGGCCTGGTCGACGCACGCTGGACCTCCCGTTTCCACTCGGACGAGCGGCAGGTGCCGTCGTACCGGGTGGGCCGGGTCTTCGTCGCGGGGGACGCCGCCCACGTCCACTCGCCCGCGGGCGGGCAGGGCATGAACACGGGGCTGCAGGACGCCGCCAACCTCTCGTGGAAGCTGGCCGCCGCGGTGCGGGGTGACGTTCCCGACGCCGACGCGCTGCTCGACACCTACCAGGCCGAACGCCACCCCGTCGGGCGCCTGGTGCTCCGGATGAGCGGCGGACTGGTGCGGGCCGCCCGCTCGCGCGGGCTGGTCTCCCGCCTGCTCGGCCTCGGCATCTCGGGAGTCGCGGGCCACGTCGCCCCGGCACGACGCCGGGCGATGGGCCTGGTCTCGGGCGTCGGCCTCGCGTACGGCCGCCCCCGCGGCGCGCACCCGCTCGTGGGACGCCGGGCGGCCGACGTGCCCCTCGTACCCGGTCCCGCGGGCGAGCGCCTCTACGAGGCGTTGCGGGCCGGCCGGTTCGTCCTCGTCGTGCCGCCCGACGGCGGGCCCGGGTCGCCGACGCCGCCCCGGCCCGCGCCCGGATCGCAGGACGCGCGGTGGGCCGACGGCGCCGTCGTCGTGCACCGGGGCGACGGCGAGGGCACCACGCTGCTGGTGCGGCCGGACGCCTACGTGGCCTGGGCCGGCTGAGCCGCGGGGTCCGAGCGGCCCGGCGTAAATCACGTTGCGCCAGGTCCGGGGGCTGTGGCACCGTGGGAACGTCCCCGCGGGTGTTCCGCGCGTGTCAGGGGATGACGAGAAGGACTGTGATGACAGACGTGGCCGGCGGTCTCGAGACCCTCACGCGCTGACGCCTGCCCCGGGCGCCGGCGCTCCGTCGCCACCCCGGGAGTCCTTCCTCATGCACAACCCCTCTGTCGTGCTGCACGACGTCACCTTTGCCTGGCCCGACGGCACCGTCGCGCTCGACCACCTCAGCGGCGCGTTCAGCCGCGGGCGCACGGGCCTGGTCGGCCTCAACGGCGCCGGCAAGTCCACGCTGCTGCGCCTGGTCGCGGGCGTGCTGCGGCCCACGAGCGGCACGATCACCGCCTCGGGCACCGTGGACCACCTGCCGCAGCGACTCACCCTCGACACGGCCGCGACGGTCGCCGACCTGCTCGGCGTGCGTGCCGTCGTCGACGCGGTGCGCGCGATCGAGTCGGGCGACGTGCGGGCCGAGCACTTCGACACCGTCGGTGACGACTGGGACGTCGAGGAGCGGGCCGTCGCCGCTCTCGCCGCCACGGGCCTGCCCGAGGGCCTGGACCGCCCGGTCGGCACGTTGTCCGGCGGCGAGGCCGTGCTCACCGCGCTCACGGGCATCCGGTTGCGGGGCGCCGCGGTCGCCCTGCTCGACGAACCCACCAACAACCTCGACGGCGACGCCCGCGAGCGCCTCTACGAGCTGGTCCGCGGCTGGCGTGGCGCCCTCGTCGTGGTGAGCCACGACCTGGCCCTGCTGGAGCTCGTGGACGACACGGCCGAGCTCCGGGCGGGGTCCCTCACCACCTTCGGCGGGCCGTACAGCGCGTACCGCGAGTGGCTGGCGGTGCAGCAGGAGGCCGCCGCGCAGGCGCTGCGCACGGCCGAGCAGGTGCTCAAGCGCGAGAAGCGGCAGCGGATCGAGGCCGAGGAGCGCATCGCGCACAGCGAGCGCCAGGGGCGCAAGGACAAGGCGAACAGCCGCTACGTGGCGGCGGTCGTCAACGACCGCCGCAACTCCGCGGAGAAGTCGCAGGGCGCGCGCCGCAACCAGCTCGACGACAAGGTCGCCGCGGCCCGCTCGGCGGTGGACGCGGCGGAGCGCGCGGTCCGCGACGACGACCGGATCGTGGTGGACCTGCCCGACCCGGGCGTCCCGGCAGGCCGCAGGCTCGCCGTGCTGACCGGCTCGGACGGGCGCGAGCACGTGGTCCAGGGTCCGGAGCGGGTGGCCCTGACGGGCCCCAACGGGGTGGGCAAGACGACGCTCCTGGAGCGCCTGGTCGCGTCGGTGTCCCTGGGCGGTCCGGGTGGCCCGACGCCGGACGGCGCGCCCCGGGCGCGGCTCCTCACCGACCGCGTGGCGTACCTCCCCCAGCGGATCGATGTGCTGGACGACGATGCCACGGTGCTGGACGCCGTCCGCGAGGGTGCGCCGGACGTGCCCCCGGGCGAGCTGCGCAACCGTCTGGCGCGGTTCCTGGTCCGCGGCGCGGCGGTCGACCGTCCGGTGGGGACGCTGTCCGGCGGCGAGCGGTTCCGGGTGGCGCTCGCCCGGCTGCTCCTCGCCACCCCGCCGGCGCAGGTGCTCGTCCTCGACGAACCCACGAACAACCTCGACGTGGCCAGCACCGAGCAGCTCGTCGACGCGCTCGCGGCCTACCGGGGGGCGCTCGTCGTGGTGAGCCACGACCGGGTGTTCCTCGACCGGCTGGGGCTCACCACGGAGCTGCGGCTGGAGAAGGACGGCACGCTCGGGCCCGTGAGCAGGTGAAGATAGGGGGCATGACGTCCACCCATGACACCACCGTGTCCCGGGCTCTCGACCCGGAGAACCCCTTCGCCCAGCCCAGCACCCTTCCGTACGAGCTTCCCGACTACACGGCGATCCGTGAGGAGCACTTCGAGCCCGCCATCCTCGCCGGGATGGCCGAGCACCGGGCGGAGGTGGAGGCGGTCGCCACGAACCCGGACGCGCCCACCGTCAAGAACACCCTCGAGGCGCTCGAGCGGGCCGGGTCCCTGCTGGGCCGGGCCGCCGCTGCCTTCTACAACCAGCTGTCCGCCGACTCCACGAAGGGCCTGGAGGACATCCAGGAGCGTCTCGCGCCGCTGTTCGCCGCGCACCAGGACGCGATCTTCATGGATGCCCGCCTGTACGCCCGGGCGGTCGCCATCGACGAGGCCGCCCGTGCGGGCGACGTGACGCTCGAGCCCGACGCCGCGTACCTCCTGGAGAACCTGCTCAAGAAGTTCCGCCGCTCCGGTATCGAGCTGGACGCCGACGCGCAGGAGCGGCTGCGGGAGCTCAACGCGGAGATCACGTCGCTGCAGGCGGCCTTCGGCCGCAAGCTGCTGGCCGGGGCCAACGCGGCGAGCGTGCTGATCACGGACGAGGCGGAGCTCGACGGGCTCGCGCCCGACGCCCGTGCGGGCGCCAAGGCCGCCGCCGTGGCCCGCGGCCTGGAGGGCTGGCTGCTGGAGATGCAGCTGTTCAGCCAGCAGACGGTGCTGTCCTCGATCGCCCGGCGCGACGTGCGTGAGCGCGTCCAGCGGGCGTCGGAGTCGCGCGGGGCCGACGGCGGCGAGCACGACACCCGGCAGATCGTCCTCGACCTGGCCCGGCTGCGCGCCGAGCACGCCAACCTGCTCGGCTACGAGCACCACGCCGCGTACATCGCCGCCGACGCCACGGCCGGCACCACCGCGGCCGTCAACGAGATGCTCGGCCGGCTCGCGCCCGCCGCGGTCGCCAACGCCCGCAAGGAGGCCGCCGACCTCGAGGGTGCGCTGGCCGCGGGAGGCGAGGCGCCGTCGTCGGGCGGCGAAGGGCTGCGGGCCTCCGACTGGTCCTACCTGTCCGAGGCGGTCCGCAAGGAGCGTTACAACCTCGACGACGCCCTGCTGCGCCCCTACCTGGAGCTCGAGCGTGTGGTCCAGGAGGGCGTGTTCACGGCCGCGAACCTGCTCTTCGGGCTGTCCTTCGTGGAGCGCGAGGACCTCACCGGCTACCACCCCGACGTGCGCGTCTTCGAGGTCTTCGACTCGCCGGAGCCCGGCGAGCGCAACCAGGGGCTCGGGCTGTTCCTCGCCGACTGGTACACCCGCGAGTCCAAGCGCGGCGGCGCCTGGATGAACAACCTCGTGGACCAGAACACGCTGCTGGGCCAGAAGCCCGTCGTGGTGAACAACCTCAACATCGTCAAGCCCCCGGCGGGCGAGCCCACGCTGCTCGTGTGGGACGAGGTCATCACGCTGTTCCACGAGTTCGGGCACGCGCTGCACGGGCTGCTGTCCGACGTGCGCTACCCGTCGCAGTCGGGCACGGACGTGCCGCGCGACTTCGTCGAGTACCCCTCGCAGGTCAACGAGATGTGGGCGTGGGAGCCGCAGGTCCTGCGCAGCTTCGCGGTGCACCACGAGACCGGCGAGCCCATGCCCGCCGAGTGGGTCGAGACCATGCTCGCCTCGCGCCAGTTCAACGAGGGCTTCTCCACCACCGAGTACCTGGCCGCGGCCCTGCTCGACCAGGCGTGGCACCAGCTCACCCCCGAGCAGGTGCCCACGTCCGTCGACGACGTGCTCCCGTTCGAGGCGGCGGCGCTCGCCGCCGCGGGCGTGGACTTCGCCCCCGTGCCGCCCCGCTACCGCACCACGTACTTCAACCACATCTTCGGCGGCGGGTACTCGGCCGGGTACTACTCGTACATCTGGTCGGAGGTGCTCGACGCCGACACCGTCGAGTGGTACCGCGAGAACGGCGGGCTCACCCGGGAGAACGGGGAGGCGTTCCGGCGCCGCCTGCTGGCACGGGGCGGGTCCCAGGACCCGCTGACGTCGTTCCAGGAGCTGCGAGGCCGCGCGGCGGACATCGCACCGCTGCTGACCCGCCGGGGACTGACCGTCTGAGCGACCGTTACGGTGGGGGCATGACCGACATGCATGCCCCCGCCGTACCGTCATCGGCCGCCGCCACAGCGGTCACGGCCGAGGACGAGGTCGCGCGCATCTGCCAGGACCTCCTCCGCTTCGACACCTCCAACTTCGGCACCGACGAGGGTCCCGGGGAACGCGCCGCCGCCGAGCACGTCATGGGCCTCCTCCAGGAGGTCGGCCTGGACCCGGAGCTGTTCGAGTCGTCACCGGGGCGGGCGTCGGTCGTGGTCCGGCTGGAGGGCGAGGACCGGTCGCGGCCGGCGCTCGTGCTGCACGGGCACCTCGACGTGGTGCCGGCCCAGGCGGCGGACTGGTCGGTGGACCCGTTCGCGGGCGAGGAGATCGACGGGCTGCTGTGGGGGCGCGGCGCCGTCGACATGAAGGACATGGACGCGATGATCCTGGCGGTCGTGCGGCAGCTGGCCCGCGAGGGCCGCAAGCCGGCCCGCGACGTCGTCGTGGCGTTCTTCGCCGACGAGGAGGCCGGCGGGAAGTACGGCGCCTCCTGGGCGGTCGACAACCGGCCCGACCTGTTCGAGGGCGCCACCGAGGCCATCAGCGAGGTGGGCGGCTTCTCCGTGGAGCTCGGCGGACGCCGGGCCTACCTCCTCCAGACGGCCGAGAAGGGCATCGCGTGGCTCCGGCTCGTGGCCGACGGCCGCGCGGGCCACGGCTCCCAGGTCAACCCGGAGAACGCCGTGACCGAGCTCGCCGCGGCGGTCGCGCGGATCGGGGCGTACGCCTGGCCCATGACGCTCACGCCCACCGTGGACGCGCTGCTGCGCGGCGTCTCGGACCTGACCGGCCTGGCCTACGACCCCGAGGACCCGTCGACGGTGGACTCCCTCGTCGCGGCGCTCGGCCCCGTCGGCAAGTTCGTGGGTGCCACCGTGCGGCACACGTCCAACCCGACCCAGCTCGACGCCGGCTACAAGGCCAACGTGATCCCGGGATCGGCGTCGGCGGTCGTGGACGTGCGACTGCTGCCGGGCCACGAGGAGGCCGGGCTGGCGACGCTGCGCGAGCTCGCCGGCCCCCGCGTACGGATCGAGCCCGTCCACCAGGACGTGGCGCTCGAGGTGCCGTACACGGGGGCGCTCGTGGACTCGATGGTGGACTCGGTGCTGGCCGAGGACCCCGGGGCCACGGTGCTGCCGTACACGCTGTCGGGCGGCACCGACAACAAGTCGCTGTCGCGCCTCGGGATCACGGGCTACGGGTTCGCGCCGCTGCGCCTGCCCGGGCACCTGGACTTCGCGGGCATGTTCCACGGCGTGGACGAGCGGGTGCCCGTCGACTCCCTGAAGTTCGGCACGCGCGTGCTGGACCGCCTGCTGCGCACCTGCTGACCCCTCCGGTCCGGGCGGGCCTACTCGGCGTCCAGGGTGGACGACACGCGGATCACCTTGCGGCGCAGCCACACCTTGCGCTCACCGCCCACGTAGAGCCGGGTACGGGCAAGCTCCCAGCGCCCGTACTCGGCCTCGTCGGTGAGGAGCTTGCGGGCGTCGGGGACGCTCGTGGTCCGGTCGATGGTCATCACCCGGTACTCGTAGTGGCCGTGCTTGCGCCAAGCGGATCCGCTGCTCGCCATGGTGCCCACCGTCCTTCGTCGCATCCGTACGGGTCTGCGGCCTGAGGCCGCGTCACCGGTCTCCAACAGATCACAGCCGACATATCGTCCGTGATCAAGTGTGAATTACCAACCCCGCGGCACGGGGCCCGGCGGTACAGTTCAAGGCATGACCGTTGATCCGCGTGCCGCGCTCGACCGCCTCGTCGCTGCCCTCGAGGCCCACTACCACGCGGTCGCCACTCGCAGGAGTGACGACGACCCCGCCGTCGACGACGCCTACGACGTGCTCGCAGACGCCTACGAGGTGTACGAGGACTCGCTGGCGCAGGTGTTCGGCGAGGTGACGCCGTTCTACCTGGCGGAGGACCTCGACGAGGACGACGACGAGGACGACGAGGACGAGGAGTCCGACCTGGAAGAGGTCGACTTCGACGACGACCTCGCGGAGGCGGAGACGGTCGACAGGTGACGACCCCGGGCGCTCACCAGCGCTCGGGATAGCCGATCTCGGGGGCGGAGACGTCGTCGAGCGCCGCGTGCACCTCGTACGGGAGGTCGAGGTCGAGGGCTGCGATCGAGGTGCGGAGCTGGGCGGGCGTCCGCGCGCCCACCACTGCTGAGGCCACCGTCTCGCGTGCCAGCAGCCACGCGAGGGCTACCTCCAGCGGCGCGCGCCCGAGGCCGTCGGCGGCGGTGGCGACGGCCTCGACGACCGCCGAGGACACCCCGTCGAGGTACGGCTGGACGAACGCGGCGAGGTGCGGTGACGCTCCCCGGGAGTCGGCGGGCAGACCCCGCCGGTACTTGCCGGTGAGCACGCCGCGCCCGAGCGGCGACCAGGCGAGCAGGCCCATGCCCAGGGCGTCCGCCGCGGGCAGCACCTCGCGCTCCACGCCACGCTGCAGCAGTGAGTACTCGAGCTCCAGGGCCGCGAGCCCCACGTCACCCTCCAGGAGGGAGGCGGCTCGCGCGGCAGCCCAGCCCGGGTGGTTGCACAGGCCTACGTAGCGCGCACGGCCGGTCGTGACGGCCAGCCGCAGCGCGGAGCAGGTCTCCTCCAGCGTCGTGTTCGGGTCCGGGCACGCCACGAGGAACAGGTCCACGTGGTCGGTGCCCATGCGGGCCAGGGACGCGTCGAGAGAGTCCAGCAGCCCGGCGCGGGAGGCGTCCACCACGTGGCTGTTGCCGGGCCGGGGCGAGGCCCCGGGGCGGCTGTCATGGCGGATGCCCGCCTTGGTGGCCAGCACGATGTCCGAACGGTCCACCTTGCCCTGCAGCAGGGAGCCGATCACCCGCTCGGCGTCCCCCTCCGCGTACGACGCCGCGGTGTCCACGAGGGTGCCGCCGGCGTCGAGGAAGTCGCGGACCTGCTCGGCCGCGTCGATCTCGTCGGTGTCCCGGCCCCACGTCATGGTCCCGAGGCCGAGCTCGGAGACCCGCAGGCCTGACCTGCCCACCCGACGACGCTCCATGTCCCGCAGAGTACCGGCGGGGCCCGCGCTCGGCGCGGAAGCGCTGGGTGGGCGTGGCGGTGCACGGCGTGTGATCTGCGCCCGGGCGTGTCGGACGTGCTGTAACGTGACGGCCCGTGACTGCGTGGGAAGCCATCCTCCTGGGCCTGGTCCAGGGCCTGACCGAGTTCCTCCCGATCTCTTCCAGCGCGCACCTGCGCATCGTGAGCGAGCTCATCGGCGCCGGGGACGCGGGCGCCGCGTTCACGGCGATCACGCAGCTCGGCACCGAGACCGCCGTGATCATCTACTACCGCACCAAGATCGGCCAGATCCTCGTGGCGTGGTGGCGCGCGCTGCGCGGGGCCAACGGGACGGGCTGGCGCGCGCGGACCGGGCTCGCCCCCGCCGGCGGGTCCACGGACGTGCGCCACCGCCGGGCGTCGGTCGGCTTCGCCGACCCCGACGCGGCGATGGGCTGGTACATCATCCTCGGCTCCCTGCCCATCGTGGTGCTCGGGCTCCTCTTCGAGGACGCGATCGAGTCGTCGCTGCGCAACCTGTGGATCACCGTGACGATGCTCACCGTGTTCGGCGCCATCCTCCTGTGGGCCGACCGCACCGCCCGCCAGCAGCACGAGCTCTCCGACCTGGCGCCCCGCTCGGCGATCACCTTCGGGTTCGCCCAGGCGCTCGCCCTGATCCCCGGGGTGTCCCGGTCGGGCGGCACCATCACCGCGGGCCTCTTCATGGGCTTCACCCGCGGTGCGGCCGCCGACTACTCGTTCCTGCTCGCCATCCCGGCGGTCTTCGGCTCGGGCCTCTACCAGCTCGTCAAGACCGTCGGCGAGCCGATCCCCGAGGGCGCCCCGGGCTGGGGCGCCACGATCATCGCCACGATCGTCGCGTTCGCCGTGGGCTACGTGGTGATCGTCGCCTTCCTCAAGATCGTGCACAAGTACTCGTTCCGGCCGTTCGTCTACTACCGGTTCGCGCTCGCCGCCGTGGTGGTCGTGCTCCTGCTCACCGGGGCGATCGACGCGGAGGGCGGCATCGCCGTCTGAGCGGGCCGGTTAGGGTGGGGGCGTGCACAGCTGGCCCGCCCCCCAGATCCCCGAGCTCCCCGGACCGGACGGCCGACCGCCGATCCTGGTGCACGACAGCACCACCGGTGCGCTCGCCGAGGCAGCCCCCGGGAAGACCGCCCGCCTCTACGTCTGCGGCATCACCCCGTACGACGCGACGCACATCGGTCACGCGGCCACCTACGTGGCGTTCGACCTGCTGGTGCGCGCCTGGCGGGACGCGGGCAAGGCCGTGGTCCATGCCTCCAACGTGACCGACGTCGACGACCCGCTCCTGGAGCGCGCCGCCGCCACGGGCGTCGACTGGCACGACCTCGCGGCCGAGCAGGTGGCCCTGTTCGCCGAGGACATGACGGCGCTCGGGCTCGTGCCGCCCGCTGCCTACACCGGCGCCGTGGAGTCCGTCCCCGCCGTGGTGCGCGCCATCGAGGCGATGGTCGAGGCGGGTGCCGCCTACCGGGTGCCGCTGGAGGCCGGTGCCGGTGGCGACGCGGCCCACCTGGGCGACGTCTACGCCGACCTCTCCGCCGACCCCGGCTTCGGGTCCGTCTCCGGGCTCGCGCGCGACGAGATGCTCACGCTCTTCGCCGAGCGCGGCGGGGACCCGGGCCGCGAGGGCAAGAAGGACCCCCTCGACCCGCTGCTGTGGCGCCGCGAGCGCCCGGGCGAGCCCGCCTGGGACGGCGGCACGCTGGGGACCGGACGACCCGGCTGGCACATCGAGTGCGCGGTCATCGCGGCCGACGGCCTGGGACTCGGTACGGACGCCGGACAGGCCCACGAGCGGTTCGACGTCCAGGGCGGTGGCGCCGACCTGCTGTTCCCGCACCACGAGATGTCCACCTCGCATCTGCGGGTCCTGGCGGCGATCGGCGCCGGCGGATCAGCCGGCGGGGCGTCCGGCACCGGGGCCCGCGTCCACCTGCACGCGGGCCTGGTCGCCTACCAGGGCGAGAAGATGAGCAAGTCGCTCGGCAACCTGGTGTTCGTCTCCGCGCTCCGCACCGAGGCCGACCCCATGGCGATCCGGCTGGCGCTGCTCGCGCACCACTACCGCGACACGTGGGAGTGGACCGCCGACGACCTGCCGGGCGGCGTGGCCCGGCTGGAGCGGTGGCGGGCGGCGGTGTCGGGCAACGGCGGGCCGGACGCGACATCGACCCTCGGCGAGGTGCGCGCTGCCCTGGCTCACGACCTCGATGCGCCGCGCGCGCTCGCCGCGGTGGACGCCTGGGCGGACACGGCGCTGGCCCCGGGCCGCGACACGTCGGCCGACCAGGAGGGCGCGCCGGGCGTCATGGCCCGCGCGGTCAACGCGCTCCTGGGCGTGCGCCTGTAGCCCTTGCGCAGGGCTGCTCGTCAGGACTTGTCGGGGCCCGGCTCCCGGCCCGGGCCGCCCGGCTCGCGACCGCCGCCGTTGATGTCGCGGCGGCGCAGGTAGCGCTCGAACTCGCGGGCGATCGCGTCGCCCGACGCCTCGGGCAGCTCGGCGGTGTCCTTGGCCTCCTCGAGCTGCTGCACGTACTCCGAGATCTCGGTGTCCTCGGCGGCGAGCTCGTCGACGCCGTGCTGCCAGGCGGCCGCGTCGTCGGGCAGCCCGCCCATGGGGACCGGCTCGCCGAGCAGCTCCTCGATGCGGGTGAGGATCGCGAGGGTGGCCTTGGGCGAGGGCGGGTTCGCGACGTAGTGCGGAACGGCCGCCCAGAGCGACACGGACTGCAGGCCCCGCTGGGACGCCTCGTGCTGCAGCACGCCCACGATCCCGGTGGGGCCCTGGTACGTGTTGGGTTCCACGTCCAGGACCGACTGCAGGCCCACGCTCTCGGACGTGGCGGTCATCGGGATGGGGCGGGTGTGCGGCACGTCGGCCAGCAGAGCACCCAGCGTGACGACGGTGCGGACACCCAGCTCGTCGGCGATGCCCAGCAGCTCGTCGCAGTAGTGCCGCCAGCGCATCGACGGCTCGATCCCGTGCACCAGCACGACGGTGCGCTCCGGGAGCCTGCACACCGAGACGGACGTCGTGGGCCATGTGATGACACGCTGCCCGTCCTCGCCCACGCTCACGTACGGGCGGTTCACCTGGAAGTCGTGGTACTCCTCGGGATCGAGCTCGCGTAGCTTCTCCGCGCCCCACGCGTCGCCCAGATGGGTCAGTGCGGCGGTGGCGGCGCTCCCGGCGTCGTTCCAGCCCTCGAACGCGGCGATCATGACGGTCTGGCGCACCGAGGGGCGCGGCACGGGGTCGGCCGCCTCGGGCCTGGGACGCTCGGTCGGCTCCTGTTGCGCGTCGGTCATCTGCCCAGCCTAGGGCGTGGCAGGGCTCCCGCGTGGCGGGCGGCGGGCGAGTTCTGCGACCGGCTGAAACTCGGTCGCTCCGGGTCAATAGCGGGGTGGACGCCCTGTTCACCGGGGCGCTCGCGGCCCTACCGTGAGGCCCGAACGCCTGAGGAGGCCGGATGTCCGACATGAGGACCGTCACGAGGACGGTCGTGCGGTGACCGCCCAGCGGGTGGGGGTCGTGGGAGGCGGGATCGTCGGCCTCGCGGTGGGCCGGGAGCTCGCGCGCCGGCACGGCGCGGAGGTCACGGTGCTCGAGAAGGAGCAGGCGCTCGCCGCGCACCAGACGGGGCACAACTCCGGCGTGGTCCACGCGGGGATCTACTACCGGCCGGGCTCGCTCAAGGCCACCCTGTGCACGCGGGGACGCGACCTGCTGCGCGACTTCTGCGCCGAGCACGGCATCGCGTACGACGAGTGCGGCAAGCTCGTGGTCGCGCTCGACCCGTCCGAGACGCGCCGGTTCGACGACCTGGAGAAGACGGCCCGCGAGAACGGCGTGCCCGGCCTGCGGCGGCTCGACGGCGCGGAGATCGCCGACGTCGAGCCTTACGCCACGGGCCTCGCGGCGCTGCACTCGCCGCGCACCGCGATCACCGACTACCCCGCGGTGGCCCGGGCTCTCGGGGCGCAGGTCGAGGCGGCCGGCGGGCAGGTGCTGCTCGGCCGGGAGGTGACGGGCATCCGGCAGGGGAGCGGCGGCGTCGTCGTGCGCTCGGCGGGGCCCGGGGAGGAGGACGGCCCGGTTCAGCGGGTCTTCGACCGCGTGGTCGTCTGCGCGGGCCTCCAGTCCGACCGGGTGGGCGTGACCGAGCGCGGACCGGTGATCGTGCCGTTCCGTGGCGAGTACATGCGCGTCGCCGCGGCCAAGCAGGACCTGGTGCGTGGCATGGTCTACCCGGTGCCCGACCCCCGGTACCCGTTCCTCGGCGTGCACTTCACCCGGCGGGTCGACGGCACCCTCGAGGTGGGGCCCAACGCGGTCCTCGCCCTGGCTCGCGAGGGCTACGGCAGGTGGGGCCTCGACCTGGGCGACGTGGCCGACGTCGTCCGCTGGCCGGGCTTCTGGCGGGTCGCTGCCACGCACTGGCGTACGGGAGCCCGCGAGCTCGCCGGCTCGCTGTCCGTCCGTGCCTACATGCGGACCGCGAGCCGGTACGTCCCCGCGATCGGGGCCGGCGACGTGGTGCGGGCCGGGTCCGGTGTGCGCGCGCAGGCGGTCGACCGCGACGGGTCGCTCGTGGACGACTTCCGCATCGTGACCTCGGGCGACGTCACCTGCGTGCGTAACGCACCTTCACCGGCGGCGACCTCGAGCCTCGCGATCGCCGAGCACGTGGCGGATCTCCTGGGGTAAGAACTTCACCCGTTCGGCGCGCCGTACGCGGCGTGTCGTGGTCAGATGGGGCGGACGGCGCATCCTCACCCCAAGCTGGAGACGTCCTATGCACGCTCCCCGCCCCGGAGCCCTGCTCCGCCGACGTGTCGCAGCGACAGCGGCCCTCGCCCTCGTCATCGTGTCAGGGGTGGGGGGCCTTGCCCTGGGTGGCCCCGCCGGCGTCGGCCGCCGAGCCGACCGCCACCACGTCGGTCATCCGGATCACCACGGGCGGCGACCGACAGGCGGACGGTACGGTGGCGCCCCTGGCCGGGGTGACCCTGGTCGCCTACCGCGACGCGGCGAACTCCTCGCCGTCGGACCCGGCACAGGCGACCGTCGAGGTGGCCCGCTGCGTGGCGGACGCGACCGGGACCTGCGACATCGTGATCCCGGACACGCGTGGCCCGAACGGTGCCAACTACGGCAAGCGGCTCTGGGTCAAGCAGATCCACTCCGTGGAGGGCTGGCACCCCAACTACACGCTCCGCACCGGCGCGAGCGGCGCGACGCCCGCGTACGTCACGGCCTACGCCTTCCGCACGCCCGCGCTGGTGGCGGGCACGCTGTACCGCAGCGGCAGCGCGCAGTTCATGGACTCGACCGGGGTGAACACCAACAACCGGCTCGCCTCGACGGGCACGTGGCAGAAGTCCCGCAACAACCCCGCCCACGCTCCGGAGTGCGGGCTCGACGTGGCGCTGATCGCGGACTGGTCGTCGTCCGTCGCCGTCGGGGACCCTACCTACAGCCGCCTCAAGGGGGCGCTGGACTCCGTCGTGGACGCGCTGACCGGAACGCCGTCACGGATGTCGTACTACGCCTTCGGGTACTCCTCGCCGCTGAGCAGCACCAACCCGCGGCTGTCGAACATCCCCACGCCCGTGGGCGTGTCCACGGCGCAGAGCGCCGCCACGCTCAAGGCGCACTGGGCGCCGTGGGCGTCGCCCGGCGGGGTCTCGGTGGGCACCCAGGCCACCAACTGGGACGCCGGCCTCTATGCCGCGATGGCCGCCCCCACGGACTACGACCTCGCGGTCGTGATCACGGACGGCAACCCGACCGTGCATGGCGGCCTGTCGTACGAGGGCTACGCGTCGGTCAACCAGCTCGCGGACATGGAGGCGGCGATCTTCAGCGCGAACGGGCTCAAGGCGGAGGGTACGCGGGTGGTGGCGCTCGGCGTCGGCGACGGCGTGGCCGCCGCCTCGCACGCCGACCTCAACCTGGCGGCGGTCAGCGGCCCGACGAGGTACGACGGCACCAACCCGCTGACTGCCGACTACTACCAGGAGTCGTCGTACACGGCCGCGGCCGAGGCGTTCCACCGGCTCGCGGCGGCCTCCTGCGAGGGGCAGCTGACGATCGTCAAGCAGGTGGTGCGGCCCGGCGGGTCCATCAGCGAGGGCGACACCGTGGTGGCCGGCCCCGGCTGGGAGATCACCGTCACCGGCGAGGGGGTGGGCGGCACGCAGACCACCACCACCGACCAGACCGGCGCCGTCCAGTTCGACCTGAGCTCGTCGACGGCGGACGCCCTCGATCTCGACGTGCACGAGCGGCAGTTCCCGGGCTACCAGCTCCTGGCGGTGGACGGGACGGCGACCGGTCCACGGGCGGAGTGTCGCAACATCGGCACCGGCGCCACGCACACGGTGGTCAACTCGCCGGACGACCCGGACGGGTTCACGGTCCAGGGCGTGCAGCCCTTCGGTGCCACCACGTGCACCATCTACAACCAGGCCCCGGAAGGGACCACGTCCGTCCAGGTGGACAAGCAGTGGGTCGTCAACGGGGGAGACCCCGTGCCGGACGGCTTCCAGCCCGCCGGCATCCACGCGGACCTGACCCTCGACGCCCGGCCCAGCGACACGGGGCAGGCGGTCTCGATGGGTTCCGTGACCTGGGGCAACCGGTACACGCAGTACGGCACCGAGGGCCAGGCGCTGGTCCCCACGGACGAGGTGGTCATCAACGAGACCACCGGCGTGAACGGCAGGCCCTACTGCACCGTCGACGAGGACGCCGCGACCATCCACGGCCTCGACGAGGACCTGGAACCCACGACCCCGGTGCCGCTCCAGCCCGACCACACCGTCAGCCTGCGCCTCCAGCCCGAGTTCAACGAGTACGTCATCACCAACTACGTGACCTGCGAGTCCCGCCTGACCCTCCGCAAGGAGGTCGTGGGCGGGGACGCCGCGCCGGAGGAGTGGACGCTGTCCGCGACCGCGGGCACGGCCGGGGCGCTGCCCGGCTTCTCCGGGACGGCGGGAGCGACGGCGGTGACGGAGCAGCCGGTCACCGGCGAGGCCGAGTACGTGCTGAGCGAGTCGGGCGGTGACCCGCTGTACGTCCAGGACGACCACCGGGAGACCGGCCCCGACGGCCAGCCTGTCAACCCCGGCGCGTCGGGGTCGTGGGTCTGCGGCTATGCGGACGAGCCGGGCGGGACGGCGTCGACGGCCGACGTCTCGGGCGGCGACGGGACGGTGCAGGTCCCCGCGGGCCGGCACGTGGAGTGCACGGCGACGAACCGCACGGCGACGCTCGTGCTGGGCAAGGACGTGACCAACGACGACGGCGGAACCCAGGCGCCGAGCGCCTGGGAGCTGACGCTCACCCCCGAGGGGGACGACCTGCCCGCCGGTCTGGAGCCCGTGACCGTGACGGGCTCTGCCACGGGCGTGCCGGTGAACCTGCGGCCCAACACCGTGTACCGGGTGAGCGAGACAGGACCGGACGGGTATCACCAGGCCTTGTTCACCTGCAACACCGAGGGCGTGGCGAGCGCGGACGGCACCACCGTGACGCTCGCCCCCGAGCAGTCGGCGGGCGCGGGCGTGGACTGCCGCATCACCAACGACGACGACCCGGCCACGCTCACCCTGGTCAAGGAGGTGGACCCGGGCGACTCCGGCTCCACCGCGGGGCCCGGGGCCTGGACGCTCACCGCGACACCGCAGGGCATCACCGGGCAGGACCCCGTGTCGGGGCCCGGCGACCCGGTCGCCGGGGGTGCGGTGACCGCCGTCGAGGTGGAGCCCGGCGCCTACGCGCTGAGCGAGGCCGGCCCGCCCGGCTTCACGGCGGGCGACTGGGTCTGCGCGGACGCGGACGGCGGGCTGACGGTGACGGAGGGCGTCGTGACCGTCGCCCCGGCCGCGGACGTCACCTGCACGATCGTCAACACCGCCGTGACGCCGCGGCTCACGCTCGTCAAGGAGGTCGCGGGCGGCGGCCCGGCGTCGGCCACGGACTGGACGCTCACGGCGGACGGCCCGGCGGACCTCTCCGGGCCGAGCGGGGACCCGGCCGTGTCCGGGGTCGAGGTGCCCGTGGGCACCTACTTCCTCGCCGAGGCCGGCGACGTGGAGGACTACGTCCCGGGCGGGTGGGCCTGTGAGGAAGCGGGCGGTGCCGAGGTCCCCGTGACCGACCCGGCGACGAACCCCGTCATCGCCCTGACCGAGGGTCAGGACGTTACCTGCACGGTCGTCAACACGTGGACGCCGCCGGGAACGCTGACGCTCGTCAAGGAGGTGGACGCCGGCGCCTCGGGCTCCGTGGCGGGCCCGGCCGACTGGACGCTCACGGCCACGCCGCAGGGCGTCGAGGGGCAGGACACGGTGTTCGGCCCCGGTGACCCGGCCGCTCCCGGTGGCGTCGCCTCGGTGGAGGTCGAGCCGGGCGCGTACGCCCTGAGCGAGGCGGGCCCGCCGGGGTTCACGCCCGGGGCCTGGGCCTGCGCGGACGCGGACGGGGCGCTCGCGGTGGTCGGCGACGTGGTGGAGGTTGCCTCGGGGGCCGACGTCACCTGCACGATCGTCAACACCGCGGTCGCGCCGCGGCTCACGCTCGTGAAGGAGGTGGCGGGCGGCCCGGCGGGGGCCCAGGACTGGACGCTGAGCGCGACCGGTCCGGTCACGATCTCGGGCACGTCCGAGTCGGAGGCTGTGACCGGCGTGGCCGTCCCGGTCGGCACGTACCTCCTGAGCGAGTCGGGCGGGACGCCGTCGTACGTGCGGTCCGGCGTCCACTGCGAGGCGGCGGACGGCACGCCCGTCGACGTGACCGACCCGGGCGGGGTGCCCTCGGTCACCCTCGCCGAGGGCGACGACGTGACCTGCTCGATGGTCAACACGTGGATCCCGCCGGGCACGCTGACGCTGGTCAAGGTCGTGGACCCGGGCGTGTCCGGCACCCCCGAGGGGCCCGCGGACTGGACGCTCACCGCGACGCCGCAGGAGCTCCCGGCCCAGCCCGTCGTGAGCGGCACGGGTGACCCCACGGCCGAGGGTGGCGTGAGTGCCGTCCCGGTGCTGCCGGGCGACTACGCCCTGTCCGAGACCGGCCCGGCCGGGTTCACGCAGGGGGAGTGGACCTGCGAGGGCGGGACGGTGGCCGGCTCGGTCGTCACCGTGACGTCCGGCGCCGCCGTGCGGTGCCAGGTGGTCAACACCGCCGTGGCCCCGAGCCTCACCCTGGTCAAGGTGGTCGACGGCGGTCCGGCCGTCCCCCAGGACTGGACGCTGACCGCGACCGGCCCGGTCACCGTGACCGGCGTCTCCGAGGCGCCCGAGGTGACCGGCGTCGAGGTGGCCGTGGGCGACTACGTCCTCGCCGAGACCACGGGCGTCGAGCACTACGTGGCCGGGACCTGGACCTGCGTCGACGCCCAGGACGTCACCGTGCCCGTGGCCGACGGCGTGGTGAGCCTCGCGCTCGCGCAGGACGTCACGTGCACCATCGTGAACACCTGGGCCCCGCCCGCGGTCCTCACGCTGGTCAAGCAGGTGGACGCCGGAACGACGGGCGCCACCGAGGTGGCGGCCGACTGGACGCTGACGGCCACCCCGCAGGAGATCGAGGGCCAGGACGCCGTCTCCGGGAACGGCGACCCGGCCTCCGGGGCGGGCGTCAACGGCGTCGAGGTGGTCCCCGGCACGTACGGGCTGACGGAGGCGGGCCCGGAGGGCTTCGCAGCGGGCGGCTGGGCGTGCGAGGACGCTCTCGAAGGGCCGCTCGACGCGACCGGCGGGACCGTCGCGCTGTGGCCGGCTGCCGACGTGACCTGCACCATCGTCAACACGGCGGTCCAGCCCGAGCTGTCGCTCGTCAAGGTCGTCGCGGGCGGGGGACCGGCGGACGCGTCCGCCTGGACGCTCACGGCGGAGGGCCCGGTCACGCTCACGGGGGCCACGGGAGCCGCCGAGGTGACCGACGTCCCCGTCCCCGAGGGCTCGTACGCCCTCTCCGAGGCGGGCGACCAGCCGCAGTACACGGGCGGCGCGTGGACCTGCGCCGACGCCGAGGGTGCTGCTGTGCCGGTGACGGACGGTGTGGTGGCCGTCGGGCTGGGCGACGACCTGGTCTGCACGGTCGTGAACACGTGGATCCCGTCCGGCACGCTGACGCTGGTCAAGCAGGTGGATACGGCAGGCACCGGATCCCAGGCCGTGCCCGCGAGCTGGACGCTGTCCGCGACGCCGCAGGACGTCGTCGACCAGGGGGTCGTCAGCGGTCCCGGCGACCCTGCGGCCCCGGGCGGCGTGCTCGGCCTGCCGGGCGGGTACCTCCTCGCCGAGACGGGGCCCGCGGGCTTCGCCGCGGCGGCCTGGACCTGTGCCGACGCCTCGGGCGCCCTGCCCGTGACCGACGCCGTCGTCACGGTCGCCCCGGGCGCGGACGTCACCTGCACGATCGTGAACACCGCGGTGACGCCGCACCTGACGCTCCTCAAGGAGGTCGACGGCGGGCCCGCCGCCCCCGAGGAGTGGACGCTGTCCGCGACCGGCCCGGCCACCGTGAGCGGCACCTCCGGGGTGGGCGCCGACGTTCCGGTGGGGTCGTACGCGATCGCCGAGACCGGTGACCGCACCGACTACACGTTTGCGGGCGTGGTGTGCTCCGACGACGCCACGGGCGAACCGGTCGCCGTCGACGGCACCACCGTGACACTGGCCGAGGGCGTCTCGGCCACCTGCACCCTCGTCAACACGTGGATCACGCCGGCGCTGCTGACGCTCGTCAAGCAGGTCGAGGCGGGCGACTCGGGCGCCACGGAGGGGCCGGCGGACTGGACGCTGTCCGCGACGCCGCAGGACGTCGCGGGTCAGGACGTCGTGACGGGGCCGGGCGACCCGGCCGCGGAGGGCGGGGTGAACCACGCCCCCGTGCGGCCCGGCTCCTACGCGCTGGCCGAGACCGGGCCGTCCGGTTTCACCGCGGGCGCGTGGACCTGTGCGGACGCGTCGGGCACCCCGGTGGACGTGGGCGACGACGTCGTCGCACTCGCCTCGGGGGCGGACGTCACCTGCACGATCGTGAACACCGCGGTGCAGCCGGAGCTGACGCTCGTCAAGGTGGTCGACGGCGGCCCGGCCGAACCCGCCGACTGGACCCTGACGGCCGAAGGGCCGGTCACGGTCTCCGGAACGACCGGTTCGGAGGACGTGAGCGACGTCCCGGTGCCCGTGGGGACGTACGCCCTGTCGGAGGCGGGCGACGCCGTCGGCTACGCGGACGGGACGTGGGCGTGCGTGGACGCCCAGGGCGCGCCGGTGCCGGTGGAGGGTGGGTCGGTGGTGGTCGGGCTGGCCGCCGACCTGACCTGCACGGTGACGAACACGTTCGTCCCGCCGGGGACCCTGACGCTCGTCAAGCAGGTCGAGGCGGGCGACTCCGGCGCCATGGAGGAGCCGGCGGACTGGACGCTGTCCGCGACGCCGCAAGACGTCGCGGGCCAGGACGTCGTGACGGGGCCGGGCGACCCGGCCGCGGAGGGCGGGGTCGACGCGGTGCCCGTGCGCCCCGGCAGCTACGTGCTGGGCGAGTCGGGGCCGGCGGGCTTCACGGCCGGCGCGTGGACCTGCGCGGACGCGGCGGGCACGCCGGTGGACGCGACCGACGGCGTGGTCACGCTGGCCTCCGGGGCGGACGTCACCTGCACGATCGTGAACACCGCGGTCGCGCCCCGGCTGACGCTCGTCAAGGTGGTCGACGGTGGCCCCGCCGACCCCGCCGACTGGACCCTGACGGCCGAGGGGCCGGTCACGGTCTCCGGCACGACGGGCTCACCGGACGTGTCCGGCGTGGCGGTCGCCGTGGGGACGTACGCCCTGGCGGAGTCCACGGACGTGGCCGAGTACGCGGAGGGCTACCTCACTGGCGAGTGGGGCTGCGTCGACGACGCCTCGGGCGAGGCCGTGCCGGTCGAGGACGGTTCCGTCACGGTGGCCCTGGCGGACGTCGTGACGTGCACCGTGACGAACGCCTACGGCCCGGCGCCGAGCCCGAGCCCGACGCCCACGCCGAGCCCGTCGCTGACGCCCGAGCCGTCGCCGACACCCACGCACGCCCGCCCGCCGGCCCTCCCGGTGACCGGGCCGCAGGGGACGGGTCTGCTGATCGGGGCCGCTGTGCTGGCGGTCGTGGTCGGCGGAGCGCTGGTGCTGCTGCGTCGCCGGCGGGGCTGAGACGTTCGTACGCCTGAGCGGTGGCGCCGCGGCGGGTGCCTCCCGACGTAGGCTGCGCCCGTGAGTGATCTCCCCGCCGCCGTCCTGTTCGACATGGACGGCACCCTGGTCGACAGCGAGCCCTACTGGATGCAGGCGGAGCACGAGCTCGTCGCCGAGCACGGCGGAACCTGGACGCACGAGGACGCGCTGGGCGTCGTCGGGCAGCCGCTTCTGGTCTCCGCGGCGCGCCTGCGCGACGCGGGCGTACCGATGGAGCCGGCCGAGATCGTGACCTGGCTGGTCGCCAAGGTCAACACGCGCCTCCGGGAGGAGGTGCCCTGGCGGCCCGGCGTCCTCACGCTGCTCGGCGAGCTCCGCGCGGTGGGCGTGCCGTGCGCCGTCGTGACGATGTCGTACCGCAGCCAGGCCGAGGCCGTGGCGGCCGGAGCCCCCGACGGCACGTTCTCCCACCTGGTGACGGGGGACGAGGTGACGCACGGCAAGCCGCACCCCGAGCCGTACCTCACGGCGGCAGCCCTGCTCGGCGTCCCGGTCGAGGACTGCGTCGCCATCGAGGACTCGCCCGTCGGCATCTCGTCCGCGGTGGCGTCCGGCGCCCGGACGCTCGGCGTCGAGGCGGTCGTCCCGGTCGAGGAGCGGCCCGGGCTCAGCCGGGCCCGCTCGCTCGAGCAGGTGGACCTGGGCGTGCTCTCGCGGATCGTGGCGGGCGAGGTCGTCGACCTGCTCGCCTGAGGGGCGTCAGCCGGCGTCGATCCCCAGCCGCAGCCGTACCGCGCCCTCGGGGATCTCGGGCGGGGTGCCGCCGAACTCGGGGCACACGTCCTGGTGCGCGCACCAGCCGCAGAGCTTGCTCTTCCGCGTGGGCCACGAGCCGGTCCGGGCGGACTGCTCGATGGCCGACCAGACGGTGCGGATCTTCTGCTCCGTGTGGCGCAGGTGGTCCTCGGTGGGCTCGCCGCGCAGCACCTGCCCGTCGCCGAGGTAGACGAGCTGCAGCATCTTCGGCAGCACCCCGCGCTCGCGCCACAGCACCAGCGCGTAGAAGCGCATCTGGAACAGCGCCGACCCCTCGTAGCCCGGCCGCGGTGACTTGCCCGTCTTGTAGTCGACGACCCGCACCGCCCCGTCGGGGGCCACGTCCAGCCGGTCCACGATGCCGCGCAGCAGCGGCCCGTCCTCCAGGCGGGTCTCGACCAGGAGCTCCCGCTCGCGCGGCTCCAGCCGGTTGGGGTCCTCGAGCGTGAAGTAGGTGCCCAGCAGCGCACCGGCTCCCGCGAGCCAGCCCGCGAGGTCCTGCCCGTCGGGGCCCACGCCGTCCGTGAACAGCTGCGTGTACCGGTCCTCCGCCTCGAGCAGCCGGTCCCACTCGCCCGGCAGGAGTGCCTGGGCTGCGGCCAGCGTGCGCTCGCCCAGGGGGGCGTCGTACAGCCGCTCCAGCACGGAGTGCACGAGCGTGCCGCGGGCGGCGGCCGCGCTGGGCGGCTCCGGAAGCCGGTCGACGGTGCGGAAGCGGAAGAGGAGCGGGCACTGCATGTAGTCGTTCGCCCGGGAGGGCGACAGCGCCGGCGGACGTGAGGGCGCGGCGACCTCGCCGGGCGCGGCCGGCCCCGTCGTGCTGCCCGGCGTCCCGCCGGCGAGGTCCGTCCCCACGGTGATCGTCATGCCCGCAACCCTACGGCGGTCCACCGACACTCCCGGGGATTTCTCCACAGGCGGCTAGCCTGGGCGATGTGACCTCCGACGACACCGGCCCCGCCGCGCGCCCGGCCGCCACGCCCACCCCGGCCCCCGCGCCGGCCCGCTCCCGCGGCTGGGTGGTGGGCCGGGTAGCCGGCGCCCCCGTGGTGATCACCCCGTCGTGGTTCCTCGCCGCCGCTGTGCTCACGCTGCTGTTCGCGCCGAACGTGCAGGCCATCGCACCGCACCTCGGGGCCGGGGTGTACGTCGTGGCCTTCGCGTTCGTGCTCCTCCTGTTCGGCTCGGTGTTCCTCCACGAGACCTCGCACGCCCTCGTGGCCCGGTCCCGCGGGCAGCGCGTGACGGAGCTCGCCGTGACGCTGTGGGGCGGTCACACCGCCTACACCGGCGGCCTGACCCGCCCGCGCGACGGCTTCCTCGTGGCCGTCGTCGGGCCGCTGACCAACCTGGCCCTCGCCGCGGTCTTCTGGGCGCTCTACCTGGCCCAGCCGGTGCTGTCGGTGCCGACCCTCCTGCTCTACGCCGCGGCGCTCTCCAACACGTTCGTGGGGGTCTTCAACCTGCTCCCTGGTCTTCCGCTCGACGGCGGCCAGATCCTGGAGTCGGCCGTCTGGGCGGCCACGGGATCCCGGTCCCGCGGGTCGGTCGTGGCGGGCTGGGCCGGCCGGGTCGTCGCGGTGGGGGTGCTCGCCTGGGCGATCCTGTGGCCCTACGTCGAGGGCCGGAGCCCGGGCCTGACCACCGTCCTGTGGTCGGCGCTCCTCTCGGCGTTCCTCTGGTCCGGGGCGGGCGCGGCGATCGTCAACGGGCGGCGCCGGGAGACGGTCTCCGGCTTCACCGCGGCGGGCTTCGCGGTCCCCGCGACCGTCGTCCCGCTCGGCTCCACGGTGGCCGAGGCCGCCGCCGCCCGGGGCGGCGGCCCGGGCGCCGTGGTCGTGGTGGACGGGGACGGCACGGCCGTCGCGGTGGTGGACGACGATGCCGCCGCCCAGGTGCCCGAGGCCGCCGCGGCCACCACGGGCGTCGAGGCCGTGGCGGTGCCGTTCGTCGCGGGCTCGGAGGTCGACGCCGGCATCGCGGGCCAGGCTCTGCTCACGCACCTCGCGGCGACGTCCGGCGGAGCCCGCCTGGTGCCGGTGACCGACGGCGGACGGGTCACCGGCGTTCTCGACCTCGCGGCGGTCGCCCGCGCCCTCCGCGGCAAGGGCTGAGCCGGGCGGGGCAGCCGCCGGTAGAGTGGTCCGTCGTGACTTCCGAGACCGACACGCCCACCGAGACTCCCCGCGAGACTCCCGCCGAGCCGCTCGCCGCGCCTGATCCCCGGAGCGGCGCCACCGGTGCCGAGCTGCGCCGCGGCCCGTTCCGCGTGGGCGACAAGGTCCAGCTGACCGACCCGCGCGGGCGGCTGCACACGATCCGGCTCGCGCCCGGCGCCACGTTCCACACGCACAAGGGCTACTTCACGCACGACGACCTGATCGGCAAACCCGAGGGGTCCGTCGTCACCAACACCGCGGGCATCGAGTACCTGGCCCTGCGCCCGCTGCTCAGCGACTACGTGCTGTCCATGCCGCGCGGGGCCGCCGTGGTCTACCCGAAGGACGCCGGCCAGATCGTCACGATGGCCGACATCTTCCCGGGTGCCCGGGTGGTCGAGGCCGGCGTCGGCTCGGGTGCGCTCACGATGTCCCTGCTGCGGGCGGTGGGCGACGCGGGTGAGCTCCACTCGATCGAGCGGCGCGAGGACTTCGCGGCGATCGCGCGCGGCAACGTGGAGACCTTCTTCGGCGGGCCGCACCCGGCCTGGAAGCTCTCGGTGGGCGACCTCGCCGACGTGCTGCCGACCGTCGCGGAGCCGGGCAGCGTGGACCGGGTGGTGCTGGACATGCTCGCGCCGTGGGAGAACGTCGATGCCGTGGCCACGGCGCTCGCGCCGGGCGGCGTGCTCATCTGCTACGTCGCGACCACCACGCAGCTGTCGCGCACCGCCGAGGACCTGCGGCTGGACGGCCGCTTCGCCGAGCCGCAGGCGTTCGAGACCATGGTGCGCGGCTGGCACCTCGAAGGGCTCGCCGTGCGCCCGGAGCACCGGATGATCGGGCACACGGGCTTCCTCATCACGGCGCGTCGCATGGCCTACGGCGTCGAGGCGCCCGAGCGCCGTCGTCGTCCCGCCAAGGGTGCGTACCCCACCACCCCCGATGCCGAGTGGTCGCCCGAGGACCTGGGGGAGCGCGCCGTGTCCGACAAGAAGCTCCGCCGCGTCCGCCGTGACGTGGGGCAGGCACCCGAGTAGCGGAGGCGTGTCTCGCCCGGCGCGCCGTCGGCGCACGTGTTCGCGCTGGGAGAACGCGCGTCCACGGGCTGGACGTCGCGGCCGGGAGCCGCGCGATGGCGCGGATCCCGGCCGTCCGCGCGTGAACGGCCTGTCACGATCGCGTATCCCGTGCGTCTCGGACGCGTGTTCCACAGGCTTGACTGTCAGTGACTGCGCCTAGAGTGCTGTTCTCGGAGGCGGTCCTGTCGTAGGGTCGCCTCCCGGGCCCTGACGATTGGGGAAGTCATGACCGACAACACATCTGGGTACAACCTTCCCGATACCGGATCGACACCTCACCGCGACCACGAGCGTCAGATCGCGCTCCTCTCCGCCAAGAACGAGCGACTCGCAGACGCCCTCCGGGCGGCCCGCGACCAGATCGTCGAGCTGAAGAAGCAGCTGGACGACCTGGCCAAGCCACCGGGCACCTACGCCACCTTCCTGTCGGCCCACGGTGACGGGACCGTCGACATCTCCACGGCCGGCCGCAAGATGCACGTGGCCGCGAGCCCCGGTCTGGACACCGCCCGCCTGCGCCCCGGCCAGGAGGTCAAGCTCAACGAGGCCATGACCGTCGTCTCGGCGGGCGGGTACGAGCAGACAGGCGAGCTCGTCACCGTCAAGGAGGTGCTCGACGGCGACCGCGTGCTCGTCGTGGGGCGCGCGGACGAGGAGCGCGTCGTGCGCCTCGCCGGCTCCGTCGTGGGCGCGCCGCTCCGCGTGGGCGACTCCCTCACGGTGGACGTCCGCAGCGGCTTCGTCTTCGAGATCGTGCCCAAGTCCGAGGTCGAGGAGCTCGTCCTCGAAGAGGTCCCCGACATCGACTACACCGACATCGGCGGTCTGGGCCCCCAGATCGAGGCCATCCGGGACGCCGTCGAGCTCCCGTTCGCGCACCCCGACCTGTTCCGCGAGCACGGCCTGCGCCCGCCCAAGGGCGTGCTGCTCTACGGCCCGCCCGGCTGCGGCAAGACGCTCATCGCCAAGGCCGTGGCGCACTCCCTCGCCGCGATGGTCGCGCAGAAGAACGGCGATCACCCGGGCGCCAAGAAGAGCTACTTCCTCAACGTCAAGGGCCCGGAGCTGCTCAACAAGTACGTGGGCGAGACCGAGCGCCACATCCGCCTGATCTTCGCCCGTGCGCGGGAGAAGGCGTCGCAGGGCATGCCCGTGGTGGTCTTCTTCGACGAGATGGAGTCGCTGTTCCGCACCCGCGGGACCGGCCTGTCCTCAGACGTCGAGACCACGATCGTCCCGCAGCTCCTCGCCGAGATCGACGGCGTGGAGCGGCTGGACAACGTGATCGTCATCGGTGCGTCCAACCGTGAGGACATGATCGACCCGGCGATCCTGCGCCCGGGCCGGCTCGACGTGAAGATCAAGATCGAGCGGCCGGACGCCGAGGGCGCCAAGGAGATCTTCGCGAAGTACCTCACGGACGACCTGCCGATCCACCCGGAGGACATCGCCGAGTACGGCGGCAGCACGGCCGCGGCCCTCGACGGGATGATCACCTCGGTGGTGGAGCGCATGTACGCGGAGGACGAGGAGAACCAGTTCCTCGAGGTCACCTACGCGAGCGGTGACAAGGAGACCCTGTTCTTCAAGGACTTCAACTCGGGCGCCATGATCCAGAACGTCGTGGACCGGGCGAAGAAGTCCGCGATCAAGGACTTCCTCGCCACCGGGCAGAAGGGCATCCGCGTGGAGCACCTGCTCTCGGCGTGCGTGGACGAGTTCAAGGAGAACGAGGACCTGCCCAACACGACCAACCCCGACGACTGGGCGCGGATCAGCGGCAAGAAGGGCGAGCGCATCGTCTTCATCCGCACGATCGTCCAGAAGAAGGGCGAGGGGGCCACGCCGCGCACCATCGACACCGTCCAGAACACGGGCCAGTACCTCTAGGACGCCGACCGAGGCCCGCGCCCGCCGGAACCGGCGGGCGCGGGCCGTCACCGACCAGCAAGAGGTCCCAGGCTTAGGGTGGTGCGTGTGAGCGTGCGTCGCGTGATGGGCATCGAGACCGAGTACGGGGTGCTGCAGCCGGGGCGCCCCCTGGCCAACCCCATGCTGCTGTCGAGCCAGGTGGTGACCACCTACCGGGCGCTGGCGGCGCGGGACGACGGGGCGCGCAGCAAGGCCCGGTGGGACTACGACGACGAGGACCCGCTGCAGGACGCGCGGGGGTTCCACCTCGACCGCGCCTCGGCGCACCCGTCGATGATCACCGACGACCCCGCCCGGCCGGCGCCGTCCGGCCCGGTGACGGGCGAGATGCCCGCCGTCGCGCGTGGTGGCGGTGGTCTCTCGAACCGGACCCGGCGCCGGGGGCCCCTGCAGGACGTGGAGCGGCCCGCCGCGCCGGACGAGCCGTACGACGACCCGAGTGCGGCCAACGTCATCCTGACGAACGGCGCGCGCCTCTACGTGGACCACGCGCACCCCGAGTACTCGTCGCCGGAGGTGACCAACCCCCTCGACCTGGTGCGCTGGGACGTCGCGGGGGAGCGCGTCATGCTGGCCGCCGCCCGCGAGCTCGCGAACGTGCCCGGGAGCGAGGTGGCGCTCTACAAGAACAACGTGGACGGCAAGGGGGCCAGCTACGGCACGCACGAGAACTACCTCGTCGACCGGGCCCTGTCGTTCGGGCTCCTGGCCGAGCTCATCACGCCGTTCCTCGTGACGCGTCAGGTCTTCGCAGGCTCCGGCCGGGTCGGCCTCGGGGTGGCCGGCGGCGAGGCCGGCTTCCAGCTGTCGCAGCGCGCCGACTACATCGAGGCCGAGGTGGGGCTCGAGACCACCCTGCGGCGGCCGATCGTCAACACGCGGGACGAGCCGCACGCCGACCGGCAGCGGTGGCGCCGCCTCCACCTGATCCTCGGCGACGCGAACCTCTTCGAGGTGGCCACGTACCTCAAGACCGGCAGCACCTCGCTGGTGCTGTGGGTGCTGGAGCACCTGGACGAGCTGGCCGACGCCGGCGTGCCCGCCCGGAGCGAGCTGACCGCCCTGCGGCTGGCCGACCCGGTGGGCGACGTCCAGCGGGTCTCGCGCGACCTGACGCTCGACGAGCCGCTCGAGCTCGCGTCGGGCGGCAGCATGACCGCCCTGCAGGTCCAGGACGCCTACGTCGACGTGGTGCGCCGGGCGCTCAAGGTGCTCGGTAGCGACGACGAGTCCGACGCCGTGCTGGGCCGCTGGACCTCCGTGCTGGAGCGGCTCGCCGTGGACCCGCAGTCGTGCGCCCGCGAGGTCGAGTGGGTCGCCAAGCTGCGGCTGCTCGACGGCCTGCGCTCGCGGGACGGGCTCGACTGGTCCCACCCGCGGCTGCACGCCATGGACCTGCAGTGGTCCGACGTGCGGCCGGAGCGGGGCGTGTACCACCGGCTCCTCGCGCGGGACGCGGTGGAGCGCCTCGTCGACGAGCGCAGCGTGGCGCACGCCGTCCATCACCCGCCCACCGACACGCGCGCCTACTTCCGCGGCGAGGTGATGGCGCGTTACGGCAACGAGGTCTCGGCGGCGAGCTGGGACTCGGTCATCTTCGACGTGGGCGGCTCCCAGACGCTGCAGCGGGTGCCGATGCTCGACCCCACCCGCGGGACGCGGCGCCTCATCGGCGCGCTGCTCGACGCCAGCCCGGACGCCCGCACCCTGCTCGCCGGACTCTCGGGGCCCGGCTAGGGCGCGATGTGGGTGTCTCGTCCTAGGCTTACCGGACCGGCGGCTCGCAAGGCCGGCGGCAGTACCACCAAGGAGGCGATCATGGCAGGTCAGGAACGCATCAACCCCTCGAACGAGGACCGTACGCCGGACGACGACGACCAGGCACCGGCGGCCGCCGCGGGCCAGCCGCAGCAGCGCGACGCCGAGGTGGACGCGCTGCTGGAGGAGATCGACGAGGTGCTGGAGACCAACGCCGAGTCGTTCGTCCGTGGCTTTGTGCAGAAGGGCGGTCAGTAGTTGCACCGCGCGGGTGAGGGCACCTCGGGCCGGCTCCCGGACGCGTTCCTGCGTCCGGGGTCGGCGTCCTTCGTCGACTTCCTGGCCGACCATGCCCCGGAGATGCTGCCCGGCCGCCGCGCCACCGCCCACGGGACGGCGGGCGCGGTGAACCCGGCCGAGCTGGCGCCGCACGCCACCACGATCGTCGCGGTGACGTTCGGCGAGCCGGGCGCGCCCGCGTCCGGCGTGGTGATGGCCGGCGACCGGCGCGCCACGATGGGCTCCATGATCGCCAACCGCGACATGGAGAAGGTCTTCCCGGCGGACGAGTACTCGGCTGTCGGCATCGCGGGCACGGCCGGCATCGCCGTCGAGGTGGTGCGTCTCTTCCAGCTCGAGCTGGAGCACTACGAGAAGATCGAGGGCTCGCTGCTGTCGCTCGACGGCAAGGCCAACCGGCTCGGCACCATGATCCGGGGCAACCTGCCTCTCGCCATGCAAGGCCTCGCCGTGGTGCCGCTGTTCGCGGGCTACGACCTGGACCGGGGTACGGGGCGCATCTTCTCGTACGACGTCACGGGCGGCCGGTACGAGGAGCGGGACCACCACAGCGTCGGGTCGGGCTCCATCTTCGCCCGGGGCGCGCTGAAGAAGCTCTGGAAGCCGGGGCTCTCGGCCGAGGAGGCCGTGCAGGTCGTCGTCGAGGCGCTCTTCGACGCCGCTGACGACGACTCGGCGACGGGCGGGCCGGACACGGTGCGGCGCATCTTCCCCGTCGTGGCCACCGTCACGGCGGACGGGTACCGGAGGGTGCCCCAGGACGAGCTGGAGCAGTCGGTGGAGCAGATCGTCGCGCAGCGCCGTGAGAGGGGGTCGGTCGCATGACCATGCCGTTCTACGTCTCGCCCGAGCAGCTGATGAAGGACCGGGCCGACTTCGCGCGCAAGGGCATCGCGCGCGGCCGGTCCGTGGTGGTCCTGGCCTACGACGAGGGGATCGCGTTCGCGACGGTCAACTCGTCGCGGGCGCTGCACAAGATCTCGGAGATCTACGACCGCATCGGGTTCGCCGCGGTGGGCAAGTACAACGAGTTCGAGAACCTGCGCGTGGCCGGGGTCCGGTACGCCGACCTGCGCGGATACTCGTACGACCGGTCCGACGTCACGGCGCGCGGCCTGGCCAACGCCTACGCCCAGACCCTCGGCACGGTGTTCATCACGGAGTCCAAGCCGCTCGAGGTCGAGCTGGTGGTGGCGGAGGTGGGCGTGACGAGCGCCCAGGACCAGATCTACCGCCTCACGTACGACGGCACGGTCGCCGACGAGCACGGGTTCGTGGTCATGGGTGGCCAGGCCGAGCAGCTGGGCCGGCGGGTCGAGGAGGCCTGGCGTCCCGAGATGTCGCTCGGCGAGGTGCTGCGCCTCGCCGTCGGCGTGCTGGGCACGGGCGAGGGCGGCGGTGCGACCGGGGCCTCGGCGGGCGGCGGGACCAGCACCGCCTCCACGGCGGGTGCCGCGGGCAAGGCCGCCGGGAGCAAGGCGGGCCCGGCGGGCAGCACGGCTGGGGCCGCACCCGCGGCCCCGCTGGAGGTCTCGCAGCTCGAGGTCGCGGTGCTCGAGCGGTCCCGGCCGCGGCGTGCCTTCCGGCGCCTCACAGGTCAGGTGCTCGCCGGACTCCTCGCCGACGGCGCCGCGCCGGGCGGCGCCCCGGACGAGCCGGCCGCTGACGCCCCGGACGAGCCGGCTGACACGCCGGCGACCCCGGAACCGGGCAAGGACCCGGAGCAGGGGGACTGACACGCACGATTCGAGGGCGACCCACGGCACCGCACGAGGAACGGGGAGGCAAGTCATGGACCGCAGGATCTTCGGGCTCGAGACCGAGTACGGCGTGACGTGCGCGGCGGACGACGGGCGTGGCCTGTCCGCCGACGAGGTGGCACGCTACCTGTTCCGCAAGGTGGTGGCGTGGGGTCGCTCCTCGAACGTGTTCCTGAGAAACGGCTCGCGCCTCTACCTGGACGTGGGCTCGCACCCCGAGTACGCCACGGCGGAGTGCGACGACGTGCGGCAGCTCGTCGCGTACGACCGGGGCGGGGAGCGCATCCTCGAGGGCCTGGTGGCCGACGCCCAGCAGCGGCTGGAGCACGAGGACCTGCCGGGCAAGATCCACCTGTTCAAGAACAACACCGACTCCGCGGGGAACTCGTACGGCTGCCACGAGAACTACCTGGTGCGCCGCAACGGCGACTTCTCCCGCCTGTCGGACGTGCTGGTGCCGTTCCTCATCACTCGTCAGGTCCTCGTCGGTGCGGGCAAGGTGCTCTCGACCCCACGGGGGGCGGTGTTCTGCCTCTCGCAGCGGGCCGACCACATCTGGGAGGCCGTGTCGAGCGCCACGACCCGGTCGCGGCCCATCATCAACACGCGGGACGAGCCGCACGCGGACGCCGAGCTCTACCGGCGGCTGCACGTGATCGTGGGCGACTCGTCGATGGCCGAGCCCACGACGATGCTGAAGGTCGGCACCACGGACCTCGTCCTCCGGCTGGTGGAGGCCGGCGTGCCGATGCGGGACCTCACGCTGGAGAACCCGATCCGGGCGATCCGTGAGATCAGCCACGACCACACGGGCCTGCACCCCGTGCAGCTCGCGAACGGCCGCACCATGACGGCGGTCGACATCCAGACCGAGTACTACCAGCGGGCGCGGGAGCTGGTGGAGCAGACCACGGACCCCACCCCCGTCGTCAAGCAGGTCCTCGACCTGTGGGAGCGGGGTCTGCGTGCCCTGGCCTCGGGCGACCTGACGCTCGTCGACCGGGAGCTGGACTGGGTGATCAAGCTCCGTCTCATCGAGCGCTACCAGGCCAAGCACGACCTGTCGCTGGACGACCCGCGGATCGCCCGCCTCGACCTCGCGTACCACGACATCTCGCGGACCGAGGGCCTGTACAACCTGCTCGCGGCCCGGGGGATGGTGGAGCGGGTCACCACGGACCTCGAGATCTTCGAGTCGACGGCCGTGCCGCCCCAGACCACGCGCGCCAAGCTCCGCGGCGACTTCGTGCGCGCGGCGCAGGAGGCACGCCGCGACTACACGGTGGACTGGGTGCACCTCAAGCTCAACGACCAGGCGCAGCGCACCGTCCTGTGCAAGGACCCGTTCCGCTCTGTCGACGAGCGCGTCGAGCGGCTCATCGAGTCGATGTGAGGCCGTCCGGGGAGCCGTGCGGTGGCAGTTGCCGCGCGGCTCCCCGGCCCGGTCGTGGGAGACTGTCCGGCGTGAAGTCGGTCCGGGTCCTCGTCGCGCTGGTCGTGGCGTTCGCCGTCCTGGCCGGGTGCGCGCCCGGCTCGATCCCGACCCCGCTGGACGACGCGGCGGGCCCGCCGCCGCAGGCGCCGGTGACGGTCTCCGGCCCGGCCGGGCTTCCCCCCACGCTGCAGTACGAGATCCCGTTCGCGGTGACCCAGCCTGGCTCGCGCACCATCTGGCCGGGCACGGGCGACCGCCTGGAGCGCGGCGCGCCCCTGCTGCTGAACCTCTACGCCCAGGACGGCCGCGACGGTACGGCCCTGCAGAACACCTTCGCCGACGCCCCGGTGGCGTACACGATGACGGAGACGTCCCTGGGCCCGCACCTGTACGAGGCGCTCGAGGGCGTGCGCGTCGGGGCCCGGCTCCTGGTCCTGGACGCGGCGGAGGGCGTCCCGGTGCTCCTGGTCGTCGACGTGCTGCCCACGCGGGCGGCGGGTACGGAGGTCCAGGCCCCGGAGGGCCTGCCCCGGGTGACCCGGCACGACGACGGGGAGCCGCAGGTCAGCGTCCCCTGGGAGACGGAGCCGCCGCAGGAGCTGGTGGCGCTGCCGCTGGTCCGCGGGACGGGCGCGCAGGTCGAGGCCGGCCAGATCGTCACCGTCGAGTTCACCGCGGTGGTCTGGAGCACGGGCGAGGTCTTCGAGACCACGTGGGACCCGGGCGAGCCGCCGCAGTCGAGCATGGTGGGCATCGGCCAGCTGGTCGAGGGCTGGGACCAGGGCCTGCTGGAGAAGACCGTGGGCTCGCAGGTGCTGCTCGTCGTGCCGCCGAGCCTGGGCTACGCCGACACGGCCAGCCCGCTCGCGGGGGAGACCCTCGTCTACGTCGTCGACATCCTCGACTCGCACTACCCGGTGGCGCCCGAGCAGGAAGTCCAGGAGGGGTAGCGCCCGTGCTCCCCGTGAAGGAGGCAGCAGCATGTCCGTAGCAGTCCGCGTGATCCCGTGCCTGGACGTCGACGCGGGGCGCGTCGTCAAGGGCGTCAACTTCGAGAACCTCCGCGACGCCGGGGACCCGGTGGAGCTCGCCTCCCGCTACGACGCGGAGGGGGCTGACGAGGTGACGTTCCTCGACGTCTCGGCGTCGTCGGGTGAGCGGGAGACCATGGTGGACGTGGTCCGCCGCACGGCCGACCAGGTGTTCGTCCCCCTCACGGTGGGTGGCGGGGTGCGGTCCGCCGACGACGTGGACCGCCTGCTGCGGGCCGGTGCCGACAAGGTGGGCGTCAACACGGCCGCGATCGCCCGCCCCGAGCTGATCGCCGAGATCGCCGGCCGGTTCGGCAGCCAGGTGCTCGTCCTGTCGGTCGACGCCCGGCGCGTCAGCGGCGACGTGACCACGCCCTCCGGCTTCGAGGTGACCACTCACGGCGGACGCCGCGGCACGGGCATCGACGCCGTCGAGTGGGCCGAGAAGGCCGCGGCGCTGGGCGCGGGGGAGATCCTCCTCAACTCCATGGACGCGGACGGCACCACCGCCGGCTTCGACCTGGAGATGCTGGGCGCCGTGCGCGAGCGGGTGGGCGTGCCGCTCATCGCCTCGGGGGGCGCGGGCATCCCGGAGCACTTCGTCGAGGCGGCCCGGGCAGGGGCCGACGCCGTCCTGGCGGCCAGCGTGTTCCACTTCGGGACGCTCACCGTGGGCCAGGTCAAGGACGCGATGCGGGCCGCCGGGATCGACGTCCGCTGACCCGCTCGGGCCGCCCAGCGGCACCGGCCCGGACGACTCCTCTGCCCGGAGCAAAACCTGTCGAATCGTTTCCCGAGGCATGAGATGATCTCGACATCCCACGAACCGCGGAAGCGAGGCCCCTCCATGCCCCCAGGCGCGCGAGACGCCGCCGGACCCCGGAGCCGACCCGAGCGGGTGCGGCCCCGCGTCGAGTACCGGCCGATGACGTTGTCCGGCGCCCGGTGGCGCCGGTCCCTGGTCCTCATGGGGCGCGGCATCCGCGCGCACCCCGCGCTCTACGTCCTCGCGATCTCCGCGTCGGCGGCGTTCGGTGCCCTGACCGTCGGCGTGAGCCGGGCGGTCGGCTGGGCCACCGACACCGTCGTCGTGCCGGCGATCGCCGGTGACGCCGCGGCGCGCGACCGCATCTGGGTCGCCGGCCTCGTCCTCGCGGGCGTGGCCCTGTCGCTCGCGCTGGCCGTGGCCGGCCGCCGCATCTGGGCCGGGTACGGCTACGTCAACAACATCGCCGACCAGCGCACCCTGCTGACGCGCCAGTACCTGCGGCTCCCGGTGTCCTGGCACCGGGCCCACCCCGCGGGCCAGCTCCTCAACCACACCACCTCGGACGCCGAGGCGGCCAACGCCGTCTTCAACCCGCTGCCGTTCGCGCTGGGCGTCGTGGTGATGATCGGCGTCGCCGTCGGCATGCTGGTGGCGACCGACCCGTGGCTGGCGCTCGCGGCGCTCGTCGTGGTCCCGGTCACCGTGGCCGTCAACGCGTACTACCAGCGGCACATGTCGCCGGCGGTGACGCGGGCGCAGCAGCTCCGCGGCGACGTCGCCGACGTGGCGCACGAGTCCTTCGAGGCCGCGCTCCTGGTCAAGGCGCTCGGCACGGAGGACCGCGAGGAGGAGCGGTTCGCCGCCACCGCCGACGCGCTGCGGCACGCCAATGTCCGCGTCGGCGTCGTGCGCGCGATCTTCGACCCGGTGATCCAGAACCTCCCGGCCATCGGCACGCTCGCCGTGCTCGCCGTCGGCACGTGGAGGGTCGCCTCCGGCGACATCGCCCCGGGTGACGTGGTCACCGCCGCGTACCTCCTCACCATGATGACGGTCCCGCTCATGGCGTTCGGCTGGGTGCTCGGCGAGCTGCCGCGCGCCCTGGTCGGGTACGAGCGCATCGCCAAGGTGGTCGACGCCGAGGGCGCGCTCGTCTACGGCGACGCCCGCCTGCCCGCCGGGCACGCCGGCCTGGAGGTCCGCCTGGAGGGCATCGGCGTGGACGTCGAGGCCGAGGGCGGCGGCCGGATGATCACGCTGCTGGACGATGTCCACACGGTGGTCCCCGCGGGCGCCACGGTCGCCGTCGTCGGCACCACCGGCTCCGGCAAGACGACCCTCGTGTCGCTCCTGGCCCGGCTCTCCGACCCCACCCGTGGCCGCGTCCTGCTCGACGGCGCCGACCTGCGCACCCTCGCCGAGGGCGAGATCCCGTCGCAGGTCGCCCTCGTCACGCAGACGACCTTCATCTTCGAGGACACCGTGCGGGCCAACGTGACGCTCGCGGACCGCGAGGAGGCGGGGACCCAGTCAGCCCATGGGTCCGCCACGGAAGTCCTCACCGACGACGAGGTGTGGGAGGCCCTGCGCCTCGCCCGCCTCGAGGAGACCGTGCGGAAGCTGCCCGGGGGCCTCGACGCGCCCCTCGGCGAGCGCGGCGCCAACCTCTCCGGCGGGCAGCGTCAGCGCCTCGCCATCGCGCGCGCCCTGGTGCGCAAGCCCCGGCTCCTCGTGCTCGACGACGCCACGAGCGCCGTCGACCCGCGCGTCGAGCAGGAGATCCTGCGCGGCCTCGCGGTCCGCAGCGGGCCCGACGGCGAGCGGAGCACCACCGTGGTCATGGTCGCCTACCGCATGAGCTCGGTCGCGCTCGCGGACCGGGTGGTCCACGTCGAGGGCGGCCGCGTCGCCGACACGGGCACCCACGACGAGCTGATGGCGCGGGACCCCGGGTACCGGGAGCTGGCCACCGCCTACCAGGCCGAGGCCGAGCGCCGCGAGCAGGAGCGGGCCGACGAGGCTGCCGCCGAGGGCCTCGACCCCGCCGGGGACGGGACGGACACCGACGAGCTGGAGGGGGCGACCCGATGACCACCGTGACCGAGGCTCCGGACGAGACCACCGAGGTGCCCGAGGACGAGCTCGACGCCAACGGCGTCCGGATCGAGTCGGCGAGCAGGCTCGGCGTGCTCGCCACGCTGCGCCGCGGCGTGGAGCTGTCGCCGCAGATCGTCGACGGGATCTGGCTCACCCTCGGGCTCGCGGTCCTCGCGGCCGCGGGCCGCGTGGTGGTCCCGCTGACGGTCCAGCGCACCATCGACGACGGCATCCTCGCCGACACCGGGCCCGACGTCGGCCGGGTGACCCTGCTCGCGAGCCTCGCCACCGCGGCACTGCTCCTCGCCGCCGTCTGCGCGGCGATGGTCAACGTGCGCCTGTTCCGCTCCACGGAGGCGGGCCTCGCGGCCCTGCGCGTCCGCGCGTTCCGGCACGTGCACGACCTTTCCACCCTCACGCAGAACACGGAGCGCCGCGGCGCGCTCGTCTCGCGTGTGACGAACGACGTCGACACCGTGTCCCTGTTCGTGCAGTGGGGCGGCATCATGCTGCTCGTCGCGGTGCTGCAGATGGCCGTGGCGACGGTCCTCATGGCCGTGTACTCGCCGATCCTCACCGCCGTCGTGTGGGCCTGCTTCATCCCGATGTTCCTCCTCATCCGGTTCGGGCAGGAGCGCGTCAACGCCGCCTACACGCTGGTGCGCGAGCGCGTCGGCGCCATGCTGGGCGCGATCAGCGAGGCGGTCGTCGGGGCGGAGACCGTGCGGGCCTACGGCGTCACGCGGCGCACCGGGCGCCGGGTCGCCGAGGCTGTCGAGGACACGCGGCGGGCGCAGGGGCGCTCGCAGGTGCTGGTCTCGGCGGTGTTCTCGTCGGGCGTGCTCGTGTCGAACCTCGTGCTGGCCGTCGTGGTCGTGGTGGGCGCGTACCTGGGCGTCGGCGGGTCGCTGACCGCCGGCGAGGTCGTGGCGTTCCTCTTCCTGGTCCAGCTCTTCACCGGGCCGGTGCAGATGGCCACCGAGATCCTCAACGAGCTGCAGAACGCTGTCGCCGGGTGGCGCCGCGTCATCGCCGTGGTCGAGACGCCGGTCGAGGTGACCGAGGCGCCCGACGCGGTGCGCCAGGCCCGCGGTCCTGCGGCGGTGTCGTTCCGCGACGTCCGCTTCGCCTACGGCGACGGGCCCGAGGTGCTGCACGGCGTGACCCTCGACCTGCCAGCCCGCACCAAGGTCGCCGTCGTGGGCCAGACCGGCTCGGGCAAGACGACGATCGCCAAGCTCGTCACGCGCCTCATGGACCCCACGGCAGGGGCCGTCCTGCTCGACGGCGTGGACCTGCGCCAGGTGGCCCTGGAGAGCCTGCGCGAGCGGGTCGTGCTCGTGCCGCAGGAGGGATTCCTCTTCGACGGGACGGTGCTGGAGAACGCGGCCTACGGCCTCCGGGGCGCCACGCTCGACGACGCCGGGGTCCGTGCGGCCGTCGCGGCCGCCTTCGCCGAGCTGGGGCTCAGCGACTGGGTGGCCGACCTGCCGGACGGGCTGGGCACCCGTGTGGGCCAGCGCGGCGAGGCCCTGTCCGCGGGGGAGCGGCAGCTGGTCGCGATCGCCCGCGCGTACCTGGCCCAGCCGGACCTGCTCGTGCTGGACGAGGCCACCTCGGCGGTGGACCCGGCCACCGAGGTGCGCATCGCGCGGGCGCTCGACTCCCTCACGAACGGCCGGTCCACGATCACCATCGCGCACCGGCTCTCGACCGCGGAGGCCTCCGACCTCGTCGTGGTGGTCGACGCCGGGCAGGTCGTCGAGGTGGGCCCGCACGAGGAGCTGACCGCCGCGGGCGGGCTGTACGCGTCGATGCACGCGAGCTGGGTGTCCCAGACGCGATGACGCGGTGACGCGCGGACCGGATCACGGTCCGCCGTCCGGCGGGCGGGACGGACGTGGGAGGATTCTCGGGTGCCAGATCCGCGTCCCGACACGCCGTCCCGCCTCGCCCCCGAGATCGCCGCGCGCCTCAAGCACGACGACGACGGCCTGGTCGCCGCCGTCGTGCAGCAGCACGACTCCGGCGAGGTGCTGATGGTCGGCTGGATGGACGACGAGGCGGTGCACCGCACCCTCACGGAGGGCCGCGTGACCTTCTGGAGCCGCTCCCGCCAGGAGTACTGGCGCAAGGGAGACACGTCCGGGCACGCGCAGTACGTGAGGTCCGTCGCGCTCGACTGCGACGGTGACGCCCTGCTCGTGCGCGTCGACCAGGTGGGCGCCGCCTGCCACACCGGTACGCGCACGTGCTTCGAGGCCGGGGGAGACCTGGGCGCGGTGGTCGGGCAGCGTCCCGCCGCCGAGCCGGGCGTCCCGGCGTCCGACCACCCCGAGGAGAACCGGTGAGCCAGACCACTGCCCCGTCCCCCGCCTCCGGCCTGGAGCACGGCACGCCCGCCGTCCCGGCGGACCTCGCGTGGGGCCGGACCTGGCCGGGCCTCGACGACTTCCGCACCCTCGCGACCACGCGCCGCGTCATCCCGGTGGTACGCCCCCTGCTGGCCGACGACGTCACCCCGGTCGGGCTGTACCGCACCCTGGCCCAGGGCCGGGCCGGCACGTTCGTGCTCGAGTCCGCGGAGTCGGCCGACGCCTGGTCGCGGTGGTCGTTCGTGGGCGTGGCGTCGCGCGCGATGCTCACGGCGGCGGGCGGGCAGGCCGTGTGGACGGGTGACGTCCCGGTCGGCATCCCGACCGAGGGCGACGTGGTGGACGTCCTGGAGGTGGCGCTGGAGAAGCTCCGCACCCCGGGCATCCCCGGCCTGCCCCCGTTCACGGGCGGGCTCGCGGGCGCCCTCGGCTGGGACGTGGTGCGCCACTGGGAGCCCACGCTCCCCGCGAACGCCCCCGACGAGCTGGGCGCGCCCGAGGTGGCACTCTGCCTCGCCACGGACCTGGCGGTGGTCGACCACCGCGACGGGACGGTGTGGCTCGTCGCGAACGCGATCAACATCGACGGGACCGACGAGCGGGTCGACGAGGCGCACGCGGACGCCGTCGCCCGCCTGGACGCCATGCAGGCGAGGCTCGTCGCGGGGGCGCCACGCGTGACGTCGGTCGTCGTGGCCGACGACCCGGTGCCCGAGGTCAAGGCGCGGTCCAGCGAGAAGGAGTTCGAGGACGCCGTCCTCGCGGGCAAGGAGGCGATCCGCGACGGCGAGGTGTTCCAGGTGGTGCTCTCGCAGCGCTTCGACATCGACTGCCCCGCCGACCCGCTCGACGTGTACCGGGCGCTGCGGACGGTGAACCCGAGCCCCTACATGTACTTCTTTCACCTGACGGACGCGGTGGGCCGCGACTTCGCGGTGGTGGGCTCGAGCCCGGAGACGCTCGTCAAGGTGACCGACGGCCACGTCACCACGTACCCGATCGCCGGCTCACGTCCTCGTGGAGCCACCCCGGAGGAGGACGTCCGCCTCGAGGAGGAGCTGCTGGCCGACCCGAAGGAGCGCGCCGAGCACATCATGCTCGTGGACCTGTCGCGCAACGACCTCGTCAAGGTCTGCGAGCCCACGTCGGTCGAGGTCGTGGAGTTCATGCGGCCCCGCCGGTTCAGCCACATCATGCACCTGTGCTCCACGGTGGTCGGCCGTCTGCGCGCCGGGCGCACCGCACTCCAGACACTGAAGGCCACGTTCCCCGCCGGCACCCTGTCCGGCGCGCCCAAGCCCCGCGCGATCGCGCTGATCGACGAGCTCGAGCCCGCCTCGCGCGGGATCTACGGCGGGACGGTCGGCTACTTCGACTTCGGCGGCAACATGGACATGGCGATCGCGATCCGCACCGCGGTGATCCGGGACGGGCGCGCGAGCGTCCAGGCCGGCGCCGGGATCGTCGCCGACTCCGTGCCGGTGGCCGAGTTCGAGGAGTCGCGCAACAAGGCGGCCGCGGCCGTCCGGGCCGTCCAGCTCGCCGCGCGGTTCCGGTCGCTGTGAGCCCCGTCAGCAAGGAGTCCGTGTGACGTTCCCGGCACTGCGCTCGCGGTCCCGTGCCCTCGGGGCCCTCCTCCTGCTCGGCGTGCTCGCCTTCGGGACCGGCTCCGCCACCTGGCTGACCACCACGGTCGCCACCGCCCTCGAGCCGGAGGTGACCGTGACGGCGTCGGGCACCGCGGCGGCGCCCGGGCTGGGCGCGGGAGCGCTCGTGCTGCTCGCCGCGGGCGTCGCCCTGGCGCTCGTCGGCCGCGTGGCGCGCTGGGTGGCGCTCGCGGTGGCGGCGGCGGCCGGCGTGCTCGTCACCGCCTCGGCCGCCGTGGTCCTGGCCGACCCGGTGCCCGCAGCCACCGCGGCCGCGGGCCAGGCCACCGGCGTGACGGACCTCACGTCGGCCGTGTCGGTGTCCGTCTGGCCCTGGGCGGCCGTCGTGGTCGGGGCTGCGGCGGTCGTCGTCGCAGTGCTCGCCGCCCTCGGCGCGCGCGACTGGAGCGCCGCCTCGGGGCGGCACGAGCGGGCCGCGGCCCGCTCGGAGGGCGCCGGGGCGGCCACCGGGGCGGGCACCGGGCCCGCTGCGGCGCCGGGCGCAGCCGGCCCCGACGGCGACCTGGACGCGCACGACGCGTGGGACTCGCTCACCCGCGGCGAGGACCCTACGGGCCGCTGACCTCCGGCCCGAACGATAGGCTGAGGCCCACGTCGTACGAAGAAAGGTCAGCACCCCCATGGTCGACAACACGCCGAAGGCCGCCGAGCTCGCCTACCTGCCGCCCGCTGCGCCTCCGACGAACCACGGTCACACCGTCGCCGCCTGGGTGACGATGATCGGGATCTCCCTCGGGGTCGTGATCTCCGCCGTGGGCGTCACCTTCATGGAGGCGCTCTGGTTCTGGGTGGGCCTCGTGGTGGTGGGCGCGGGCCTCGTCGTCGGCCTCGTGCTGCGTAACCTGGGCCTCGGCCAGAAGAAGGTCCACCGGTGAGTCAGCAGCCGCCCGAGGGCGGGCAGCCGCCCGGCGACGGGCAGCAGCCCCCCTACGGCCCGGGCCCGCAGGGCCCGGCCGGGGGCGGTCCGGGCTACCCGGCCGCGCCGGGATACGGGTACCCGCCCGAGGGCGGCACGCCCTACGGGACCCCGCCGGCGGCGTCGCCGGCCCCCGGGCCCGCGAAGGTCTACCCCAAGAACGACCTGGGGATCTGGTCGCTGGTCCTGGGCCTCGCCTCCATCGTCCTCAGCTGCTCGATCCTGACCGGGGTGCCGGCGATCGTCATCGGCAACGCGGCCCGCCGGGCCGTCCGGGCCGGCGACGCGGACAACGACGGCATGGCGGTCGCGGGCGTGATCCTGGGCTGGGTCTCCGTGGGCCTGTTCGTGCTCGCGGTCCTCGGCTTCGTGATCCTCCTCGCCGTGGGCGGCGGGATCGGCATGCTGCACGAGTGGAGCGGGTCGGACGTCTACTCGTCGGCCGTGACGGCCCTGGCCGGCCGCGTCGTCTGAGGCTGCCATGAGGGCCGCCCGGCCGGCGCTCCTCGCGCCGCTCGTGACGGGGGCCGTCGTGGCCGCCGCCACCGCCGTCCTCGCGGTCCGTGACCCGCACCGCGCGGGGAGCTACGGCTTCTGCCCCCTGCTGGTCCTGACCGGGTTCGCGTGCCCGGCGTGCGGTGGCCTGCGCGCCACGCACGACCTGGCGCACCTCGACCTCGCGGGCGCCTGGGCGGCCAACCCCCTGTGGGTGCTGCTGGTCCCCGTCCTGGTCACGCTGTGGGCCGTCTGGACAGCGCGTGCCGCCCGCGGCCTGCCCGCGCCGCGCATCCCGGTGCGGGCCGGCGTCGCGGGACTCGGGGTTCTCGTGCTCTTCGGCGTAGCGCGCAACCTCCCGCCGCTGGTGCCGTACCTGACCCCGTGGCTGGCCTGAGAGGGTCCGGCGAGCGAGACACGCCGGCAAGAACTGACGGCGTGTCGTCTCGATCCCCGGTCGTGTGCGCGGGGCAGTCCGCGCGGCGTCCTACGATGGCTGATGGTCCGGGGCGCAACCGCCGGGCGGGGCAGGTAGCCCGAGGGGTACGGGGAGGCACAGCTATGACCGTCCTGGAGGACATCGTCGCGGGGGTCCGGGAGGACCTCGCCGTGCGCGAGGCACGCACGTCGCTCGACGACCTCAAGGAGCGGGCGTCCCGCGTACCGGGCGCCGTCGAGTGCGTCGCGCGGCTCCGCCCCGACGACGCCGTCGCAGTCATCGCCGAGGTGAAGCGGTCGAGCCCGTCCAAGGGCGCGCTCGCCACGATCGACGACCCGGCCGCGCTGGCCGCCGAGTACGAGCGCGGGGGCGCCTCGGCGATCTCCGTGCTCACCGAGCAGCGCCGCTTCGGCGGCAGCCTCGCCGACCTCGACGCCGTGCGCGCCAAGGTGGACGTGCCGCTGCTCCGCAAGGACTTCGTGGTCTCGCCGTACCAGGTGTGGGAGGCCCGGGCGCACGGCGCCGACCTGGTGCTCCTCATCGTCGCCGCGCTCGAGCAGACGGTGCTCGAGTCGCTCGTGGAGCGGGTGCACTCCCTGGGCATGACTGCCCTGGTCGAGACGCACACGCTCGAGGAGGTGCGGCGCGCGCTGGACGCGGGCGCCCGCGTCATCGGCGTCAACCACCGCAACCTCAAGACCCTCGAGCTCGACATGACGCTGTTCCAGCGCCTGGCGCCCTACATCCCAGACGACGTGGTGCGCATCGCGGAGTCGGGCATCAAGGGCCCGCACGACGTCATGGAGATGGCCCGCTCGGGTGCGGACGCCGTGCTCGTGGGGGAGACCCTCGTCAAGAACGCCACCCCCCGTGCCACCGTCGCCGACCTGGTCGCGGCGGGCTCGCACCCGTCGCTGCAGGGACGCCGTCCGGCTTGAAGGAGACACGACCGATGACTGACGAGACCGGCACCACGCCGGGCACCAGCGCGGCCCTGACCGCACGGCTGGCCGACGTCCAGGGACCGTACTTCGGCGAGTTCGGCGGGCGGTTCGTCCCCGAGGCGCTGATCGCCGCCCTCGACGAGGTCGAGACCGAGTACCGCAAGGCGCTGGGCGACCCGGCGTTCACCGACGAGCTCGCGCGGCTGCACCGCGAGTACGTGGGCCGCCCCAGCCCGCTCACCGAGGTGCCGCGCTTCGCGGCCCACGCGGGCGGCGCGCGCGTGTTCCTCAAGCGCGAGGACCTGAACCACACCGGCTCGCACAAGATCAACAACGTGCTGGGCCAGGCGCTGCTCGTGAAGCGGATGGGCAAGAAGCGGCTGATCGCCGAGACGGGCGCGGGCCAGCACGGCGTCGCGACCGCCACGGCCGCCGCGCTCATGGACCTCGAGTGCGTGATCTACATGGGCGAGGAGGACACGCGGCGCCAGGCGCTGAACGTGGCCCGGATGCGCCTGCTCGGTGCCGAGGTGGTCCCCGTGACGATCGGGTCGCGCACCCTCAAGGACGCGATCAACGAGGCCCTGCGCGACTGGGTCGCGAACGTGGAGACCACCCACTACCTGCTGGGCACCGTCACCGGCCCGCACCCGTTCCCGGAGATGGTGCGCGAGTTCCACCGCATCATCGGCGAGGAGGCGCGCGGCCAGGTGCTGGAGCGCACGGGCCGGCTTCCCGACGCCGTCGCCGCGTGCGTGGGCGGCGGCTCCAACGCGCTGGGCATCTTCAACGCCTTCCTGGACGACGACGGGGTGGCCCTCTTCGGCTTCGAGGCCGGCGGCGAGGGTGTGGAGAGCGGGCGGCACGCCGCCCGCTTCTCGGGCGGTGCTCCCGGCGTGCTGCACGGTGCCCGGTCGTACCTCATGCAGGACGACGACGGCCAGACGCTGCCGAGCCACTCGGTGTCGGCGGGCCTCGACTACCCGAGCGTAGGCCCGGCCCACTCCTGGCTGCACGACCTCGGCCGGGCCACCTACGAGCCGGTGACCGACGTCGAGGCCATGGAGGCGTTCCGCCTGCTGTGCCGCACGGAGGGCATCATCCCGGCGATCGAGTCCGCCCACGCCCTGGCCGGGGCGCTGCGGGTCGGCCGTGCGGCCGAGGCCGAGGGCCGGACCGGCCCGGACGGGCTGCCCTACACGATCCTGGTGAACCTCTCGGGCCGTGGCGACAAGGACGTGGCGACCGCCGCGCGGTGGTTCGGGCTCCTGGACGCCGACGCGGGCGACGACGTCGAGAACAAGGAGGGGCGGGCATGACCGTGACCGCGACGACCCCGGGCTCTGCCGCCACGCTCGCACGGCTGCGCGACGAGGAGGGCCGGCCGGCCCTCGTCGGCTACCTGCCGATCGGGTTCCCCGACGTCCAGCGGTCCGTCGAGGCGCTGAACGTCCTCGTGGACCACGGTGTCGACATGATCGAGCTGGGCCTGCCGTACACGGACCCGGTGATGGACGGCCCCACGATCCAGGCCGCGGCGCAGCAGGCGCTCGACTCCGGCACGCGGGTCCGGGACCTGTTCCCCGTCGTGGAGGCCGTCGCGTCCCGGGGCGTGCCGGTCCTCGTGATGACCTACTGGAACCTCGTGCTGCGGTACGGCGTGGACGCGTTCGCGAGCGACCTCGCCGGCGCCGGCGGCGCCGGGCTCATCACGCCCGACCTCATCCCTGACGAGGCGGGCCGCTGGATCGCCGCGAGCGACGAGCACGGCCTCGACCGGGTGTTCCTGGTCGCGCCCAGCTCCACGCCGGAGCGCCTGGCGCTCACGGCGCGCGCGTCCCGCGGCTTCGTCTACGCGGCCTCGACGATGGGCGTGACGGGGGAGCGCACGCAGGTGGGCGCCCGTGCTGAGCAGCTCGTGGCCGACACCCGCGCCGCCGGGGCCGAGCACGTCTGCGTGGGCCTCGGCGTCTCCACCGGCGCGCAGGCGGCCCAGGTGGGCCGGTTCGCCGACGGCGTCATCGTGGGCTCGGCGTTCGTGCGCCCCCTCCTCGGGGATGCGCCGTGGGCAGACCGTCTCACCGCGCTCGCCGCCGTGACCGAGGACCTCGCGTCCGGGGTACGGTCGGCTCGCGCCGGTGACCCCGGCGGCTCGCCCATCCTCTCCGGAGAGACCTCGTGACCTCGCTCCTCCAGGCGGCAGCGGTGCTGCCCGCCTCGATCCCGAGCCCGTCCCAGCACACCTGGTACATCGGGATCTTCCCGCTGCGCGCCTACGCCCTGGCGATCCTGCTGGGCATCGTCGCGGCGGTCCTCATCACGCGCCGGCGCTGGGTGGCCCGCGGCGGGAACGCGGACGACGTGCTGGACATCGCCTTCTGGGCGGTCCCGTTCGGCATCGTGGGCGGCCGCATCTACCACGTGCTCTCGTCCCCGGACGCGTACTTCGGACCCGGGGGCGACCCCGTCCGGGCCCTGTACGTCTGGGAGGGCGGCCTCGGCATCTGGGGCGCCGTGGCGCTCGGTGCGGTGGGCGCCTGGATCGGCTGCCGCCGGCTCGGGGTGAAGTTCTCCTCGTACGCGGACGCCCTCGCCCCCGGTCTGCTCGTGGCCCAGGCGATCGGCCGGCTCGGCAACTGGTTCAACCAGGAGCTCTTCGGCGCGCCCACCACGCTGCCCTGGGGCCTCGAGATCTCGCCGGGCGTGCTGGACCAGCTCGCGCGCGACACGGGGCACACCTTCCCCGAGGGAACGCTCTTCCACCCGACGTTCCTCTACGAGCTGGTGTGGAACCTGGCCATGGCCGGGCTGCTCATCTATCTCGACCGTCGGTTCAAGCTCGGTCATGGGCGGGTATTCTGGGCGTACGTATTGGTCTACACTCTCGGCCGGGTCTGGATCGAGATGCTGCGGATCGACACGGCCGAGCACATCCTCGGCCTGCGGCTCAACGTCTGGACCTCGATCCTCCTCGGCCTCACGGCGGTGGTGGTGTCGGTGCTCCTGGCACGGAAGTATCCCGAGCGGGAGGAGTCCGTCCGGCTGCGGCCGGAGGACCCGGCTCCGGAGCCGGACCCAGAGCCGGAGAAGGGCGTCGAGCAGGACGCCGAGAAGGATGACAAGGGCTCGTCGAAGGACGAGCCGAACGCTGCGGCGGAGCCCGACCAGGGCGCTACCGCGCGCACCTAGGGGGCACAGGCTCCGGGACAACCGGACGTCGTGCCCCTGTCAGACCGGGCCGACGTCGTCCCGACCCAACGCAAGGAACCGCGCCCGGCTCGACCGGGCGGCTGTGAGGACACATGAGCATGCCGCTGCACAGGCCCGCACAGGGCTTGTACGACCCGTCCGCCGAGCACGACGCGTGCGGTGTGGCGTTCGTCGCCACCCTTCGCGGGACCCCCGGCCGCGACATCGTCGACGCGGGGCTGACCGCGCTCCTCAACCTCGACCACCGCGGCGCCGTCGGCGCCGAGGAGGACACGGGCGACGGCGCGGGCATCCTGACGCAGATCCCCGACGCGTTCGTGCGCGACGTGGTGGCGGCCGAGCTGCCGCCCGCGGGCCACTACGCCATCGGCATCGCCTTCCTCCCGCAGGACGAGGCGGAGCGCGACCGCGTGGTGCAGCGCGTCGAGGCCCTGGCCGCCGAGGAGAAGCTCGACGTCCTCGCCTGGCGTGACGTGCCCGTGAACGCCGACATCGTGGGCCCGTCGGCACGCGCCACCATGCCGGTGTTCCGGCAGCTCGTCGTGGCCGACCCGTCGCGCGAGCTGGCCGCCATCGACCTCGACCGCCGCTGCTACCGGCTGCGCAAGCGGGCCGAGAACGAGCTGGAGCTCTTTTTCGCCTCGCTGTCGGCCCGGACGCTCACGTACAAGGGCATGCTCACCACCGCCCAGCTCGAGCCGTTCTTCCCGGACCTTTCCGACCCGCGGTACGCCTCGGAGCTGGCGCTGGTGCACTCACGCTTCTCCACCAACACGTTCCCCTCGTGGCCGCTCGCCCAGCCGTTCCGGCTGATCGCGCACAACGGCGAGATCAACACGGTGCGCGGCAACCGCAACTGGGTGGCGGCCCGCGAGGGCGCCATGGAGAGCGACCTCCTGGGCGACCTGGCGCCGCTGCAGCCGGTGTGCTCGCCCGGCTCGAGCGACTCGGCCAGCTTCGACGAGGTGCTGGAGCTGCTGCACCTCGGCGGCCGGTCGCTGCCGCACGCCGTGCTGATGATGATCCCGGAGGCGTGGGAGAACAACGCCGAGATGGATCCCGCGCGCCGCGCGTTCTACGAGTACCACGCCAACCTCATCGAGCCGTGGGACGGCCCGGCCGCGCTCACGTTCACGGACGGCACGCTGATCGGCGCGGTCCTGGACCGCAACGGCCTGCGCCCCGGCCGCTACTGGGTCACGGAGGACGGCCTGGTCGTCCTCGCGTCGGAGGCCGGGGTCCTGGACCTCGACCCGGCGTCGATCGTGCGCAAGGGCCGGCTGGAGCCGGGCCGCATGTTCCTGGTGGACACCGGCTCGGGCCGCATCGTCGAGGACGACGAGGTCAAGTCGCACCTCGCGGCGAAGCGCCCGTACGCGCAGTGGATCGCGGAGCACTCGGTGCACCTCGACGCGCTCCCGGACCGCGAGCACGTGGCGCACAGCCCGGCGTCGGTGCGCCGCCGTCAGCGGGCCTTCGGCTACACCGAGGAGGAGCTGCGCGTCATCCTGTCGCCGATGGCGACCGCCGCGGCCGAGCCGCTCGGCGCCATGGGCACGGACACGCCGATCGCGGTGCTCTCGTCGCGCCCGCGCCTGCTCTTCGACTACTTCACGCAGATGTTCGCCCAGGTGACGAACCCGCCGCTGGACGCGATCCGCGAGGAGCTCGTGACCTCGATCGGCGGCGCCATCGGCCCGGAGCCGAACCTCCTGTCCGACGTCCCGGAGCACGCGCGCAAGCTTGTGCTGCCGTTCCCGGTGCTGGACAACGACCAGCTCGCCAAGATCATCCGCGTGGACCGTGACCCCGCGCTGGAAGGCATCTTCCGCGCGGTCACGGTGCGCGGCCTCTACGACGTCAGCGGGGGCGGCAAGGCTCTGCTGGCGCGCCTCGAGGAGATCTTCGCGGAGGTCGACGGGCACATCGAGGACGGCGCGTCCTTCATCGTGCTGTCCGACCGCGACTCGAACTCCGAGCTCGCGCCGATCCCGTCGCTGCTGCTCACGAGCGCGGTGCACCACCACCTGGTCCGCAAGCACACCCGTACCCAGGTGTCGCTCGTGGTCGAGGCCGGCGACGTGCGCGAGGTCCACCACGTGGCCCTCCTGATCGGCTACGGCGCGGCGGCGGTCAACCCGTACCTCGCGATGGAGACCGTCGAGGACCTGGCCCGCCGTGGCTACCTGGACGTGGCCCCGGAGAAGGCGGTCACCAACCTCATCAAGGCGCTCGGCAAGGGCGTGCTCAAGGTGATGTCCAAGATGGGCATCTCCACGATCATGTCGTACCGCGGTGCCCAGATCTTCGAGGCCGTGGGCCTGTCCCACGAGCTCGTCGACGACTACTTCACGGGCACCACCTCGCGCCTGGGCGGCGTCGGCCTGGACGTGATCGCGGCCGAGGTCGCGGCGCGCCACGCGGAGGCGTACCCGCCGTCGGGCAACCACCAGCCGCACCAGCGCCTCACCACGGGCGGCGAGTACCAGTGGCGCCGCGACGGCGAGGAGCACCTCTTCGACCCGGAGACGGTGTTCCGCCTCCAGCACGCGACCCGCAGCGGCCGGATGGACATCTTCCGCCAGTACACGCGGCGCGTCGACGAGCAGTCGCAGCGCCTGATGACGCTGCGCGGCCTCCTGCGCTTCAGCCCCGACCGCGAGCCCGTCCCGATCGACGAGGTCGAGTCCGTGGCCGACATCGTCAAGCGCTTCAACACGGGCGCCATGTCGTACGGCTCGATCTCCGCCGAGGCGCACGAGACCCTCGCCATCGCGATGAACCGCCTGGGCGGGCGGTCCAACACGGGTGAGGGCGGCGAGGACCCGGAGCGCCTGTACGACCCGGAGCGCCGCTCCAAGGTCAAGCAGATCGCGTCCGGCCGGTTCGGCGTCACCAGCGAGTACCTGACCCAGGCCGACGACATCCAGATCAAGCTCGCCCAGGGCGCCAAGCCCGGCGAGGGCGGTCAGCTGCCCGGCTCCAAGGTGTACCCGTGGGTGGCGAAGACCCGGCACTCGACGCCGGGCGTGGGCCTCATCTCGCCGCCGCCGCACCACGACATCTACTCGATCGAGGACCTGGCGCAGCTGATCCACGACGCCAAGAACGCGAACCCGTCGGCGCGCATCCACGTGAAGCTCGTCTCCGAGTTCGGCGTGGGCACCGTGGCCACGGGCGTGTCCAAGGCGCACGCGGACGTCGTCCTCATCTCGGGGCACGACGGCGGCACGGGCGCCTCGCCGCTGACGTCGCTCAAGCACGCCGGCACGCCCTGGGAGATCGGCCTCGCCGAGACCCAGCAGACCCTCGTGCTCAACGACCTGCGCGACCGCATCGTGGTCCAGGTGGACGGGCAGATGAAGACGGGCCGCGACGTGGTCGTGGCCGCGCTGCTCGGCGCCGAGGAGTTCGGCTTCGCCACGGCGCCGATGGTGGTCTCGGGCTGCATCATGATGCGTGTCTGCCACCTCGACACCTGCCCGGTGGGCGTCGCCACGCAGAACCCCGAGCTGCGCTCCCGGTTCACGGGCAAGCCCGAGTTCGTCGTGAACTTCTTCGAGTTCATCGCGCAGGAGGTGCGCGAGCACCTGGCGGCGCTCGGCTTCCGCAGCATCGAGGAGGCCGTGGGCCAGGTCCAGGTGCTCGACACCCGCAAGGCTGTGGACCACTGGAAGGCGCAGGGGCTCGACCTCGGGCCCATCCTCGCCGAGCCGCAGGGCCGGCCGGGGGCGGCGCTCCACCAGACGAAGGTGCAGGACCACGGGCTCGCGAAGGCGCTGGACAACCAGCTCATCGCGAAGGCCGCTCCTGCCCTGGAGCGCGGGGAGCGGGTCGAGATCTCGCTGCCGGTCCGGAACGTGAACCGCACGGTCGGCACCATGCTCGGCCACGAGGTGACCAAGCGGTACCGCGGCGAGGGCCTCCCGGACGGCACCATCGACGTCACCCTGACCGGCTCCGCCGGCCAGTCGCTCGGCGCGTTCCTGCCCCGCGGCATCACGCTGCGCCTCTTCGGCGACGCCAACGACTACGTGGGCAAGGGCCTGTCGGGCGGCCGCATCGTCGTCCGGCCCGACCGGGCCGCGGTGCTCGACGGCGCCACGAACGTGATCGCGGGCAACGTGATCGGCTACGGCGCCACGTCGGGCGAGGTCTTCCTGCGCGGCCGGGTGGGCGAGCGCTTCGGCGTCCGCAACTCCGGTGCCACGCTGGTGGTCGAGGGCGTGGGCGACCACGGCTGCGAGTACATGACCGGCGGCACCGTCCTGGTGCTGGGCCCCACGGGCCGCAACTTCGGCGCGGGCATGTCGGGCGGTACGGCGTACGTGCTGGACCTGCGCCCGACGGCGATGAACGCGGCCGCCGTGCGCGACCGCGAGCTCGAGGTGGGCCGGCTGGACGACGCCGACTGGGAGACCGTGTCCGAGCTCCTGACACGTCACCACGAGGAGACCGGCTCGCCCGTGGCGGCCGAGCTGCTGGACGACCCCTTCGCCCGCGCGCGCATCAGCCGCGTGCTCCCGCTCGGCTGGGCCCGCGTCCGCGCGGCCCTCGCCGAGCACCCCCTGGACAGCAACGAGTGGGACCCGGCCCGCTGGGACCACATCATGGAGGTGGCCCGTGGCTGACCCCCGCGGATTCCTGAAGGTGCGGGAGCGCGAGCTCCCGCCGAACCGCCCGGTCGAGGTGCGCCTCCGTGACTGGCGGGACACGCACGAGCACCGGGTCGAGGGGCAGCCGTTCCTCAAGGAGCAGGCGGGCCGTTGCATGGACTGCGGCATCCCGTTCTGCCACCAGGGGTGCCCGCTGGGCAACCTCATCCCCGAGTGGAACGACCTCGTGTGGCGCGGCCAGTGGGCCGACGCCATCGACAGCCTGCACGCCACGAACAACTTCCCCGAGTTCACCGGCCGGGTCTGTCCCGCGCCGTGCGAGTCGTCCTGCGTGCTGGGCATCAACCAGCCCGCTGTGACGATCAAGAACATCGAGGTGTCGATCATCGACGAGGCGTTCGAGCGCGGCCTGGTGCAGCCGGTCGTGCCGCAGCGCCTCACGGGCTCCACGGTGGCCGTGGTGGGCTCGGGCCCGGCGGGCCTCGCGGCGGCCCAGCAGCTCACCCGCGCCGGGCACACGGTCGTGGTGTACGAGCGCGACGACGCCGTGGGCGGTCTGCTGCGCTACGGCATCCCGGACTTCAAGCTGGAGAAGGTCCACATCGAGCGCCGCCTGGCGCAGATGGAGGCGGAGGGCACGCGCTTCCGCACGGGCGTCGAGATCGGCAAGGACATCTCGTGGGACGCGCTGCGCCGTCGGTTCGACGCCGTCGTGGTCACCACGGGCGCCACCGTGCCGCGCGACCTGCGCCTGCCGGGCCGGGAGCTGGCCGGCGTCCACTTCGCGATGGACTTCCTGACGCCGGCCAACAAGGCTGTGGCCGGGCACCCGGTCGAGGGCGCCCCCACGGCCGAGGGCAAGCACGTCATCATCATCGGCGGCGGCGACACGGGCTCCGACTGCCTGGGCACGTCGTTGCGTCAGGGTGCCGCGAGCGTCACCACGCTCGCGATCGGCAAGCGCCCGCCGACGGAGCGCCCGGCGAGCCAGCCGTGGCCGACCGACCCGATCCTGTTCGAGGTCTCGACCTCGCACGAGGAGGGCGGCGAGCGCACGTACCTGGCGTCGACGGTCGAGTTCCTCGACGACGGGACGGGTGCCGTGCGTGCCCTGAAGGTCGCCGAGACCGAGTACCTGCCGGACGGGCGCCGTGCGCCCAGGCCCGGGACCGAGCGGGAGATCCCGGCGGACCTGGTCCTGATCGCGATGGGCTTCACCGGCCCGGAGACGCGGCTCCTCGAGGAGCAGACCGGCATCGAGGTGACCGACCGCGGCCTTGTCGCCCGGAGCGACGACTACGCGGCGAGCCTGCCGGGTGTCTTCGTCGCCGGCGACGCCGGGCGCGGGCAGTCCCTCATCGTGTGGGCGATCGCCGAGGGCCGCGCCGCGGCCGCGGCGGCCGACACCTACCTGCAGGGCGGGACCGAGCTGCCCGCCCCCGTGCGGCCCAGGACGGTCGCGCTGCGGGCCTAGATTTCATTCCCTGGTCTCGGCTCGCGCCGGGACTGCAATTCAATGAGGCTGGAGACATGCGCAGAGCAAAGATCGTGTGCACCATCGGACCCGCCACCGAGTCGCCGGAGCAGCTGCGTGCGCTCGTGGCCGCCGGCATGGACGTCGCACGCATCAACCGGAGCCACGGCGAGCAGGAGGCCCACGCGGCCGTGTACCACGGGGTGCGCGCCGCCGCGAAGGAGGCGGACCGTTCGGTCGCCGTCCTCGTGGACCTGCAGGGGCCCAAGATCCGGCTCGGCCGCTTCGCGAACGACGAGAAGCACTGGCTGAACGAGGGTGACGTCTTCACCATCACGACGGACGACGTGGTGGGCACCAAGGAGCTCGTCTCCACCACGCACAAGGGCCTCCCGGGCGACGCGCGGGTGGGCGACCCGATCCTGATCGACGACGGCAAGGTGCTCGTCCGCGTCACGGCGGTCGAGGGCCCCAACGTGGTCACCCGCGTCGAGGTGGCCGGGCCCGTGTCGAACAACAAGGGCCTGAACCTCCCGGGCGTCGCCGTGTCGGTCCCCGCCATGTCCGACAAGGACGAGGAGGACCTGCGCTGGGCCCTGAAGCTCGGTGCGGACTTCATCGCGCTGTCCTTCGTGCGGTCCGCCAAGGACTACGAGGACGTCCGCCGGGTGATGGAGGAGGAGGGCCGCACGGTCCCCGTCATCGCCAAGATCGAGAAGCCGCAGGCCGTCGAGCAGCTCGACGAGATCATCGCGGCCTTCGACGGCGTCATGGTGGCCCGTGGCGACCTGGCGGTCGAGCTCCCGCTGGAGCAGGTGCCGCTGGTCCAGAAGCGCATCGTCGAGCTGGCGCGTCGTAACGCCAAGCCGGTCATCGTGGCCACGCAGGTGCTGGAGTCCATGACGACGTCGCCGCGCCCCACGCGCGCCGAGGCGTCCGACTGCGCCAACGCCGTCCTCGACGGTGCCGACGCGGTCATGCTCTCGGGCGAGACCTCGGTGGGCGACTACCCGATCCTGACCGTCGAGACCATGGCCCGGATCATCGAGGTCACGGAGCAGATGGGCCGCGAGCGGATCGCACCGCTGGGCTCCACGCCGCACACCCGCGGTGGCGCCATCACGCGTGCCGCCGCCGAGATCGGCGAGACGCTGGGCGTGAAGTACCTGGTGACGTTCACGCAGTCGGGCGACTCCGCCCGCCGCATGTCGCGCCTGCGCTCCGGCATCCCGCTGCTGGCGTTCTCCCCGGAGGACGGCGTGCGCAACGCCCTGTCCCTCACGTGGGGCGTCCAGACGGCGCTCGTGCCCAAGGTCGACAGCGTCGACGCGATGGTCGAGCAGGTCGACTCCACGCTCCAGGCCAAGGGCCTCGCGGAGAAGGGCGACCTCGTGGTGGTCGTGTCGGGCGCCCCGGTGGGCGTCCCCGGCACCACGAACTCGATCCTGGTGCACAAGATCGGCAGCCAGGCGGACGGCCGCGGCCGCTCCTGACCTGACGGTGCCCGACGGCGTCCTGGCCGCCTCCCACGGGAGGTGGCCAGGACGCCGTCGGCCGTCGTGGTGGTGCCCCGGGAGGGACTCGAACCCTCACTGGACCGATTTTGAGTCGGTTGCCTCTGCCAATTGGGCTACCGGGGCGGTGACGTACGGCACGCCGTGCAGCGAACATCGAACCACACCACAGGTGTGCGGCCCAAGCCGCGACCCTTAGGATGGGGGCGTGACCGACGAGAACACCGACTCGAAGGCGGCGTCGCTGCCCCTCGACCTGCCGCCCATGATCGACGCCGAGCCTGCGGCGACCCCGAACCGTCCCGCTCGGCGTGCCGTCGTGGCGGAGGACGAGGCGCTGATCCGGATGGACGTCGTCGAGACGCTCCGCGAGGCGGGCTTCGACGTGGTGGGTGAGGCGGGTGACGGTGAGACCGCCGTGAACCTTGCGCTGGAGCTCAAGCCGGACGTCGTGGTGATGGACGTGAAGATGCCCGAGCTTGACGGCATCTCCGCTGCTGAGCGCATCGGCAAGGCGCACGCCGCCCCCGTCGTGCTGCTGACCGCGTTCTCCCAGACGGAGCTCGTGGAGCGCGCGCGGGACGCGGGCGCCATGGCCTACGTGGTGAAGCCCTTCACTCCCGCCGACCTGCTGCCGGCTGTCGAGATCGCGATCTCGCGGTACGCGCAGATCACGTCGCTGGAGTCCGAGGTCGCCGACCTGCAGGAGCGGTTCGAGACCCGCAAGCGCGTGGACCGGGCCAAGGGCCTGCTGCAGACCAAGATGGGCCTGTCGGAGCCCGAGGCCTTCCGCTGGATCCAGAAGACGTCGATGGACCGTCGCCTCACCATGCGTGAGGTTGCGGACGCGGTGATCGAGCAGGTCGGCGGCGCCTGACTCGAAACATCCCGCACCGGGGCATCCCGGGCAGGAGCGGGTGATCTTCGTCCCCTGCAGCATTGTGTGCTGTGGGGGACGGGTCTATCGTCTGCCGTCAGTTGGACGCTCGTCCGGATCGGCTCTCGCCGGCCCGGACCCAGACACTCAGGAGGTGTGCCGGTGCGAACTGTCGAGGTACGGCCAGCGAGCCGCGAGGATCTCCTGGCCGTCGTGGCCCTGAGCAGCGAGGCGCGAGACGAGTCGCCCGCGGCGGCCCAGCTGGCGACCGCGGACCCTGACCGCCTGCTGGAGCACCTGAGCGTGCTCCTGTCGGTCGACGGCCACGTCCTCGTGGCCGAGGTGGCCGACGAGGTGGTCGGAGTGGTCGTCGCGCGCGTCGTCGGCCCCTACCTGTTCGCGGGGACGCCCAGCCTCTACATCGATCTCGTCTACGTCACGCCCGGCGCCCGGCGCCGCGGCGTGGGTCACGCGCTCCTGCGCGGCGCTGCCGACCTCGCGGACGCGCACGACTGCGCCGAGGTCTACGCGGCCCCCGTCCCGGGGCACCGCGGGATCCAGCGGTTCCTCGCCCGTCTGGGCTTCGCGCCCACCGCCGGGCACCGCGTCGTGTCGTGCGCCACCCTCCACCGCCGGCTCGTCGAGGCCGCAGCTGCCGCACGCGAGACAGCCGCGGCGGGCAGCCGCGGCCGTCTCCGTCAGGGCGCGCGCGGCCTGGAGGACCTCATCGCGCGGCGCCGTCGCGCACGCTCGGTGGCCGAGTCCGGTCCGATCGACCTGCGCGAGCTGCACACGGTGTACCGCGAGGGCCACCGCGCCGAGGTCGGCTGACTCCTCCCGTTCGTTGTGGGTATGGCTGTGAGCGTCAGCCCAGGATCATGCAGGTGAGACGGGCGGTGCACACCCGCCGGTCCTGGTCGTCGGTGACGACGATCTCGTAGCTCGCCGTGGTGCGGCCCAGGTGGATCGCCGTGGCCACACCCCGGACCACTCCGTCGCGCACCCCGCGGTGGTGCGTCGCGTTCAGCTCGATCCCGACGGCCTGGCGGCCCTCGCCGGCGTGCTCCTGCGCCGCCACGGAGGCGAGCGTCTCGGCGAGCACGGCGGACGCCCCGCCGTGCAGCAGCCCTGCGGGCTGGGTGTTCCCAGCCACCGGGAGCGTGCCCGCGGTGCGCTGGGCCGAGACCTCGGTGAGGTCGATGCCCATCCGCTCGATGAGCGTGCCGCGGGAGGCGGCGGCCCAGCGGGCGGCAGGAGCAGCGGGAGCGGCGGACGGGGTCTCCGTGCCAGGGTGCGTGTCAGTCATGGGCGCTAGGTTTGCACCCGTGAGCACCTCCGCGCGACCCCGCCTCCTCCTGATCGACGGCCACTCGATGGCGTACCGGGCCTTCTTCGCCCTGCCCGACACGCTGGCGACCACCTCCGGTCAGGTCACGAACGCGGTCTACGGCTTCACGTCCATGCTGACGAACCTGCTCCGCGACGAGAAGCCCACGCACCTCGCCGTGGCGTTCGACGTGGGGCGCGTCACGTTCCGCACGGAGCGGTTCCCCGAGTACAAGGCCACGCGCAGCGAGAGCAAGCCCGAGTTCCGGAGCCAGGTGCCCCTGATCCTCGAGGTGCTGGAGGCGCTGCGCGTCCCGGCCCTGTCGAAGGAGGGCATCGAGGCGGACGACATCCTGGCCACGCTCGCCGGGTCGGCCGAGGCGGCGGGCATGGACGTGCTCGTCTGCTCGGGGGACCGTGACTCGCTGCAGCTGGTGACCGAGCACGTGACGGTGCTCTACCCGGTCAAGGGCGTCTCCGAGCTCGCCCGCATGACACCGGACGCCGTGGTCGCCAAGTACGGCGTGCCGCCGGAGCAGTACCCCGACCTGGCCGCCCTGGTGGGTGAGTCCAGCGACAACCTGCCCGGCGTGCCGGGCGTGGGCCCCAAGACGGCCGCGAAGTGGGTCACCACCTACGGCGGCCTGGCGAACCTGCTGGAGCAGGCCGACGAGGTGAAGGGCAAGGCAGGCGAGAACCTGCGTGCCCACCTTGAGCAGGTCCGGCTCAACCGGGAGCTCAACGCCCTCCTCCGGGACGTCCAGCTGCCGTTCGGCCCCGACGACCTCGCGCTGGCCGGGTTCGACCGGGAGGCGGTCCACCGCGTCTCCGACGCGCTGCAGTTCGGCCCCCTCCGCGACCGGCTCCTCGCCGTCGACCCGGCGGCCGACGCCGACCCCGAGCGCCCCGCGGAGGGCGTGGAGATCGAGCTGGCCGACGTCGCGCCCGGCGGCCTCGGTGCCTGGCTCGCCGCCCGCACGGGCCGCCTCGGGCTCGACGTGTCCGGCCAGGCGGTGCCCGGCGGTGGCGACGCGTGGGGCGTCGCGGTGGCCGACGGAGAGGGCGAGGCGGTCGCGCTCGACCTCGTCGAGATCGCCGCCGAGGACGAGAAGGCGCTCGCCGCCTGGCTGGCCGACCCCGCCGCGCCCAAGGTCGTGCACGGGGCCAAGGCCGCCTGGCACGCCCTCGGCTCGCGCGGCCTCGACCTCCAGGGGGTCGTCTTCGACACCGAGCTGGCCGCGTACCTCTGCCACCCCGACCAGCGCGGGTACGACCTGGGCGACCTCTCCGTCCGGCACCTCGGGCGCGAGCTGCGCGTGGAGGAGCCCGAGGGTGCCCAGGGCGCCCTCGACCTGTCGCTCGACGGGCAGGGCCAGGGGCAGCGCGAGGCCGTGCGGGCGCACGCCGTCGTCCAGCTCGCCGACGCGCTGGCGGGCGAGCTCGACGACCGGGGTGCCGCGGGGCTGCTCACCGACGTGGAGCTGCCGCTGTCCGACGTCCTGGCCCGCATGGAGCGCACCGGTATCGCCGCCGACACCGAGTACCTCACCGGGCTCGAGAAGGAGTTCGGCGAGGCCGTGGCCCGGGCCGCGGGCGACGCCTTCGACGTGATCGGCCGCGAGGTCAACCTCGGCAGCCCCAAGCAGCTGCAGGAGGTCCTGTTCGACCAGCTCGGCATGCCCAAGACCAAGAAGATCAAGACCGGGTACACCACCGACGCGGCGGCGCTCGCGGACCTGTTCGCCCGCACCGGCCACCCGTTCCTCGAGCACCTCCTGGCGCACCGTGACGCCAGCAGGCTGCGCCAGACGGTCGAGGGGCTGCTCAAGTCGGTGCAGCCGGACGGTCGCATCCACACCACGTTCCAGCAGACCATCGCGGCCACGGGCCGCCTGAGCTCGGCCGACCCGAACCTGCAGAACATCCCGATCCGCACGGAGGCGGGCCGCCAGATCCGCCGGGCGTTCGTCGTCGGCGAAGGCTTCGAGACCCTCCTCACGGCCGACTACAGCCAGATCGAGATGCGCATCATGGCGCACCTGTCGGGCGACGAGGGGCTCATCGCCGCGTTCCGGTCCGGGGAGGACCTGCACAGCTACGTGGGCTCGCGCGTCTTCGAGGTGGCTCCGGCGGACGTGACTCCGGCGATGCGCTCCAAGATCAAGGCCATGTCGTACGGCCTCGCCTACGGGCTCTCGGCCTTCGGCCTCTCGCAGCAGCTGAACATCGAGCGCAGCGAGGCGCAGGCCCTCATGGACGACTACTTCACGCGGTTCGGCGGCGTGCGCGACTACCTGGGACACGTCGTCGACGAGGCCCGGGCCACCGGGTACACGGCCACGATCCTCGGCCGTCGCCGCTACCTGCCCGACCTGACGAGCGACAACCGGCAGCGTCGCGAGATGGCCGAGCGCATGGCGCTCAACGCGCCCATCCAGGGCAGCGCGGCCGACATCATCAAGCTCGCCATGCTCAAGGTGCAGGCCGAGCTCGTCGCGCGCGGCCTGTCCTCCCGCCTCCTGCTCCAGGTGCACGACGAGCTCGTGGTCGAGGTGGCGCCGGGGGAGCGGGCCGCCGCCGAGGAGGTGCTGCGCGAGCAGATGGGCGCCGCCGTGGAGCTCGACGTCCCGCTCGACGTCTCCGTGGGCGCGGGCCGCACCTGGCACGAGGCCGGGCACTAGCTGTACTGACCCGGCGGCGTTCCTCAGTCCTTCGTCGTGACGAACACCGCCGTGCCGGGGAGGTAGGCGCCCCGCTCGGGGCCCCAGCCGCCCCAGGTCTGCTCGTTCCAGGCGGGCCACTCCGGCTCCACGAGGTCGCGCAGCCGGAGCCCGGCGGCGACGACCTCGCGCACGTGGTCGCCCACGGTGCGGTGATACTCCGCGTAGAGCACCGCGCCGTCGTCGGCCGACTCGACGTAGGGGCGCCGGTCGAAGTAGGACCGGTTGGCCGTGAGGCCTGCCCGGCTGGGGTCGTCGGGAAAGGCCCACCGCACCGGGTGCGTCACCGAGAAGACCCAGCGCCCGCCGGGGCGGAGCACGCGGGCGGCCTCCTGGTGGACCCGGTCCGCGTCCGGCACGAAGGGCAGCGCGCCGAACGACGTGAAGACGACGTCGAAGGAGGCGTCGGCGAAGGGGAGCGCTCGGGCGTCGGCCTGCACCACCGGCACGCGGACGCCGGTCGCGGCGTCGAGCCGGAGGGCGCCGGCGAGCATGCCGCCCGACACGTCGGTGGCGACCGCACGGGCGCCGCGCGCCGCCACGAGCCAGCGTGCGCACTGGGCGGCGCCCGAGCCCACCTCGAGCACGTCTCGGCCCTCGACGTCGCCCAGCAGGCCCGCCTCCGCCTCGGACAGACCCTCGGGCCCCCACCGGAACCCGGCGTCGCCCAGGAACTCCCCGTGCTCGTCGAGGTACTCGCCGGCGTTGGCGTCCCACCAGGCGCGGCCCGCCGTGCCGCCCTCGTCCGCAGGGACGTCACGGTAGCCGAACGACGTGGGCTCCGGCAGGTCCGGTGCGCCGGGAGGGGGAGTGGCGGGGGAGTTCACCGCCACATCATCGCCGGTCACGCCGCCTCACGCCGCCCCGTACTGACCGTCACGAAATGGTCACGATTGCCCCGGAGCACTCGGCCGAAACACATATGCAACCTCTGCGTCCTTACAGTCGGGGCCAACGTCATGCACGAGCGGCACCCGATCGGGGAACCGCCGTGCCCGAGGAAGGAGAGTGCCATGCGTCTGCGCGCACCAAGCCGACTGACCGGCACCGTCGCACTGGCCGCCGCGCTCGCGGTCGCCCTCACGGGCTGCGTCGCGAGCGACCGTGAGCAGGGAACCGGTGAGGAGGCCGTCGGCAAGGACACGTTCGTGTTCGCCGGCTCGGCCGACCCCGCAACGCTCGACCCCGCGTTCGCCAGCGACGGCGAGACGTTCCGGGTTGCCCGTCAGATCTTCGAAGGCCTGGTCGGCGTCGAGCCGGGCACCGCCGACCCCGCCCCGCTGCTCGCCGAGAGCTGGGACATCAGCGAGGACGGCCTGGAGTACACGTTCCACCTCAAGGAGGGCGTGAAGTTCCACGACGACACGGACTTCGACGCCGAGGCCGTGTGCTTCAACTTCGACCGCTGGCGCGACTTCACGGGTCTCGCCGCGACGGAGAGCCTGTCGTACTACTACAAGGCGGTCTTCGGCGGCTGGGGCGCGGAGAGCAAGTACGCCTCCTGCGCGGCGTCGGACGCCACGACGGCGGTCGTCACGCTCAACGCGCCGGTCCCCGAGCTGGTCGCGGCGCTGTCGCTCCCGGCGTTCTCCATGCAGTCGCCCACGGCACTTGAGGAGTTCGGGGCGGACGACGTCCAGGGCACCGAGGACGCACCGCAGCTCACCGAGTACGGCCAGGGCCACCCGGTCGGCACCGGCCCGTACACGTTCGTCGAGTGGAAGACCGGCGAGAGCGTCACGCTCGAGGCGTTCGACGGCTACTGGGGCGAGATCCAGGACGTCAAGAAGATCGTCTTCACGGTCATCCCGGACGGCACGGCCCGCCGCCAGGCGCTCGAGGCCGGCGACATCGACGGCTACGACCTGGTCGCCCCCGCCGACGTCGACGCGCTCGAGGAGGCCGGCTTCACGCTGCACCAGCGCCCGGCGTTCAACATCCTCTACCTGGGCATGAACCAGGCGACGCCGCCGCTCGACAACATCAAGGTGCGCCAGGCGATCGCCCACGCGATCGACCGCGAGGCCCTGGTCCAGGCCACCCTGCCCGAGGGCACCGAGGTCGCCACCCAGTTCGTGCCGGAGTCGGTCTCGGGCTACAGCGAGGACGTCACCACCTACGAGTACGACCCCGAGAAGGCGAAGGCGCTCCTCGCCGAGGCCGGCGTGCCGACGCTCGAGCTGGAGTTCAACTACCCGACCGACGTGTCGCGCCCGTACATGCCGGACCCCGCCGCGTACTTCGAGGCGATCTCCGCCGACCTCGAGGAGGTGGGCATCACCGTCAAGGCCACCGCCGCCCCGTGGCGTCCCACCTACCTGGACACCATCCAGGGAAGCACGACGCACGGCCTGCACCTGCTGGGCTGGACGGGTGACTACAACGACACCTACAACTTCATCGGCACCTTCTTCGGGGCGCCGTCGAACGAGTGGGGCTTCGACAACGCCGAGATCTTCCAGGTCATCGACGACGCGCGCAACGCGCCCGTCGACGAGCAGGAGGAGGCCTACCAGGCCGCGAACGAGGCTCTGATGGACTTCCTCCCCGGCCTGCCGATCGCGAGCCCGGTCCCGTCGCTGGCCGTCGCGCCCGGCGTCGAGGGCTACCCGATCTCGCCGGTCCAGGACGAGGTCTACAGCGTCATCACCTTCACGGAGTGATCCCCCGCGGGACGGCCCCTGTCAGGGGTCGCCCCGCGAGGACGTAGCATCGATGCCCGTGCCCGGCGGCCGCCGTCGGGCACGGGCATCGCTCGTCCCACCGGCAGGGCGCACCCGCCCCGCAGACCCGAACAGCCGGGCCGCACCCAAGGCCCGCGAGACCGACAAGGACCCGACGACCACATGCTCAGACTCGTCGTCCAGCGGCTGCTGCTGCTGATACCGCTGCTCCTGGGGCTCTCGGTGCTCCTCTTCGCGTGGGTGCGGGCGCTCCCCGGCGGGCCGGTCACGGCCATGCTCGGCGAGCGCTACACCCCCGAGGCCGCCGCCCGCATCGAGGCTGCGATGGGGCTCGACCAGCCCGTCTGGGTCCAGTACGGCAAGTACCTCGGCCAGCTCCTCCAGGGTGACCTCGGCAACTCGCTGCGGACCGGCCGCCCCGTGGTCGAGGAGTTCCTCACCCGCTTCCCGGCCACGATCGAGCTCACCGTCGTGGCGCTCGTGATCGCCGTCGGCGTGGGCATCCCCCTCGGCTACGTCGCCGCGCGCCGGGCCGGCTCCGTCGTGGACCACGCGTCCGTCGTCGTCTCGCTGATCGGCGTCACGGTGCCGGTGTTCTTCCTGGCGTTCATCCTCAAGTACCTGTTCGCCGTCGAGCTGGACTGGTTCCCGTCGGCCGGCCGGCAGTCGGTGACGATGGTCGCCACGCACCCCACCAACTTCTACGTCCTGGACGGCCTGCTCACCGCCGAGTGGGACGCCGCGTGGGACGCGCTCATGCACCTGGTCCTGCCGGGGCTCGCGCTCAGCTCGATCCCGCTGGCGATCATCGCGCGCATGACCCGTGCCGCCGTGTCCGAGGTGCAGAACGCCGACTACGTGCGGACCGCCCGGGCCAAGGGCATCAAGGCCTCGCGCCTGCGCTCGGAGCACATCCTGCGGAACGCCATGCTCCCGGTCCTCACCACGATCGGCCTCCAGGTGGGCCTCCTGCTCTCCGGCGCCGTGCTCACGGAGACGGTGTTCGCCTTCAGCGGCATCGGCGGCTTCCTGGCCGAGGCCGTCTTCAGCGCGGACTATCCCGTCCTGCAGGGCTTCGTCCTGCTCATCGCGGTGGTGTACGCCCTCGTGAACCTGATCGTCGACGTGTCGTACGGGCTGATCGACCCGCGGCTGAGGAGGCAGCAGTGACCGCCAACGAGCTTCCCCCCGTCCAGGGCGCGCCGGTCGCGCCGCTGAACATCCACGACTCCGCCGCCCAGGGCGGCGACCACTCCGGCGAGGGCGTGTGGGCCCGTGCGTGGCGCACGCTCCGCAGGAACCCCGTGGCCATCACGGGCTTCGTCATCGTGGCGGTCTTCCTCCTGGTCGCGCTGCTCGCGCCGCTGCTGGCGCCTTTCGGGGCGCAGGAGCTGCCCGGCCGCGGCGAGATCCGGCCCACCCACATCCCGGGGCCGTCCGCCGAGTACCCGCTCGGCCTCGACCGCTACGGCGGCGACGTCCTGAGCAAGCTGATCTGGGGCGCCCGCGCCTCGCTGCTCGTGGGCGTGCTGTCCACGCTGTTCGGCCTCGCCGGTGGCGTGGCCCTCGGCCTGCTCGCCGGCTGGTTCGGCGGCTGGGTCGACGTCGCGGCGATGCGCCTGGTGGACCTCATGCTGTCCGTCCCGTCGCTGCTGCTCGCGGTGTCGATCGCCGCCATCGCCGGCCAGTCGCCGTCGTCGGTGATCATCGCCATCGCCGTGGTCCAGGTGCCCATCTTCGCGCGCCTGCTGCGCGGGTCCATGCTCGCCCAGCGCGGGCAGGACTACGTGCTCGCGGCGAGCGCGCTCGGCCTCACGCGGGGCTCGGTCACGATGAGCCACGTGCTGCCCAACAGTGTGGGGCCCGTGATCGTGCAGGCCACGCTCACGCTCGCCACCGCCGTCATCGAGGCCGCCGCGCTGTCCTTCCTCGGCCTGGGCGGCGGCGAGCCCAGCACGGCGGAGTGGGGGCGCATGCTCACCGCCGCGCAGCAGGAGCTGGCGGTCGCGCCCCGCCTGGCGATCCTGCCCGGCATCTGCATCGCCGTCACTGCCCTCGGCTTCACCCTCGTGGGCGAGAGCCTGCGCGAGGCCCTCGACGCGCGGAACAGGACGCGCCGATGAGCGACACGACCACCACCCCCGCCGACGAGCTCGTCCTCCGGGTGGAGGACCTCTCCGTCGACTTCCGCACCGACTCCGGGGCCGCGCGCGCCGTGTCCGGTGCGTCCCTCGAGGTGCGCCGCGGCCAGACCGTGGCCATCGTCGGCGAGTCCGGGTCCGGCAAGACGACGCTCGCGATGGCGGTCCTCGGGCTCCTCGCGAGCAACGGCGAGGTCGCCGAGGGCCACATCTGGTTCCGCGGCGAGGACCTCGGGGCGGTGACCCCGCAGCGCTTCGCGCAGCTGCGCGGCACCGACCTGGGCCTGGTGCCCCAGGACCCGATGACGAACCTCGACCCGATCATGCGGATCGGCCGCCAGATCGACGAGGGGCTCATCGACAAGGGCCTGCGCTCCCCGCGTGACGCCCGTGCCCGCACCGTCGAGCTCCTCGAGGAGGCCGGGCTGCCCGACGCCGCCCGCCGCGCCTCCCAGTACCCGCACGAGTTCTCCGGCGGCATGCGGCAGCGGTCGCTCATCGCGATGGGCCTGTCCGGGCGGCCGGCGCTCCTCGTCGCGGACGAGCCGACGTCGGCCCTCGACGTGACGGTCCAGCGCGGCATCCTGGACCAGCTCGCGGGCCTGACCCGCGACCTCGGTACCGCGGTGCTCCTCATCACGCACGACCTCGGCCTCGCGGCCGAGCGCGCCGACGTGGTGGTGGTGATGTACCGCGGCGAGATCGTGGAGCAGGGGCCGGCCCGCCAGGTCCTGACCGCGCCGCAGCACGAGTACACCAAGCGCCTCATGGCGGCGGCGCCGTCGCTCGCCTCGCGCCGCATCGAGATCGCCCGCGAGCGCGGCCTCGACGACGTGCTCGAGACCGCCCTGCTCGCTCACGGTGACGTGTCGCCCGAGGCGGGCACCGCCCAGGTGGCCGACGAGCCCGGGGCGACCACCCCGCCGTCGGGCACCGCCGAGCGGCCCCTCGTGGCCGTGCGGAACGCGACCAAGGTGTTCCGCATCCGCGGCAACGGCCTCCTCAGCCGGGGACGCGACTTCACCGCCGTCGAGGACGTCAGTCTCGACATCCCGCGGGGCGGCACCGTCGCGGTGGTGGGGGAGTCCGGGTCGGGCAAGTCCACGCTGGCGCGGATGATCCTCGACATCGAGAAGCTGACGTCGGGCACCATCGAGTTCGACGGCGCCCCGGTGGGCGGCACGGACGCGCGCTCCCGGATCGCCTACCGGCGCCGGGTGCAGCCGGTGTTCCAGGACCCGTACTCGTCGCTGGACCCGATGTACTCGGTGTTCCGCGCCATCGAGGAGCCGCTGCGCGCCCACGGCTTCGGTGACGCCGCGACGCGGCGGGCACGCGTCGAGGAGCTCGCCGAGCAGGTCGCGCTCGGCACGGGCGTGCTGCGCCGGTTCCCGTCGGAGCTGTCGGGCGGGCAGCGGCAGCGCGTCGCGATCGCGCGGGCGCTCGCGCTCTCGCCGGAGCTCGTCGTGTGCGACGAGGCCGTCTCCGCGCTCGACGTGGTGGTCCAGGCCCAGATCCTGCGCCTGCTGGCGCAGCTGCAGGAGGACCTCGGGCTCACGTACCTGTTCATCACGCACGACCTCGCGGTGGTCCGGCAGATCGCCGACCGCGTCGCGGTGATGCAGAACGGGCGGGTCGTCGAGGAGGGCACCGTGGACGAGGTCTTCGACGCCCCGAAGACCGCCTACACGCGTGCGCTGCTCGACGCGATCCCGGGCAAGGACCTGGAGCTCGCGCTCTGATCCGGGCGGGCGTGCGCCGGTCGACGTGACATGGCGCACGCCCCCCGGGGCCGTCTCGCGTTGACCCGCGCAACGGTGTCTCGTTAGGATGTTCCGCGGTGCAGTGCGCCCGCGCCTACTCGTCTTCCAGGCCCGGTCTTCCTCGGTGCTGCGGACCAGAATCCCGGTTCGTGCCCCTCAGGACTTCTTCGTCGGACGTCGGGACGCAGCGTACTCGCCGTGACCCTGTCCGCACTACGTCCTGTCCGCATCGGAGCATCTACTCAATGACCATCTCCACCCCTGCGAAGTCCGCACCCCAGGTTGCCGTCAACGACATCGGCACCGAGGAGGACTTCCTTGCTGCTGTCGACGCCACCATCAAGTACTTCAACGATGGTGACATCGTCGAGGGCACGATCGTCAAGGTTGACCGCGACGAGGTTCTCCTTGACATCGGTTACAAGACCGAGGGTGTCATCCCGTCCCGGGAGCTCTCCATCAAGCACGACGTCGACCCCGGCGAGGTCGTCGCCGTCGGTGACGCCGTCGAGGCCCTGGTTCTCCAGAAGGAGGACAAGGAGGGTCGCCTGATCCTGTCCAAGAAGCGCGCTCAGTACGAGCGTGCCTGGGGCACGATCGAGAAGATCAAGGAAGAGGACGGCGTCGTCACCGGCACCGTCATCGAGGTGGTCAAGGGCGGCCTCATCCTCGACATCGGCCTGCGGGGCTTCCTGCCGGCCTCCCTCGTGGAGATGCGTCGTGTCCGCGACCTCCAGCCGTACGTCGGCAAGGAGATCGAGGCCAAGATCATCGAGCTCGACAAGAACCGCAACAACGTGGTCCTGTCGCGTCGCGCGTGGCTCGAGCAGACCCAGTCCGAGGTCCGCTCCACCTTCCTGCAGACCCTGCAGAAGGGCCAGGTGCGCCCCGGTGTCGTCTCCTCGATCGTCAACTTCGGTGCGTTCGTGGACCTCGGCGGCGTCGACGGTCTCGTCCACGTCTCGGAGCTGTCCTGGAAGCACATCGACCACCCGTCCGAGGTCGTCGAGGTGGGCCAGGAGGTCACCGTCGAGGTTCTCGACGTCGACTTCGACCGCGAGCGTGTCTCCCTGTCGCTGAAGGCGACGCAGGAGGACCCGTGGCAGACGTTCGCCCGTACGCACGCCATCGGTCAGGTCGTGCCCGGTAAGGTCACGAAGCTCGTCCCGTTCGGTGCGTTCGTTCGCGTCGAGGACGGCATCGAGGGCCTCGTGCACATCTCCGAGCTCGCCGTGCGTCACGTCGAGCTGCCCGAGCAGGTCGTCACCGTCGGTGCCGAGGTGTTCGTCAAGGTCATCGACATCGACCTGGAGCGTCGCCGCATCTCGCTGTCGCTCAAGCAGGCCAACGAGGGTGTGGACCCGGAGTCCGAGGACTTCGACCCCGCGCTCTACGGCATGGCTGCCGAGTACGACGAGCAGGGGAACTACAAGTACCCCGAGGGCTTCGACCCGGAGACCAACGAGTGGCTCGAGGGCTTCGAGACCCAGCGCGAGGCGTGGGAGGCGGAGTACGCCAAGGCGCACGAGCGCTGGACCGCGCACCGCAAGCAGGTCGCCGAGGCGCTCACCGCCGACTCGGAGGCCTCGGGCGAGGGTGCTCCGGCCGCCGCTGGTGGCGGCGCCACGACGTACTCCTCGGCTCCGGCCCAGGAGGCGACCGGCACGCTGGCCTCGGACGAGGCGCTCGCCGCGCTTCGCGAGAAGCTCACCGGCAACTGAGTCCTCTCACCCCCGCGGCGGTCTGACCGCCGCGGGACGTGACAGCTCATGACGGACGGCCCGTCACCCTTCGGGGTGGCGGGCCGTCTCGCGTTGGGGGCCGGAGCCGGGTCGGGGGTGTCGCCGCGACGTGTTCGGCAGTTTGTCGGATGATCGGCAACTCGGGCTGCCGATCATCCGACGGATTGCCGAACACGCGGGGTGACGGTGGCTGAGGCCGGAACTGTAACGTCGGGGGCATGACCTGGCGCACTCTCTCCACCCGCACCGCCTACGAGAACCCCTGGATCACGGTGCGCGAGGACTCGGTGGTGCGGCCCGACGGCGGCGAGGGGACCTACGGCGTGCTCGAGGTCCGCCGGCCGTCGGTGTTCGTGGTCGCGCTGGACGACGACGACCGGCTGCTCCTCGTGACCGTCGACCGGTACACGACCGGTCCGGGCTCGGTCGAGGTGCCGGGCGGCGGCACCGACGGCGACGCCCCGCTCGACGCCGCCCGGCGGGAGCTGCTGGAGGAGACGGGCCTCGAGGCCGCCGAGTGGACGCCGGTGGGCCGGATGGAGGCGCTCAACGGGATCGCCGAGGCTCCCGAGCACGTGTTCCTCGCCCGCGGTCTGCGCCCGGCGGTGGTGCCGGCCGGCCTGGTTGACGCCACCCAGGACGAGGAAGGCATCTCGGAGGTGCGCTGGGTGCCCTTCGGCGAGGCGCTGGGCCTCGTCGCCGCGGGCGAGATCCGGGACAGCGAGACGATCGCCGCGCTGGCGCTCGCGGGGATCCACCTGGGAAGGTTCGCCTGACGCAACGGCCGGGCCGTGTGCCGGGCCGGGCCGGGCCGGGGCAGACTGCTGATCGCGCGCGGCTCACGGGAGCGTGGCTGCCTCCGCCTCCGCCCGGGGCGACTGGTCCGCGAACTGCGTGCGGTACAGGTCGGCGTAGAGCGTGCCGCGTTCGAGGAGCTCGGTGTGGGTGCCCTGCTCGGCGATCCGGCCGTCGTCGAGCACGACGATGAGGTCGGCGTTCCGGACCGTCGACAGCCGGTGCGCGATGACCAGCGAGGTGCGGCCGGTGAGCGCATGGTCGAGGGCGTCCTGGACCGCCGCCTCCGACTCGGAGTCGAGGTGCGCGGTGGCCTCGTCGAGGACCACCACGTCGGGCGCCTTGAGGAGCAGCCGGGCGATCGCCAGCCGCTGCCGCTCGCCGCCCGAGAGGCGGTAGCCCCGGTCACCGACGACCGTGTGCAGCCCTTCCGGGAGCGATGACACGAGCTCCCAGATGCGCGCCTGGCGAAGCACCTGCTCGAGCTCCGCGTCCGTGGCCTCCGGACGGACGTAGCGCAGGTTCTCCGCGATGGTGTCGTGGAACAGGTGGGCCTCCTGGGAGACGACGCCGACCGTGCCCCGCAGCGAGGCGAAGCTGACGCCTCGCAGGTCCTGGCCGGCGATCCGCACGCTGCCCGACGTGGGGTCGTACATGCGGGTGACCAGCTGGGACACGGTGGTCTTGCCCGCGCCCGAGGGCCCCACGAGCGCCACCATGGCACCGGCGGGAACGGTGAAGCCGACTCCGCGCAGCGTGTCCGTGGTGGGGTCGCTGCGCAGGGTCGCCACGGACTCGAGGGATGCGAGCGAGACCTCGTCGGCGCCCGGGTAGCGGAACCGCACGTCCTCGAGCTCGATGCTCGCCCCGTGCGCGGCGACCGCCGCACGGAGGTCGGACGCGTCCGGCTTCTCGGCGACCGTGGGCTCCAGGTCCAGCACCTCGAGCACCCGCTCGAAGCTGACCAGCGCGGTCATGATGTCGACCTGGACGTTGGACATGGCCGTGAGCGGGCCGTAGAGGCGGCCCAGGTAGGCCGTCATGGCGACGACGACGCCGACGGTCAGCGTGCCGGCGATGGCCTGGAGGCCGCCCAGGCCGTAGACGGTGGCGATGGCCACCGACGCGACGGTGGTGAGGCCCACGCGGAACCAGGTGGAGTAGAGGGCCGTGCGGACGCCGAGGTCGCGCAGGGCCCGCGCCTGGCCCGCGTACTGGGCGGACTCCCGGGCGGGGTCGCCGAAGACCTTGACCAGGTGGGCGCCCGCGACGTTGAACCGCTCGTTCATCATCTGGCCGAGGTCGGCGTTGAGCTCGTACCCCCGGTGGGTGAGCTCGGCGAGCTTGCGGCCGAACCAGCGGGCCGGCAGCACGAAGACCGGCACCAGCACGAGGGACAGCAGGGTGAGCTGCCACGACATGGAGAACATGGCGGCCAGCGTGAAGATGATGGTGAGGGCGTTGGAGACGACGGTCTGCAGGGTCGAGGTGAAGGCGCGCTGGGCGCCGAGCACGTCGCCGTTGAGGCGCTGTACCAGCGCGCCGGTGCGGGTGCGGGAGAAGAAGGCGAGGGGCATGCGCTGCACGTGGTCGAAGACCGCCGTGCGCAGGTCGAGGATGAGCCCTTCGCCGACCTTGCTCGAGATCCACCGCTCGGCGACCGAGAGGCCGGCCGCGACGAGGGCGAGCGCCACGGCGCCACCGGCCATGGTGAGGACGACACGGGTGTCGCCCTTGGCCACGCCGTCGTCGATGAGGTGCTTGAAGAGGAGGGGGGTCGCCGCCCCGGCCGCGGCGTCGACCGCCAGCAGGACCAGGAAGAAGGCGAGCTGCCCGCGGTAGGGGCGGGCGAAGGTGAGGATGCGGCGCAGGGTGCTGCGGCCGAGGTGGTGGTCCCTGACGGACGAGTCCTGGGTGAAGGACCGCATCGAGCGACCACCACCCATCCCGCCGCCACGACCGCCGCCGGAGGTCATGTGTTCCATGCTCATGTGTGCCTCCCGAGCGTGGGGAGCGAATGGTGTGCCGGGCACCGGGGCGCCCGACGATAGTGAGCGTAACTCATCATGTGCTTGGCTCACAAGAATGATACCGTGTGCTCATGGACACAACCTCGGCGCACACCACTGCCCGGGACGAGGCGGGGGAGCTGGTGGAGCTGCTCCACCTCGCGTCGCGCCGCATGCGCCGGCAGGAGGACTCCGAGGACGCGCGGCCGGGCACCACGCCGGGCCAGCTGCGGCTCCTGCGGTTCCTCGCCCACGCCCACGGTCCGGTCCGGGCGGCAGACGTCGCGGCGCGGCTCGAGATGGCGCCCCGCTCCGTGACCTCGAAGGTGGACCAGGCGGAGGCCGACGGCTACGTGCGGCGCGTTCCCGACCCGGGCGACCGCCGCGCGCGGCTCCTGGAGCTCACGGAGGCGGGGCGCGAGGTCGTCGAGAGCCAGTGGCGGCGCCGTCGTGCGGGGATCGCCGGGCGGCTCGACCGGCTCAGCCCCGTCGAGCGCGCGATGCTGCTGCAGCTGCTGCGGGTCGTCGTGGACGACCCGCAGGCCGGGCCTGCCGAGCCTCGCTAGTGCGTGCGGTTCGCCCGCAGGATCTCCTCCTGGTACGGCGCCACCACGGAGCCCGACACGCGGCAGTCGAGCAGCAGGAACCTGCGGTCGCCGACCGGCTCGGCGGTCCACTCCGCGACGCGCTCCAGGTCGCCCAGGGAGCGCACCACGACGCCTTCCGCGCCCACGGCGGTCGCGAGGGCGGCGAAGTCGGTCTCGGGGATGAGCATGGGCTCCTCCGCGATGCCCTGTCGTCCGTAGACGTGCACCTCGGCGCCGTAGGCGGCGTCGTTCCAGACCACGGCGAGGCCTCGCCCGCCCGCGGTGCGCACCGCGGTCTCCAGGTCGGCGAGGGCCATGAGCCCGCCGCCGTCGCCGGTGGTGAGCACGACGGCGTCCTGCGGTCGCGCCGCCGCGGCCCCGGCCACGCTGGGGAACCCGAGCCCGATGGACTGGTAGGCGGTGCCGACCATCACCATCCGGTCGGGCGAGGCCACCGGCCAGTACATGTTGGCCCAGCCGATGAAGTGCCCGCCGTCGGAGACGACGACGCGGTCGGCGGGCAGCAGGTCGGCCAGGCGGTGGGCCACGGACCGGGGGTCGAGGCGCCCGTCGGGCGCGATCCCGTCGGCCGGCCCCACCTCGTAGCTGCGCGCCTTCGCCAGGTCCACCGACTCGCGCCAGCCGGACGGCGCCGTGTCGAGCGAGCGCAGCTCGTCGAGCAGGGTGCGGGTCACGAGGGCGGCGTCACCCCGGACGAACCCGCCCACGTGCCGGTGGGTCGCGGCGGGCGCGATGTCGACCTGGACCACGTGCGTACCGGGCGCGAAGAGGTCCCCGAAGCGCATCGTGAACTGGTTGAGCGACGCGCCCACCACGACGGCCACGTCCGCCTCGCGGACCAGCGCCATCGCCCCCTCGGCGCCGAAGCCGCCGGCCACCCCGAGGTCGTAGCGGCCGTCGGGGAACACGCCCCGGCCCAGCGCCGTGGTCGTGGTCAGGGCGCCGGTCGCCTCGGCGAGCTCGCCGAGCGCCTCGCCCGCGCCCGCGAGCCACGCGCCCCGGCCGGCGAGCAGCAGGGGGCGCTCGGCGGCGGCGAGGTGCTTGGCGAGGTCGGTGATGGCGGCCGCGTCGAACGGGCCCGCAGGGGCCAGCGGGCCGGGTAGCGCGGGCGCCGGGGCGTCCGGGACCGGTCCGGCCTCGAGCGCGGCCACGTCGTAGGGGATGGCCAGCACCACGGGTACCCGGTAGGTGAGGGAGTGCTCGATGGCGATGATGCTGGTCGCCGCTGCGTCCGCGCGGCCCACGGTATAGGTGCGCGCGCCCACGGCAGCGGCCAGCGCGATCTGGTCCACGTCCCAGGGGCGGGGGCCCGACGTCGGCTCGTCGCCGGCCAGGAGCACGAGCGGCACCCGGGCTGCCGCAGCCTCGGCGAGCGCGGTCAGCGTGTTGGTGAAGCCCGCGCCGTACGTGGCGGTGGCGGCGGCGATGCGGCCCGACGCGCGGAAGTGCGCGTCGGCGGCGACCACGCCGCCCGCCTCGTGCCGCACGGCGGTGAACCGCGCCGTCGTCGACCGGGTGAGGTCGTCGAGGAACCAGGCGTTGCCGTTGCCCATGACGCCGAAGACGTGGTCGACGTGCTGGGCGAGGGTACGGGCGACGTGGGCGGAGACGGTGGACACGAGTCCTCCAGGGAACAGGGGCGGGTGGTCAGTGGGTGGCCGCGGGCGGCTCGAGCAGGGCTCCGGCGAAGAACGCGCCGAGCTCGTCCCGCGCGCTCAGCGGCAGGATCGCGGCGACGTACTGGTCGGGGCGCACGACGACGACGGCGCCACCCCGGTCGACGCCCCGCAGGTCGAAGATGTCCTGGGCGGGGTCGGTGGCGTAGACCTTCTCGTAGTCGATCAGGCCGAACGGTCCCACCCGCGGTAGGAACACCCCGGGCACGTCGGTGACCTCCACCCCGAAGTGGTCCTGCTGGTAGACGACCTTGACGTCGAGCACGGAGTCGGGGTCGGTCCCTGCGGGCGTGTACCGCAGCAGCGGCGAGCCGGGGGAGGTGCCGAGCCACGTGGCCCACTCCCGCAGTGCTGAGGGTTCGCCGGGCGGGGCGGCGTCGGCGAACGCGTAGACCCGCCACCGGCCGTCGGCGCGCGCGTGGTGGCCCAGGTGGGTGGGGTTGCCGTCGGCCACGCGCTCGACGGGGGCGGACTTGAACCGCTTGCCGACGGGGAAGCCCGTCGCGAGCTCCTGGTGGTCCGGCCCCGACACGATCATCGACGGCTGGTACTGGGTCATGAAGCCGCACGGGAACTCGGCGGTCTTCACGTAGAAGTCCTCGAGGTACGTCGGGTCGGGCAGGTCCTCCGGCGGCGTCGCCACGAGGCGCGACCACTCCCGGTCGAAGTCGATGAGGTCCTGGGCCACGACCTGCCGTTCCGCCGAGTAGGTGGCGAGCAAGGCCTCCGGCGCGCGGCCGATGAGCACGTGCGCGAGCTTCCAGGCGATGTTCCAGCCGTCCTGCATCGACACGTTCATGCCCTGCCCGGCCTTGGCGCTGTGCGTGTGGCACGCGTCGCCCGCGAGGAACACCCGGGGCGCGCGGCGGCCGGTCAGCTCGTCGGGGACGTCGTCGAACCCGTCGGTGACCCGGTGGCCCACCTCGTAGACGCTGTGCCACGGCACGTCCTTCACGTCCAGCGTGTAGGGGTGGATGATCCGGTTCGCCCGGGTGATGATCTCGTCCAGCGACGTCGCGCGGACGCGGCCACCGTCGTCGGGCGGCACCTCGCCGAGGTCCACGTACCACCGCGCCAGGAAGCCACCCTCGCGCGGGATCAGCAGGATCGACCCGCCGTCGTGCGACTGGACGGCGCACTTGGTGCGCACGTCCGGGAAGTCGGTCACGGCCAGCACGTCCATCACGCCCCAGGCGTGGTTGGCCTTGTCGCCCACGGGTTTGCGGCCGATGGCCTCGCGGACGGCGCTGTGGGCGCCGTCGGCGCCGATCACGTAGCGCGCTCGTACGGTCCGCTCGCTGCCCGCCCGTGGGCCCGCCGTGTGCCGCAGCGTCACGGTGACGGGGTGCGTGCCGGGGCTCGCCTGGCCGTCTACCTCGGCCACGGAGAGGCCCACGACCTCCAGGCCGTAGTCCGGGGTCACCCGGGCCGGTGCGTGGGCAGCCACCTCAGCGAAGTAGTCGAGCACGCGCGCCTGGTTGACGATGAGGTGCGGGAACTCGCTGATCCCGGCCGGGTCGTCCGGCGGGACGGCGGCGCGGGCGATGTTGCGCGGGTTCTCCGGGTCCGGCTTCCAGAACGCCATCTCGGTGATCCGGTAGGCCTCGGCGGTGATCTGCTCGGCGAAGCCGAACGCCTGGAACGTCTCGACGCTGCGTGCCTGGATGCCGTCCGCCTGCCCCAGCTCGAGCCGCCCGCCCCGCCGCTCCACCACGTGGGTGCGGATGCCGGGGAACTGCGCGAGCTGCGCCGCCGCGATCATCCCGGCGGGGCCGCTGCCGACGATGAGCACGTCGACCTCGTCGGGCAGCTCGGCGGGCCGCTCGAGGCCGTAGCCCTCGGCGGGCCGGATCCGCGGGTCGCCGGACACGTAGCCGTGGTGGTGGAACTGCATCGTCCCTCCGTTCTGCTCCGGGAGCCGCTTCCTTGCCGCGCCCTCCTCGACCATATACGATCTGTGATACGAAAGACCAGGCAACCTGGCAGGTCGGCGCGGACGAGCGAGGGAGCTCCATGGGTACCGAGGCAGAGCTGGGTCCGCTCCCGGTGCGGCCGGGCAAGATCGTCGCGGTCCACCTCGCCTTCGCCTCCCGGGCCGAGCAGCGCGGCCGGCGCCCTGAGGCGCCGTCGTACTTCCTCAAGCCCACCAGCTCGCTGGCCGTCACCGGCGGCGTCGCCGAACGCCCGGCGGGGACGGAGCTGCTCGCCTTCGAGGGCGAGGTGGCGCTGATCGTCGGCGAGACGGCGCGGAACGTGCCGGTCGAGGAGGCGTGGAGCCACGTCGCCGCGGTGACGGCGGCGAACGACCTCGGGGTGTACGACCTGCGCTGGGCCGACAAGGGTTCCAACGTGCGCTCGAAGGGGCGGGACGGCTACACGCCCCTCGGACCGTCGCTCATCGACGCCCGCGCCGTGGACCCGGCCGCGCTGCGGCTGCGCACCTGGGTCAACGGCGAGCTCGTGCAGGAGGACACCACCGGCCCGGACGCCCTGCTGTTCCCGTTCGCGCAGGTCGTGGCCGACCTCTCCCAGCACCTGACGCTCGAGCCGGGGGACGTCATCCTGACCGGGACGCCCGCGGGGTCGAGCGTGGTGGTGCCGGGTGACGTCGTCGAGGTGGAGGTCGACGCACCGACGGCGCCGGGCGCGCCCACGTCCGGCCGCCTGGTCACCACGGTGGTGCAGGGCGAGGTGCCGTTCAGCGGCGTCGGAGCCGGCCCGAAGGTCGACGACACGCAGCGCGCCGAGGCCTGGGGGAGCCGGGAGGCGGCCGGCCTCCCGGCCGAGCCGGAGCCGGAGCCCGACCCGGAGCCGGAGCCGGAGCCGGAGCCCGACCCGTTCGTGCTCACCGACGAGCTCGCCGAGAAGCTGCGCCGCGCTCCCGTCGCCGGGCTCTCGGCCCAGCTGCGCAGGCGGGGTCTCGACAACGTGGTCATCGAGGGAGTCCGGCCGCTCACCCCGGGCACCACGGTCGTGGGCCGTGCGCGGACGCTGCGCTTCCTGCCCAACCGCGAGGACCTGTTCGCCGCGCACGGCGGCGGCTACAACGCGCAGAAGCGGATGTTCGACAGCGTCGGACCGGGCGAGGTCGTCGTCATCGAGGCGCGGGGCGAGACCGGCTCGGCGACCCTCGGGGACGTGCTCGCGCTCCGCGCGCAGGTGCGCGGAGCCGCGGGCGTCGTGACCGACGGCGGCGTGCGCGACTCCGAGGCCGTGGCCGCCACCGGGCTCCCCGTCTTCTCGAAGGGACCGCACCCCGCGGTGCTCGGCCGCCGCCACGTGCCCTGGGACACCGACGTGGCCGTCGCCTGCGGCGGGGCGACGGTGCTGCCCGGCGACGTGGTCGTGGGCGACGCCGACGGCGTCGTCGTGGTGCCGCCGCACCTCGCCGAGGAGGTCGCCGACGCGACCCTCGCCCAGGAGGAGGAGGACGCGTGGGTCGCGGAGCAGGTGGCCGCCGGCCACCCGGTCCAGGGGCTGTTCCCGCCGGACGCCGGGTGGCGCGCGTGCTTCGAGGCCTGGAAGGACGCGCGGTGAGCGCCACCCCGCCCGCGGTCACCGCGTCGAGCAAGTCCCAGCTCGCCTACACCCACCTGCGCGACCGCATCGCCCGGCACGAGCTCAGCCCCGGGTACCGCCTCGTGCTGCAGAGCATCGCCGACGAGCTCGCGATGAGCGTGGTGCCGGTGCGCGAGGCGATCCGGCGGCTGGAGGCCGAGGGGCTGGTGACCTTCGAGCGCAACGTAGGCGCCCGCGTGGCCATGGTCGACGCGCACGGGTACGCCGACGCCATGCAGGCCCTCGGCGTCGTCGAGGGCGCCGCCACCGGTCTCTCCGCGCCCCGGATCTCCGCGGCGGACCTCGCCCGGGCGACCGAGGTCAACGACAGCCTGCGCTCCCTGCTGGACCACTTCGACCCGCACGCGTTCACGGCCCTCAACCGGCAGTTCCACTCCGTGCTGTTCGAGTCGTGCCCCAACCCGCTGCTGCTCGACATGGTCCACCGCGGGTGGGCCCGGCTGTCCGGGCTGCGGGACTCCACCTTCGCGTTCGTCCCGGGGCGGGCCCAGCAGTCCGTGGCCGAGCACGACCACCTCCTCGACCTGATCGCCCGCGGGGCCGACCCGCTCGAGATCGAGATCGCCGCACGCAACCACCGCTGGGCGACCATGCAGGCGTTCCTGGACGCGCGCCCCCACCCGACCCGACCCCGGGAGACACGATGACCGCACCGGCGACCCGCCACGTGCCCGCCGGCCTGCCCGACCGGATCCAGCACTACATCGGCGGCGCGTCCGTCGACTCGGCCGACGGCGCCACCTTCGACGTGCTCGACCCGGTCACCAACGAGGTCTACCTCCAGGCGGCGGCGGGCAACGCGGCCGACGTCGACCGCGCCGTCGCCGCCGCGCGCGAGGCGTTCCGGGACGGGCCCTGGCCCCGGCTGCTGCCGCGCGAGCGCTCCCGGGTGCTCCACCGGGTGGCCGACCTCGTCGAGTCCCGCGACGCCCGGCTCGCCGAGCTGGAGAGCTTCGACTCGGGCCTGCCCATCACCCAGGCGCTGGGCCAGGCCCGCCGCGCCGCCGAGAACTTCCGGTTCTTCGCCGACCTGGTCGTCGCCCAGGTGGACGACGCCTTCAAGGTGCCCGGCCGCCAGCTCAACTACGTCAACCGCAAGCCGATCGGCGTCGCCGGTCTCATCACGCCGTGGAACACGCCGTTCATGCTCGAGTCGTGGAAGCTCGCCCCGGCGCTCGCGACCGGCAACACCGTGGTGCTCAAGCCCGCCGAGTTCACGCCGCTCTCGGCGTCGCTCTGGGCGGGGATCTTCGAGGAGGCGGGGCTGCCGGCGGGTGTCTTCAACCTCGTCCACGGCCTCGGCGAGGAGGCCGGGGACGCGCTGGTGCGGCACCCGGACGTGCCGCTCGTCTCGTTCACCGGTGAGAGCCGCACCGGGCAGGCCATCTTCGCCAACGCCGCACCTCACCTCAAGGGCCTGTCGATGGAGCTGGGCGGCAAGTCCCCGGCGATCGTGTTCGCGGACGCCGACCTGGGCGCCGCCGTCGACGCGACGATCTTCGGCGTCTTCTCCCTCAACGGCGAACGCTGCACCGCCGGGTCGCGGATCCTCGTCGAGCGGGGGATCTACGACGAGTTCGTCGAGCGGTACGCCGCCCAGGCGGCGCGCGTCGTCGTCGGCGACCCGCAGGACCCGCGGACCGAGGTGGGTGCGCTGGTGCATCCGGAGCACTACGCCAAGGTCATGTCGTACATCGAGCTCGGCAGGAGCGAGGGCCGGCTCGTCGCGGGCGGCGGGCGCCCGGCCGGCCTCGACTCGGGCAACTACGTGGCACCCACGGTCTTCGCGGACGTGCCGCCGTCGGCCCGGATCTTCCAGGAGGAGATCTTCGGGCCGGTCGTGGCGATCACCCCGTTCGACACGGAGGAGGAGGCGCTCGCCCTGGCCAACGGCGTGAAGTACGGGCTCGCCGCCTACGTGTGGACCAGCGACCTGCGGCGCGCGCACACGTTCGCGCAGGCCGTCGAGGCGGGCATGGTCTGGCTCAACTCGAACAACGTGCGCGACCTGCGCACGCCCTTCGGCGGCGTCAAGGCGTCCGGGCTCGGCCATGAGGGCGGCTACCGCTCCATCGACTTCTACACCGACCAGCAGGCCGTGCACATCACCCTCGGCGAGGCGCACAACCCGACCTTCGGCAAGGCAGAGGAGCCCCGATGAGCGCGACCGACCGCATCCCCACGCCGGCGTCGCCGCCGCCGGACATCCTGCGGTGCGCGTCCATGGAGCTCGTCGTCACGGACCTTGCCGCCTCCCGCGCCTTCTACGTCGACGTGCTGGGTCTCGTGGTCACCGAGGAGGACGCGGACACGGTGTACCTGCGCAGCCTCGAGGAGTTCATCCACCACAACCTGGTGCTGCGCCGCGGCCCGGTCGCGGCCGTCGCAGCCTTCTCCTACCGGGTGCGCAGCCCGAAGGAGCTCGACCGGGCCGTCGCGTTCTACTCCGAGCTGGGCTGCCGGGTGGAACGCCGTGCGGACGGCTTCACCCGGGGTGTGGGCGACTCGGTGCGGGTGACCGACCCGCTGGGCTTCCCCTACGAGTTCTTCTACGACGTGCAGCACGTCGAGCGGCTCGCGTGGCGGTACGACCTGCACACGCCCGGCGCGCTGGTGCGCCTCGACCACTTCAACCAGGTGACCCCGGACGTGCCGCGCGCCGTCCGGTTCATGGAGGACCTGGGGTTCCGCGTCACCGAGGACATCCAGGACGCCGAGGGCACCACCTACGCGGCATGGATGCGGCGCAAGCCGACCGTGCACGACACCGCGATGACCGGCGGCGACGGCCCCCGCATGCACCACGTCGCGTTCGCCACGCACGAGAAGCACAACATCATCGCCATCTGCGACAAGCTCGGTGCGCTGCGCCTGTCGGACCGCATCGAGCGGGGCCCCGGCCGGCACGGCGTCTCCAACGCCTTCTACCTGTACCTGCGCGACCCCGACGGCCACCGCGTGGAGATCTACACGCAGGACTACTACACGGGCGACCCCGACAACCCCGTGGTGACCTGGGACGTGCACGACAACCAGCGTCGCGACTGGTGGGGCAACCCCGTGGTGCCGTCCTGGTACACGGAGGCGTCCCCCGTGCTGGACCTGGACGGGAACCCCCAGCCGGTCGTCGCCCGCACGGACACCTCCGAGCTGGAGGTCACGATCGGCGCGGACGGGTTCTCCTACACCCGCCCGGAGGAGGACGCCGGCGCGCTGCCGTCGTGGAAGCAGGGCGAGTACAAGCTGGGGAACCAGCTGTGACGGGGGAGCGCACGCTCGACGACGCCACGATCACCGCGATCGCCGACGAGCTCGCGCTCGCGGAGGCGGAACGCACCACCGTGCCGCTCCTGACCGGACGGTACCCGGGCATGACCGTCGACGACGCGTACGCCGTGCAGAACAGGTGGCGCCGTCGCGGCATCGAGGCCGGGCGCCGTCCGGTGGGGCGCAAGATCGGTCTGACGTCGCGGGCCATGCAGGACGCCACCGGCATCACTGAGCCCGACTACGGCGCGATCTTCGCCGACATGGTGCTCGAGAACGGGTCGGTCATCGAGCACGGGCGGTTCTCGAACGTGCGCATCGAGGTGGAGCTGGCGTTCGTGCTGCGCGACGGGCTCTCCGGCCCGGACGCGACGGTGTTCGACGTGCTGCGCGCGACCGAGTACGTGGTGCCCGCCCTCGAGATCCTGACCTCGCGCATCGAGATGCCGGGGCGCACCATCGTCGACACGATCAGCGACAACGCGGCGATGGGCGGCATGGTCTACGGCGGCAACCCCGTGCAGGTCGGGGAGACCGACCTGCGGTGGGTCTCCGCGCTGCTCTACCGCAACGAGACCATCGAGGAGTCGGGCGTCGCCGCCGCCGTGCTCAACCACCCGGCGAACGGCGTGGCGTGGCTCGCCAACAAGCTCGCCCAGCACGGAGACGCCCTGCGGCCGGGCGAGATCGTCCTGGCGGGCTCCTTCACCCGGCCGGTATGGGTGGACCGGGGCGACACCGTGCTCGCCGACTACCGAGAGCTGGGGACCGTGTCGTGCCGATTCGTCTGAACCTCCCGCCCACGTTCTCCGAGCGCCTCGCCGAGGCCGACCGGCCCCAGATCGGCCTGTGGGTGTGCTCCGGCAGCCCGCTGGTGGCCGAGATCTGCGCGGGCGCAGGCCTGGACTGGCTGCTCGTCGACGGCGAGCACTCGCCCGTCGGCCTGGAGACCATGACGGCGCTCCTGCAGGCGGTGGCGCCCTACCCCGTCACGCCGGTGGTCCGGATGCCGTCCGACGACGCCGTCCGGCTCAAGCAGGTGCTCGACCTCGGCGCCCAGAACGTGCTGGTGCCCATGGTCGAGACCGTGGAGCAGGCGCGCGCCGTCGTGCGGGCCGTGCGCTACCCGCCGCGCGGCGTGCGCGGCGTGGGCAGCGCCCTCGGCCGCAGCGCACGGTGGAACCGGGTCGAGGGCTACCTGGACGACGCCGACCGGCACGTGTCCCTGTTCGTCCAGGTGGAGTCGGTGACGGGCGTGGAGAACGCCGGCGCGATCGCGGCGGTCGACGGGGTGGACGGGGTGTTCGTGGGCCCGTCCGACCTGGCCGCCTCCCTCGGGCGGCTGGGGCAGCAGACGCACCCCGAGGTCGTCGCTGCCGTGCGCGCCACGTTCGAGGCGGTGCGTGCCGCAGGCAAGCCCGCCGGGGTCAACGCGTTCGATCCCTCCGTGGCGCGGGCGTACCTCGAAGCGGGCGCGGCTTTCGTGCTCGTGGGCGCCGACGTCGCCCTGCTGGCGCGGGGGACAGAGGCTCTGGCGGAGCGGTTCATCGGTTGATCCGAGTTTCCGTGCGTGCCCGGTTATCCATTTGTGGCCCTTTTTAGTGCGGCGCAAGCGGACGGGAAATCGGGCGAAACAGAGCGATCCGCCGCCACCACGTGACGGCCTCAGCGCGCGAGTGCGCAGGTCAGGCGCCTCTCACCGCGGCTCCGTAGACGCCTATGCCTCCCGCAAACTTCACCCGGACTCGCCGACGGCGCCGTCACCACCCCTGCCGTGACGGCTCCGGACAGCGCCAGCACGCCGACAACAGCCAGAGCAGTAGCCCGAAAGAATTCGTGCCCGAGGCGGCGCGGACCGCCGGGACCACGTTCCTCACCAACGGGACCAACCAGAGCGCCTACGGCGGCACGCCCGCGATGTTCCACGGTGCTCCCACCCCGGCGAACGTCCCGGCGCTCGGCCTGCTGACCCACGCCTCGGGCGGGTGCGGCGGCGCGCTCGGGACGGCGGCGCACCAGAACTTCGCCGGCTCGTGCGACGTGGGCCTGCTGACCGTGACGTTCTCGCGGCCCGTCACCGACATGGTGCTCGACATCAGCGGCCTCGGCGGCTACGCGACGGCGCAGTACGAGCAGGCCCCCAACTTCTACGCGCGCGGCTCGTTCAACAGCACGATCTGGTCGATCGTCGGCGGTGGCGTGACGTTCGCGAACCCGACGGCGGGCCGCACCAACCTGGCTGTCAGCCCCACCACGATGCAGGTCACCAACCGGAACACGAGCCCTTTCTGCAACACGCAGAACAAGTCGAACGACGGCACGCCGTCCGAGTCGCCCGACACCGACTTCGCCGGCTGCGGCTCCGTCATCCTGTCGGGCACCACCACTGCCGTGACGTTCCGGATCCAGTCGCTGGTGTCGCCCTTCAGCCTGTACCCGACGGCCACGCACGGCACGGGCTCCGCGCTGTTCCAGAACAACGGCACGGTGAATGCCGACGGCATCAACGGCGCGAACGTGACCTACAGCGAGCCGATCCTGCTGCCGAGCCGCACGGCCACCCTGGTCAACGCGGACCTGCAGCGCATCTCCTTCCGGCTGCCGTCGCTCGGCGTGCTCGGCGACCGCGTGTGGCAGGACGTCGACGGTGACGGGCTGCAGGACGCGGGCGAGCCGGGCGTCGCGGGGGTCGTCGTCACGCTCACCGACGCGGACGGCAACCCCGTGCTCGGGGCGACGGGCCAGCCGATCACCACGACCACCACGGCGACGGGTGCCTACACCTTCACCGGCCTGCCGTTCGGTACCTATCGGGTGCGGTTCAGCGGGCTGCCGGCGGGCTTCTCGTTCGTGGCCCCGGACGCGGGCGACGACGCCCTCGACTCGGACGCCGACCCGGCGACGGGCCTGACGCCGGCGACGACGCTCACCAGCGCCGCACCGCAGAACCTCACGCTCGACGCGGGGATCGCGCAGCTCGGGTCGATCGGCGACCGTGTCTGGCGTGACGACGACGGCGACGGCGTCCAGGACGCGGGCGAGCCCGGCCTCGGCGGGGCGACCGTGGTGCTCTACGACGACGCCGGCGCGGAGGTCGCCCGGACGACGACGGCCGCCGACGGGACCTACCTGTTCGCGAACCTGCCGTTGGGGAGCTACTCGGTCGAGTTCACCGGGCTGCCCGCCGGCACGGTCCTCTCCCCGCAGGACGCGGGCGCGGACGACGCCCTCGACTCCGATGCGGATCCCGCCACCGGCCGGACCGCGACGGTGACGCTGACGCCGGCCGCCCGGGACGTGCGCTCGGTCGACGCCGGGGTGGTCCCTCTGGGCGGGATCGGCGACACGGTGTGGAGCGACGTGGACCGCGACGGCCTCCAGGGTGCGGGCGAGCCCGGCGTCGCCGGGGTCACCGTGGTCCTGTACGACGCGGCGGGCGCCGAGGTGGCACGCACCACCACGGACGCGGACGGCGCGTACTGGTTCGGCGACCTGCCGCTGGGGAGCTACACGGTCGAGTTCACCGACCTGCCGACCGCGTCCACGCTCACCGCTCAGGACGCCGGGGACGACGCGCTGGACTCGGACGCCGACCCGGCGACGGGCCGGACGGGTCCCGTCGTGCTCACCGGTGACGCGCCCGTGGTCCTCACGGTCGACGCGGGCATCCTGCCGCCCCTCGGTTCGATCGGCGACACGGTGTGGAGCGACGTGGACCGCGACGGCGTCCAGGACGACGGCGAGCCCGGGGTGCCCGGGGTCACGGTGATCCTCTACGACGCGGCCGGCGCGGAGGTGGCCCGCACGACGACGGACGCGGACGGCGCCTACGTCGTCGCCGGCCTCCCCATGGGCGACTACTCGGTGGAGTTCACCGGCCTCCCCACGGGGACCACGCTGTCTCCGCTGGACGCGGGCGGGGACGACAGCCTCGACTCCGACGCGGACCCGGCCACCGGCCGGACCGGCACCGTGACGCTCACGCCCGGTGCGCCGGACGTCGTCACGGTCGACGCCGGCCTGCTCCCGCCGCTGGGATCGGTCGGTGACCGGGTCTGGCGCGACGCCGACGCGGACGGCGTCCAGGACGCGGGCGAGCCGGGCGTGTCCGGGGTCACCGTGGTCCTGTACGACGCGGCGGGCGCGGAGGTCGCGCGCACGACGACGGACGCGGACGGCGCCTACCGGTTCGCCGGCCTGCCCATGGGCGACTACTCGGTGGAGTTCACGGGCCTGCCGGACGGGCTCGTCCTGACCGGCCAGGACCTCGGCGGCGACGACGCCCTCGACTCCGACGCCGACCCGGCCACCGGTCGTACCGGCACGGTCACGCTGACCCCGGAGGCGCCGGACGTCGTCACGGTCGACGCGGGCCTGGCCCCGCTCGGATCGATCGGCGACCTGGTCTGGCGGGACCTCGACGGTGACGGCCTGCAGGACGACGGCGAGCCGGGTCTGGCCGGGGTCACCGTGGTGCTCTACGACGCGGCGGGCGCCGAGGTGGCCCGGACGATGACGGACGCGGACGGCGCCTACCTGTTCGCGGACCTGCCGGTCGGCGGCTACGTGGTCGAGTTCACCGCCCTGGCGCCCAACCAGCGGCTCACGGTCGCGGACGCCGGTGACGACGCCCTCGACTCGGACGCCGACCCCGCGACCGGCCGGACCGGCACGGTCTCCGTCGTCGACGGCGCGCTCGACGTGCGCACGGCCGACGCGGGCGTGGTGCAGCTCGGCTCGATCGGCGACACCGTGTGGCTCGACGAGGACCGGGACGGGCTGCAGGACGCGGGTGAGCCCGGTGTCCCGGCCGTGACCGTGGTGCTGCGTGACGCCACGGGCGCCGAGGTCGCCCGGACCACCACCGACGAGAACGGCGACTACCTCTTCGAGGGGCTGCCGCTCGGCGACTACACGGTCCTCTTCGCGGACCTCCCGACGGCCGCGACCCTGACCACCACGGGCGCGGGGACCGACCCGGCGCTCGACTCGGACGCGGACCCGGTCACCGGAAGCACCGGGACGGTCAGCCTGACGAACGAGGCCCCCGACCGCACGGACGTCGACGCGGGCGTCCTCCCGCCGCTGGGCTCCATCGGCGACACGGTCTGGAGCGACCTGGACGCGGACGGCCTCCAGGACGCTGGTGAGCCGGGCCTGGCCGGGGTCACCGTGGTCCTGTACGACGCCGACGGCGTGGAGGTGGGCCGCACGACCACCGCGGCGGACGGCACCTACCTGTTCGAGAACCTGCCCATGGGCGACTACACGGTCGCCGTCGAGGGGCTCGGCACCGACCAGGTCCTCTCGCCGCAGGACGCGGGCGACGACGAGCTCGACTCGGACGCCGACCCGGCCACGGGACGGACTGGAACTATCACGCTGGTCGCCGGCGCGCGGGACGTGCGCACGGTGGACGTGGGCGTGGTGCAGCTCGGTTCGGTCGGGGACACCGTGTGGCGCGACCTGGACGACGACGGCGTGCAGGACGACGGCGAGGCCGGCGTGGCCGGGGTGACCGTGGTGCTGAACGATGCCACGGGCGCCGAGGTGGCTCGGACCACCACGGCGGCGGACGGTACCTACCTCTTCGACGGGCTGCCGCTCGGCGACTACACGGTGACGTTCCTCGCGCCGGACGGCTTCGGCCTGTCGCCGCAGGACGCGGGGGCCGACGACGCGCTCGACTCCGACGCGGACCCGCTCACGGGCACGACCGGCGTCGTCACGCTGACCGTCGATGCCCCGCACACGCGCGACGTGATACCGGGCTGGTGCGGCTCGGGTCGATCGGTGACCGGGTGTGGGACGACGTCGACGGCGACGGGGTGCAGGACGACGGCGAGCCGGGGCTGGCCGGGGTCACCGTGGTGCTCTTCGACGCCGCGGGCGCCGAGGTGGCGCGAACGACGACCGGCCCGGACGGCGCGTACCTGTTCGCCGAGCGGCCGCTAGGGGACTACACAGTCGGGTTCGGGGGCCTCCCGGCCGGCACGGGGCTCTCGCCGGCGAACGCCGGCGGGGACGACCTGCTGGACTCGGACGCCGACCCCGCCACGGGGATCACGGCCACGATCTCGCTCACCAACGATGCGCCCGACCGGACGGACGTCGACGCGGGCGTGCAGGTGCTCGGCTCGGTCGGCGACCGGGTCTGGCGTGACCTGGACGACGACGGCGTGCAGGACGACGGCGAGCCCGGCGTGGCTGGGGTGGTCGTGGTGCTCCGGGGCCCGGACGGGACCGAGCTCGCGCGGACAACCACAGCCGCGGACGGTTCGTACCTGTTCGACGACCTGGTGCTCGGGGAGTACGTCGTCGGCTTCGAGGTGCCCGACGGGCTGGGACTGTCCCCGCAGGACGCGGGCGATGATGCCCTCGACTCGGACGCCGACCCGCTCACGGGCCGGACGGCGCCGGTGACTCTGACGCGGGAAGTTCCGGACCTGGTCACGGTGGACGCGGGCCTGGTGCAGCTCGGGTCGATCGGTGACCGGGTGTGGAACGACCTGGACGGCGACGGCGTGCAGGACGACGGCGAGCCGGGCCTCCCTGGCGTCACGGTGGTGCTGTACGGGGCCGACGGCCTCGAGGTCTCCCGGACCACCACCGGGGACGACGGTTCCTACCTGTTCGCGGGCCTGCCCATGGGCGACTACACGGTCGGGCTCGAGGGCCTCCCCGCCGACACGACGCTCTCGCCCGTGTCGCAGGGCGCCGACCCGGCGCTCGACTCCGACGTCGACCCGGCGACCGGCCGGACCGCCGCGATCACCCTGACGAACGATGCGCCGGACCGGACCGATCTCGACGCGGGCGTCCAGCCCACGGGCTCGATCGGCGACACCGTCTGGCGCGACCTGGACGGCGACGGGGTCCAGGACGAGGGCGAGCCGGGCGTTGCCGACGTGACGGTGATCCTGTTCGACGCCACGGGCGCCGAGGTGGCTCGCACGACCACGGCTGCGGATGGCACCTACCTGTTCGCCGGCCTCGTCCTGGCCGACTACACGGTGGCGTTCACGGCGCCGGAGGGCCTCGGCCTGTCGCCGCAGGACACGGGGGCCGACGACGCGCTGGACTCGGACGCCGACCCGCTGACGGGCGCCACCGGCGTGGTCTCCCTGACCGTCGACGTGCCCGACCGCACGGACGTGGACGCGGGGCTGGTCCAGCTCGGGTCCATCGGTGACGTGGTCTGGGACGACGTCGACGGTGACGGCGTGCAGGACGACGGCGAGCCGGGGATGCCGGGCGTGACCGTGGTGCTGTACGGCGCCGACGGCGTCGAGGTCGCCCGCACCATCACGGCGGCCGACGGCACCTACCTGTTCGCGGACCTGCCGATGGGCGACTACGCGGTCGGCTTCGAGGGCCTTCCGGCGGACACCGCGTTCTCGCCCGCGAACAGCGGCGGCGACGATGCGCTCGACTCGGACGCCGCCCGGCCACGGGCCGCACGGCGACGGTCTCCCTCACCAACGAGGTCCCGGACCGGACGGACGTGGACGCCGGCCTCCAGCGGACCGGCTCGCTCGGCGACACGGTCTGGCGTGACCTGGACGACGACGGCGTGCAGGACGACGGCGAGCCCGGCCTGGCCGACGTGGCCGTGGTCCTGTACGACGCGGCACGCGCCGAGGTAGCCCGCACGACGACGGCCGCGGACGGCTCGTACCTGTTCGACGACCTGGTCCTGGGCGATTACGTCGTCGGCGTCGAGGCGCCCGCCGGGCTCGGCCTCTCGCCCCAGGACACGGGCGACGACGCGCTCGACTCGGACGCCGACCCGCTCACGGGCCGCACGGACGCGGTCACCCTCACCCGCGACGTCCCCGACCTGCTCACGGTGGACGCGGGCCTGGTCCAGCTCGGCTCGATCGGTGACCGCGTGTGGAACGACCTGGACGGCGAAGGCGTGCAGGACGACGGCGAGCCCGGCCTGGCCGGGGTCACCGTGGTGCTGTACGACGCGGCAGGTGTCGAGGTGGCTCGGACGACGACGACCGCGGACGGTACGTACCTGTTCGACGGCCTGGTGCTCGCCGGCTACACGGTCGGGTTCGAGGGGCTGGCCCCCGAGCTCGCCTGGACGGCGCCCGACGTCGGCGACGACGCGCTCGACTCCGACGCGGACCCGGCCACGGGCCGCACGGCGACCATCACCCTCACGACCGACGCCCCGGACCGGGCCGACATCGACGCGGGCGTGGTCCAGCTCGGCTCGATCGGCGACCGGGTGTGGGACGACGTCGACGGTGACGGCGTGCAGGACGACGGCGAGCCCGGGATCCCCGGGGTGACCGTGGTGCTGTACGGGCCCGACGGTGTCGAGGTGGCGCGGACCACCACGGCGGCCGACGGTTCCTACCTGTTCGCGGGTCTACCGATGGGCGAGTACACGGTCGGGTTCGAGGGCCTTCCGGCGGACACGGCGTTCTCGCCCGCGAACAGCGGCGGCGACGATGCGCTCGACTCGGACGCCGACCCGGCCACAGGCCGGACGGCCGCGATCGCGCTCACCAACGAGACGCCGGACCGGACGGACGTGGACACCGGTCTGCAGCGGACGGGGTCGCTGGGCGACGTCGTCTGGCGTGACGTGGATGACGACGGGATCCAGGACGAGGGCGAGACCGGCATCAGCGGGGTCACGGTGGTCCTGCGGAGCCCTGACGGGAGCGAGCTCGCCCGGACCACGACGGCCGCGGACGGCTCGTACCTGTTCGACGACCTGGTGCTCGGCGAGTACGTCGTCGGCTTCGAGGCGCCCGCCGGGCTGGGCTTCTCCCCGCAGGACGTGGGCGACGACGCGCTCGACTCCGACGCCGATCCGCTCACGGGCCGCGCGGACGTGGTGATCCTCACCCGCGACGTCCCGGACCTGCTGACCGTGGACGCGGGCCTGGTGGAGCTCGGCTCGATCGGTGACCGGATCTGGGACGACGCCGACGGTGACGGCGTCCAGGACGACGGCGAGCCTGGGATCCCGGGCGTGACGGTGGTCCTTTACGACGCGGCGGGCGCCGAGGTGGCGCGGACCACGACGGCGGACGACGGGTCCTACCTGTTCGCGAGCCTGCCCATGGGCGACTACACCGTGGGCCTGGAGGGCCTGCCCGCCGACACGGCGTTCTCGCCGGTCGCGCAGGGCGCCGACCCGGCGCTCGACTCCGACGTCGACCCGGCCACCGGCCGCACCGGCACGGTCACGCTGACCAACGAGACCCCGGACCGCACGGACGTCGACGCGGGACTCTTCCCGGTGGGCTCCCTCGGCGACAGGGTCTGGCGCGACCTGGACGACGACGGCGTCCAGGACGACGGCGAGCCCGGCCTCGCCGGGGTGACGGTGGTGCTGCTCGACGCGGCGGGCGCGGAGGTCGACCGCACGACGACAGCCGTCGACGGCTCGTACGTCTTCGCCGCGCTGCCGCTCGGCGACTACACGGTGTCGTTCACGGCGCCCGAGGGCTTCGGCCTCTCGCCCCAGGACGAGGGCGCCGACGACGCGCTCGACTCCGACGCCGACCCCGCCTCCGGGACGACCGGGACGGTGAGTCTCACGCGTGAGGAGCCCCACCGCACGGACGTCGACGCGGGCGTGGTCCAGCTCGGGTCGATCGGCGATGTGGTGTGGGACGACGTGGACGGTGACGGCGTGCAGGACGCGGGCGAGCCGGGCCTTCCGGGCGTGACCGTGGTCCTCTACGACGCCGCCGGCGTCGAGGTCGCCCGCACCACGACGGCGGACGACGGCTCCTACGCCTTCACCGGCCTGCCGATGGGCGACTACACGGTCGGGTTCGAGGGCCTTCCTGCGGACACGGCGTTCTCGCCGTCGGGCCAGGGCGGCGACCCGGTGCTCGACTCGGACGCCGACCCGGCCACGGGCCGTACCGGGACGATCTCTCTGACGAACGACGCGCCCGTCCGGACGGACGTGGATGCGGGCGTTCAGGCGCTCGGGTCGATCGGTGACCGCGTGTGGCGCGACCTCGACGGCGACGGGATCCAGGACGACGGCGAGCCGGGCGTCGCCGGGGTCACCGTGGTCCTGTACGACGCCTCGGGCGCCGAGGTGGCGCGCACCACGGCGGCGGCGGACGGCACGTTCCTGTTCGACGACCTGGTGCTGGCCGCCTACTCCGTCCGGTTCGAGGGGCTGCCCGAGGGCACGGCGTTCACGCGGGCGGCTCAGGGCGGCGATCCGGCGCTCGACTCCGACCCCGACCCGGCCACGCGGGCCACGGGCACCGTCACGCTGACCCGCGAGACGCCCGACCGCACCGACGTGGACGCGGGGCTGGTCCAGCTCGGGTCGATCGGTGACCGGGTGTGGAGCGACCTGGACGGCGACGGGGTGCAGGACGAGGGCGAGCCGGGGATCCCGGGCACGACCGTGGTGCTGTACGGAGCCGACGGCGCCGAGGTGGCGCGGACCGCGACGGCGGACGACGGGTCCTACTTGTTCGCGAGCCTGCCGATGGGCGACTACACCGTCGGGCTCGAGGGTCTGCCGGGCGACACCGCGTTCTCCCCGGCCGCGCAGGGCGCCGACCCGGCGCTCGACTCCGACGTCGACCCGGCGACGGGCCGCACAGCCACGGTCTCGCTGACCAACGAGACCTCGGACCGCACGGACGTGGACGCCGGCCTCCAGCCCACGGGCTCGATCGGCGACAGGGTCTGGCGCGACCTGGACGACGACGGCGTGCAGGGCGACGGGGAGCCTGGCGTCGCCGGGATCACCGTGGTGCTCTTCGACGCCGGCGGCGCGGAGGTCGCCCGCACCACCACGGCCGACGACGGCACCTACGCCTTCGACGACCTCGTGCTCGGCGAGTACACAGTCGGGTTCGAGGGCCTTCCTGCGGGCATGGCGTTCTCGCCGTCGGGCCAGGGTGGCGACCCGGTGCTCGACTCGGACGCGGACCCGGCCACGGGCCGCACCGGAGCCGTGACCCTGACGAACGAGGTCCCGGTCCGGACGGACGTGGACGCGGGCGTGGTCCAGCTCGGGTCCATCGGTGACCGGGTGTGGGACGACGTCGACGGTGACGGCGTGCAGGACGACGGCGAGGCCGGGATCCCCGGCGTGACCGTGGTGCTGTACGACGCGTCAGGCGCCGAGGTCGCCCGCACCACCACGGCCGAGGACGGCACGTTCGCGTTCGCGGGCCTGCCGATGGGCGAGTACACGGTGGGGTTCGAGGGCCTTCCTGCGGACACGGCGTTCTCGCCGTCGGGCCAGGGCGGCGACCCGGTGCTCGACTCGGACGCGGACCCGGCGACGGGCCGTACGGGGACGATCTCTCTGACGAACGACGCCCCTGACCGGACGGACGTGGACGCGGGACTGCAGCGGACCGGTGCGCTCGGCGACACGGCGTGGCGCGACCTGGACGACGACGGGGTGCAGGACGAGGGCGAGCCCGGCCTGGCCGGGGTCACGGTGATCCTGTATGACGCGGCGGGAGCGGAGCTCGCGCGGACGACGACCGACGACACCGGGGCGTACCTGTTCGACGACCTGGTCCTCGGCGAGTACGTCGTGGGCTTCGTGGCGCCGGGCGGGCTGGGCTTCGCCCCGCCGGACGTGGGCGACGACGCGGCCGACTCGGACGCCGACCCGGCCACGGGCCGGACGGCATCGGTCACCCTGACCCGGGAGGTCCCGGACCTGCTGACGCTCGACGCGGGTCTGGTCCAGCTCGGCTCCATCGGCGACCGGGTGTGGAACGACCTCGACGGTGACGGCGTGCAGGACGACGGCGAGGCCGGGGTCCCCGGCATCACGGTGGTCCTGTACGACGCCGCGGGCGCCGAGGTGGCTCGGACGACGACCGCCGAGGGCGGCTCGTACCTGTTCGCGGGCCTGTCGATGGGCGCCTACTCCGTCGGGTTCGAGGGCCTTCCGGAGGGGAGCGTGCTCTCGCCATCAGGTCAGGGCGGCGACCCGGCGCTCGACTCGGACGCCGACCCGGCCACCGGCCGCACCAGCGCGATCGTGCTGACCAACGAGGCACCGGACGGCACGGGCGCCGACGCGGGGCTGGTCCCGCTCGGCTCGATCGGCGACCGTCTGTGGGACGACGCCGACGGTGACGGCCTGCAGGACGACGGCGAGCCCGGCCTGGCCGGGGTGACCGTGGTGCTCTACGACGCGACGGGCGCCGAGGTGGCCCGCACGAGGACCGGGGTGGACGGCTCGTACCTGTTCACCGGTCTGCTGCTGGGCGACTACACCGTCGCCTTCTCCGGCCTGCCGCTGTGGACGGCGTTCTCACCGCCGGTTGCGCCGGGTGGTGACCCGGCGCTCGACTCCGACGTCGACCCGCGGACCGGTTCTACGGAGGTCACCCTCACCGAGGGGGCACCGGACCGGACCGACGTCGACGCGGGCGTCCAGCCCGTGGGGGCGATCGGCGACACGGTGTGGCTCGACGGCGACGGCGACGGCGTGCAGGACGCAGGGGAGCCCGGAGTGCCGGGAGTCGTGGTGGTCCTCTACGACGAGAGCGGCGCGGAGGTCGCCCGCACCACGACCGGCGCGGACGGCACCTACCGCTTCGAGGACGTGCCGCTGGGTGCGTACACGGTCGGGTTCACCGGCCTGCCCGCGGGTGCTCGGTTCACGGCACCCGGCGCGGGCAGCGACACCGGGGCCGACTCCGACGTCGACCCGGCCACCGGGCGGACCGCTCCCGTGGTGCTGACCCGGGACGACCCCGAGCACCTCGACGTCGACGCGGGCGTGGCCCGGCCGGTGGCGAGCCCGCCCTCCCGGCCGGACGCCGCCCCGGCGCCCCGCAGGCCGGCCACGGCGCTGCCGGTGACGGGTGCCGAGGTCGGAGCGACGATCGGCGCGGTGGCCCTGCTGGTGCTTGGAGGGTCGGCGCTCCTGGTCGTGAGGAGGCGTGGACAGGGCGGATGAGCAGGCCTGCCTCACGTGCCGGGGCTCGAACCCGGCACGTGAGGCAGGATGGGACCTATGTTCCGCATCGGCCTCACAGGCGGCATCGCCGCCGGCAAGTCCGTCGCCGCCCGGCGTCTCGCCGAGCTCGGCGCCGTCGTCATCGACCACGACGTGCTCGCCCGCGAGGCGGTCGCGCCCGGGTCCGTGGGCCTGGAGGAGGTCGTCCAGGCGTTCGGCGAAGGCGTCCTGACCGCCGACGGCGCCCTGGACCGCCCGGCCCTCGGCCGGATCGTCTTCGGCGACGCCGCCGCGCGCGAGCGGCTCGAGAGCATCGTCCACCCCGAGGTGCGCCGCCTGTCCGCGGAGCGTGAGGCGGCCGCCGGGGCGGCCGAGCCGGGGGTCGTCGTCGTGCACGACATCCCGCTCCTCGTCGAGACGGGGCAGGCCGAGCACTTCCACCTTCTCGTGGTGGTGCACGCCCCTGCGGAGGTGCGCGTGCGACGGCTCGTCGAGTCGCGGGGGCTGGCCGAGGAGGAGGCGCGCTCCCGGGTCGCCGCCCAGGCGTCGGACGAGGAGCGGCTCGCCGTCGCGGACGTGACGCTCGACGGCACCGGCAGCGAGGACGAGCTCCGGGAGCAGGTCGACGGGCTGTGGGCGCGGGTGGCCGAGGAGATCGCGCAGGAGACCGACGCCGAGGCCAGCGCGTGAGGCCCACCGTCCTGCTGACGGGCTTCGAGCCCTTCGGCGGAGACGCCGTCAACGCGTCCTGGGAGGCGGTCCGCGTGCTCGCCGAGAGCTGGGACGCCGACGCCGAGGGTGCCGACCTGGCCACCGCGGTCCTCCCGGTCACGTTCGGCGAGGCGCCTGCTCGGCTCGCCGCCCTCCTGGCCGAGGCCCGGCCGTCGGTCGCGGTCGCCGTGGGCCTCGCCGGCGGCACTGCCCACGTCCGGCTGGAGCGCGTCGCGATCAACGTCGCCGACGCGCGCATCCCCGACAACGGCGGGGCCCAGCCCGTCGACGAGCCCCTTGATCCGCGGGGGCCGGCAGCAGTCTTCACCGGACTGCCCATCAAGGCCGCCCTCGCGGCGCTGGGCGAGGCGGGCATCCCGGCGGTGGTGTCGAACACCGCGGGCACCTACGTGTGCAACGCGACCTTCTACAGCCTCGTGCGGGCGGCGGAGGGAGCCGACGGCGTCCTGGCCGGCTTCGTGCACGTGCCGAGAACCACGGAGGAGCGCTCCGGCGAGGCGGGTGCGCTTCCGGTCGCGACGCTCGCCGAGGCCCTCCGGATCGTCGTGTGCACCGCGCTCGACGTGTCGGCGGGCCGGCTGACGGAGCCGGCGCTCGCAGCGGGGGCGGAGCACTGACCCGAGGATGTCAGTGGGTCGCCGTACGGTAGTGGTATGCGACCCGTGACCGACCTGCAGCGCACGGTGGCCCCGTTCGAGGTCATCTCCGAGTACACGCCGAGCGGTGACCAGCCCACGGCGATCGCCGAGCTCTCCTCCCGCATCCAGGCGGGGGAGAAGGACGTGGTGCTCCTGGGCGCCACCGGCACGGGCAAGAGCGCCACGACGGCGTGGCTCATCGAGAAGCTGCAGCGGCCCACCCTCGTGATGGCGCCCAACAAGACGTTGGCGGCTCAGCTCGCGACGGAGTTCCGGGAGCTGCTGCCCAACAACGCGGTCGAGTACTTCGTCTCGTACTACGACTACTACCAGCCCGAGGCGTACATCGCGCAGACGGACACGTACATCGAGAAGGACTCGTCGATCAACGACGAGGTGGAGCGGCTGCGCCACTCCGCGACGTCGTCGCTGCTGACCCGGCGGGACGTGATCGTGGTGGCGTCGGTGTCGTGCATCTACGGCCTGGGCACGCCGCAGGAGTACGTGGACCGCATGGTGCGCCTCGACGTGGGTGACGTCGTGGACCGCGACCAGCTGCTGCGCAAGTTCGTGACCATGCAGTACACGCGCAACGACCTGGCGTTCACCCGCGGCACGTTCCGGGTGCGTGGTGACACGGTCGAGATCATCCCGGTCTACGAGGAGCTGGCGATCCGGATCGAGATGTTCGGCGACGAGATCGAGTCGATCCAGACGCTGCACCCGCTCACGGGCGACGTGATCCGTCAGGAGAAGAGCGTCTACCTCTTCCCGGCCACGCACTACGTCGCCGGGCCGGAGCGCATGGAGCGGGCCCTCGTCGGCATCGAGGCGGAGCTGGAGGAGCGGCTCGCCGAGCTCGAGCGCCAGAACAAGCTGCTCGAGGCCCAGCGCCTGCGCATGCGCACCACGTACGACATCGAGATGATGCGCCAGATCGGCACGTGCAACGGCATCGAGAACTACTCGCGGCACATCGACGGGCGCGAGGCGGGCACCGCCCCCAACACGCTCCTCGACTACTTTCCCGAGGACTTCCTGCTCGTCATCGACGAGTCGCACGTGACCGTCCCGCAGATCGGCGCCATGTTCGAGGGCGACATGTCGCGCAAGCGCAGCCTCGTGGACCACGGCTTCCGCCTGCCGAGCGCCATGGACAACCGGCCGCTGCGGTGGGAGGAGTTCGTCGAGCGCATCGGGCAGACCGTGTACCTGTCGGCGACGCCCGGCGCGTACGAGCTCTCCCAGTCGGACGGCGTCGTGGAGCAGATCATCCGCCCCACCGGGCTCATCGACCCCGAGGTGGTCGTCAAGCCCACCACCGGCCAGATCGACGACCTGCTCCACGAGATCCGCGAGCGGGTGGAGCGCAACGAGCGCGTCCTGGTCACCACGCTGACCAAGAAGATGGCCGAGGACCTGACGGACTACTTCCTCGAGAAGGACGTGCGGGTGCGCTACCTGCACTCCGAGGTGGACACGCTCCGCCGCGTCGAGCTCCTCCGGGAGCTTCGGCTCGGTGAGTACGACGTCCTGGTGGGCATCAACCTCCTCCGGGAGGGGCTCGACCTGCCCGAGGTGTCGCTGGTGGCCATCCTGGACGCCGACAAGGAGGGCTTCCTGCGGTCCGGCACCTCGCTGATCCAGACGATCGGCCGTGCCGCCCGGAACGTGTCGGGCCAGGTGCACATGTACGCCGACCGGATCACGCCCGCCATGGCCACAGCCATCGAGGAGACCAACCGCCGCCGCGAGAAGCAGGTCGCGTACAACGTGGCCAACGGGGTGGACCCCACGCCGCTGCGCAAGAAGATCGCCGACGTGACGGACATGCTCGCGCGCGAGGACCTCGACACGGCCGAGCTCCTGGCGGGCGGCTACCGCAAGCCGGCAGGCCGCGGGAAGGCCCCGGTGCCGGGCTCGCCGAAGGAAGGCGCCACCACCGGCAACCGGCTCGCCGGTGCGGCGGCGAGCGAGCTGGCGGAGCTCATCCAGGAGCTCACGGCCCAGATGCACGGAGCTGCGGCGGAGCTGCAGTTCGAGGTCGCCGCCCGCCTGCGCGACGAGATCTCCGGCCTGAAGAAGGAGCTCCGGCAGATGCAGGCGGCCACCGCCTGAGCAGGGCGTGTGACCCAGCCCACGGCGCGCGCCGCCAGATACGTCCCGTAGTATGACTCCCCGTTGGAGGGGAGTACTCCCGTCGTGCGGTGAGGTCGTCAATACGGTCGCCAGAGTTGTCGACCCGGTCTCATCGGCTCGCAGGTGCGTTCCGCCCGAGCATGGCTCAGGCTGGTCGTAGCGAGCGGAGAAGACCTCCGGTGCCCCGTCATGTACCGGAGGTTGGCGCGCCCGTGTGGCGACCTCCTTTCCTCGGAAGGAACCTGGATGATCCACGAGCTACCTGTGGAGTTCGAGGTGACGGCACTCATCGCCGTCGTCGTGCTCCTCGTACTCGACCTGCTGATCGTCGGACGCCGTCCGCACGTGCCCAGCATGAAGGAGAGCGCCCTCTGGGTGGGCTTCTACGTGGGGCTCGCGGTGATCTTCGGCGGCATCGTGTGGGCGGTCGGCGGGGCGAGCCCCGCAGGCGAGTTCTATGCCGGCTGGCTCACGGAGTACTCGCTGAGCGTCGACAACCTCTTCGTGTTCGTCATCATCATGTCCCGCTTCGCGGTGCCGCGTGACCAGCAGCAGCGCGTGCTGATGATCGGCATCATCATGGCGCTGATCATGCGTGGCGCCTTCATCCTCGCGGGCGCGGCCATCATCGAGCGGTTCACCGCGATCTTCTACATCTTCGGCGCGTTCCTCATCTACACCGCCATCAACATGGTGCGGCACAAGGACGAGGACGAGGAGTACAAGGAGAACGCCCTCATCCGGAACGTGCGCCGGGTCCTGCCGATGCACACCGAGTACGACGGCAAGAAGGTCCGGACGGTCGTCGACGGCAAGCGCCTGTTCACGCCGATGCTCGTCGTCTTCGTGGCGATCGGCTCGACCGACCTCCTCTTCGCGTTCGACTCCATCCCCGCGATCTTCGGCCTCACCAAGGACCCGTTCATCGTGTTCACGGCGAACGTGTTCGCACTCATGGGCCTGCGCCAGCTCTACTTCCTGCTCGGCGGCCTGCTGGAGCGGCTGGTCTACCTCCCGCTCGCCCTGGCGTTCATCCTGGGCTTCATCGGCGTCAAGCTGATCCTCGAGGCCCTGCACACCAACACGCTGCCGTTCCTCAACGGCGGTCACGGGTTCCACTGGGCGCCGGAGGTGCCCATCTGGCTGTCGCTCACGGTCATCGTGGCGTCGCTCGCCGTGGGCACGGTGGCGAGCCTGGTCAAGATGCGCCACGAGGAGCGTGTGGCGGCTCGCATCGGCGAGTGACCCTGGCGGCCCCAGGCCGCCTCGACCCGCGCTGCCCGACGGCGCCCCACCCACCCAGGTGCGTGGGGCGCCGTCGGCGTCTCGCGGCGGGCGACGTCAGTTGGCGAAGCCGCCGATGACGACGTTCCACTCGCGGACGTCGCGCTGCGCGACGAGGCCGGCCTCCACGAACGGGTCGGCCTCGACGAGCGTGTCGAGCGCGTCGCGGGAGGCCGCCTGGAAGATGAGGAGCGCGCCGTCGGAGGAGCCCTCGACGGGGGCGAGCGGCCCGGAGGCGCGCACGGCGCCGTCGTCGGCCAGGCCGGACAGGTAGGCGCGGTGGTCGGCCCGGACGGCGTCCCGCTGGGCGGTGTCGTCGGTGTAGGTGTAGGTCACGGCGTAGGTAGGCACGCACGTATCCAACCACCGGCGCAGCGACGCCCGCCCACCGGAATCGACCTTCGATGGTGGACGGGCGTCGCAGGAGTGCTAGCGCGAGGTCACTTCTCCCCGTCGGCGAGGGCCACGAGGGCGGCCGCCTTCGAGGCGTACTTCCAGTTGCCGAGCTCGGCGATCGTCGTGATCTTGAGCCCCGCGAGGATCTCGTCGTGCTTCGCGGTGAGGCCCTCGAGCGCCGACGGCGGCGCCTGCAGGATCTCCGCGATCGACTTGTCCTCGTACGCCTTGTCCACCAGCTTCTTGATGTTCACGCCCACGGGAGTGCCTTTCGGGTGAGGTGTCAGGGTTGACGCCTGGAAGCATGTCCCGGGTTGTCACCCTCTGCAACAGATGGCCCCACCTCGGCCGGATCACCAGCCGCGCGCCCGCCACTCGTCGAGGTGAGGCCGTTCCTGGCCGAGCGTGGTGTCGTTGCCGTGGCCGGGATAGACCCAGGTGTCGTCGCCGAACCGGTCGAAGAGCCGTTCGGTCACGTCGCCGAAGAGCTGGGCGAAGCGCTCGGGGTCCTTCTCCGTGTTGCCCACGCCGCCGGGGAACAGGCTGTCGCCGGTGAACAGGTGGACCCGGTGCGCGACGGCGTCCGGCGCGTGCGCACCGGCGGGCTCGGTGTAGGCGTAGGCGACGGAGCCTGGCGTGTGCCCCCGGAGGTGGATCACCTCCAGGGTGACCTCGCCGAAGGTGACGCGGTCGCCGTGGCGGAGCGGAGTCTCGACGCTCACGCCGGTGGCGGCCTCGATCGCCCCGGCGTCCTGCGCGCCGGCGACGGTCCGCGCCCCCGTGACCTCCGCCACGTCGGCCAGCGCGCCCAGGTGGTCGCGGTGCTGGTGCGTGGTGGCGACCACGTCCAGCGGCGGGCCCTGGTCGAGCGGGCCCGCGCCGGGCCCGTCGCCCTCGGCCTCGTCGACGAGGTCCATGAGGCGCTGGGCGTCCGCCGCGGCGTCGATGAGGAGCTGGGCGCCGGTGCGGCGGCAGGTCAGCAGGTAGACGTTGTTGTCGTGCGGCCCCACGGAGGCCTTGCGGATGACGAGCCGGTCGAGCTCGCGGACGTCGCCGGGGCCGCCCGGGTCGACGTCGCCGGTGTAGCCGGGAGAGTCGCTCATGGAACCAGTTTGTCAGGTTCGTCTTGACCGTGTCGGGAGGCGAATGTGACATAGAACAGACGTGCGAATCTCGCGGCGGGGCCGTACCATATTGCGGTGAGCAACCGCCTCGTCGTGTCCGGCGCCCGTGAGCACAACCTCAAGAATGTGGACCTGGATCTTCCCCGGGACAAGCTCATCGTGTTCACCGGTCTGTCCGGCTCCGGAAAGTCGTCGCTGGCGTTCGACACGATCTTCGCGGAGGGGCAGCGCCGCTACGTCGAGTCGCTGTCCGCGTATGCCCGGCAGTTCCTCGGGCAGATGGACAAGCCCGACGTCGACTTCATCGAGGGCCTCTCGCCCGCCGTGTCGATCGACCAGAAGTCGACCAACCGGAACCCGCGGTCGACCGTCGGCACCATCACCGAGGTCTACGACTACCTGCGCCTGCTCTACGCGCGCGCCGGCACGCAGTTCTGCCCGGTCTGCGGCGAGAAGGTGCAGTCGCAGACGCCGCAGCAGATCGTGGACCGCGTGCTCGAGCTGCCCGAGGGCACGCGGTACCAGGTGCTGGCGCCCGTGGTGCGCGGACGCAAGGGCGAGTACTCCGACCTCTTCAAGGAGCTGCAGGCCAAGGGCTTCGCGCGTGCCCGGGTCGACGGCGAGGTGGTCCAGCTCACGGAGCCGCCCACCCTGGAGAAGAAGCTCAAGCACGACATCGAGGTGGTCGTGGACCGCCTGGTGTCCCGCGAGGGGGTGCAGCGCCGCCTCACCGACTCCGTCGAGACGGCCCTGGGGCTCGCCGGCGGGCTGGTCATGATCGAGCTCGTCGATGCCGATATCGACGACCTGGACCGCATCCGTAAGTACTCCGAGAAGCGTGCCTGCCCCAACGAGCACCCGCTGGCGCTCGACGAGATCGAGCCGCGCACCTTCTCGTTCAACGCCCCCTACGGCGCGTGCCCCGAGTGCACCGGCATCGGGTTCCGGCTCGAGGTGGACCCGGAGCTGATCGTGCCGGACGAGGAGAAGTCGCTGCGCGACGGCGCCGTGGTGCCGTGGGCGCAGACGTCGTCGGAGTACTTCGAGCGGGTGCTGACGGCCCTCGCCGAGGAGATGGGCTTCTCCATGGAGGTGCCGTGGCGGGCCCTGCCGCAGCGCGCCAAGGAGGCGGTGCTGTACGGCCGTGACCACCAGGTCCACGTCAAGTACAAGAACCGCTGGGGCCGTGAGCGCCAGTACTCCACGGGCTTCGAGGGCGCGGTGACGTTCCTCCAGCGCCGCCACCTCGAGACGGACTCGGACTGGTCCAAGGAGAAGTACGAGGCCTTCATGCGCGAGGTCCCGTGCCCGGTCTGCAAGGGCGACCGCCTCAAGCCCGAGGTCCTCGCGGTCAAGGTGGACGGCCGGTCCATCGCCGACGTGTGCCGCCTCCCGATCGTCGAGGCCGCTGAGTTCCTCAAGGGCATCGAGCTGGGCGTGCGGGAGCGGCAGATCGCCACCGAGGTGCTCAAGGAGATCCACGCCCGGCTGGGCTTCCTGCTGGACGTCGGTCTCGACTACCTGTCGCTGGAGCGCCCGGCCGGCACGCTGTCCGGCGGCGAGGCCCAGCGCATCCGGCTGGCCACCCAGATCGGCTCGGGCCTGGTGGGTGTGCTCTACGTCCTGGACGAGCCGTCGATCGGCCTGCACCAGCGGGACAACCGCCGCCTCATCGAGACGCTGACCCGGCTGCGCGACCTGGGCAACACGCTCATCGTCGTCGAGCACGACGAGGACACCATCCGCACGGCGGACTGGATCGTCGACGTGGGCCCGGGCGCCGGCGAGCACGGTGGGCGTGTGGTGCACTCGGGCGACTACGCGGGCCTCCTGGAGGCACCGGAGTCGGTCACGGGGGCCTACCTCTCCGGCCGGCGCACCGTCCCGGTGCCGGCGGTGCGGCGCCCCGCGGACCCCAAGCGGGTCGTCAACGTGGTGGGCGCGCGCGAGCACAACCTGAACGGGATCGACGTGTCGTTCCCGCTCGGCGTGCTCACGGCCGTCACCGGCGTCTCCGGGTCGGGCAAGTCCACCCTGGTCAACTCGATCCTCTACACGGTGCTCGCGAACGAGCTCAACGGCGCCCGGCGCCCGGCGGGCCGCCACACGCGCGTCACCGGGCTCGAGCACCTCGACAAGGTGGTGCACGTCGACCAGGGCCCGATCGGGCGCACGCCGCGCTCCAACCCCGCCACGTACACGGGGGTGTGGGACCGCATCCGCAAGATCTTCGCCGAGACCGAGGAGGCGAAGGTGCGTGGGTACGGGCCGGGCCGCTTCTCGTTCAACGTCAAGGGCGGCCGCTGCGAGGCATGCTCGGGCGACGGCACCATCAAGATCGAGATGAACTTCCTCCCGGACGTCTACGTCCCGTGCGAGGTGTGCCACGGTGCGCGGTACAACCGCGAGACGCTCGAGGTGCACTTCAAGGGCAAGACGGTCGCCGACGTGCTCGACATGCCGATCGAGGAGGCCGCGGAGTTCTTCGCCGCGTTCCCGGCGATCTCCCGCTACCTCAAGACGCTGGTCGACGTCGGGCTCGGCTACGTGCGGCTCGGCCAGCCCGCGCCCACCCTGTCGGGCGGCGAGGCCCAGCGCGTCAAGCTGGCCGCCGAGCTCCAGAAGCGGTCGACCGGCCGCACCATCTACGTGCTGGACGAGCCGACGACGGGCCTCCACTTCGAGGACATCCGCCGGCTCCTCGGGGTGCTGCAGTCGCTCGTCGACAAGGGCAACACCGTCCTGGTGATCGAGCACAACCTCGACGTCATCAAGAACGCGGACTGGGTGGTCGACATGGGCCCCGAGGGCGGTTCCGGCGGTGGCCGGGTGGTTGCCGAGGGCACCCCCGAGCAGATCGCCCAGGTGCCCGAGAGCCACACCGGCCGGTTCCTGGCCGAGGCGCTCGACGGCCACCCGCCGGTGGTGCAGCCGCCGTCGAACGGTGCCGCCAAGCGCAAGCCGAGGGCCAAGGTCGCGGTGACGGCGTGACGGCGTGACGGCAGCGGGGCCCGTGCTGCGTATCGTCCGGGACGGCACGCCGGAGGCCGCTGAGCTGCTGCGCGACGGCTGGTCGGTGGTCGCTGAGTCGTGGGGTGCCCGCCTGCACGTGAATGGCGAGCGCGACCCGGTCCTGAGGCGCTGCTCGGGCCTCGTCGCGCGGGCGGAGCAGCGGGGGTGGTCGTTGCGCGAGGCGGGCGGAGACGACGCGGAGGCGGTCGTCGCCCTCGATGCGGCGTCGGTCGCCGACTACCCGGAGACGCCGCAGAACGCCCACGAGGTGCCGGATGCGTCGGCGCTCGCAGCCGACCTGGACGCAGGCCGTGCCTGGGCGTTCGTCGCCGTCTCGGCCGGTGGGGACCTCGACGCGGCGACCATCCTCCGCGCGGAGGAGCGCCACCCCGCCGGTCCCTTGGTCGACACCGACTTCACGGTGGTCCGCTCGACGGCCCGACGTCGGGGCCTCGCCTCAGGCGTGAAGGCTGCGGCGGTCCTGGGGCTCTTCGAGCGTGGGCACTCGCTGTTCGGCACGGGCGGGGCGGCAGCGAACACGGGCTCTGTGGCCGCGAACGAGGCGGTCGGCTACGAGATCACGGAGCGGTGGCTGAACCTGACCCCGCCGGTAGAAGACAGCGCCCTCGACTGACTCTGATCGGCGGTGCCCTAGATCGGTCGGCGGGCCAGGAGCTCCGGGATCCGTGATGATCCGGAGTACCAGTCGCCGAGGTCGGGGTCGATAGCCCGGAGGAGCCGGGCCATGGTCCGGTGGTATCCCCGCAGGTCGTGGCCGATGACCGGTTCGTGGTGCGCCACCCGGTTGCGGAGCCGGTGGAGTCGCGACGCCCAGTAGTGCACCACGGCGGGGTCCGCGTGAAACGGGAAGGCGTGCTGGAGCGCGTTCGTCCACAGCACCTGCTGGGTGCGCTGCTTCTGCGCCGGCGCGCCGGGGTCGGGAAGGAGCCGGATCCAGGTTCCCAGCGACACCTGAGCGACGACGTCGTCGTGCGTGATCGCCTCGGTCCGGCGCGGATGGGAGAGGTCGCGATCGGCCCGGCACGCTTCAGCTCGTCTGAGGGCTGTCGCGTAGGTCGACAAGACGATTCCGCCTCGGCGCGGATTGAGCAGCCCCCACAAGGGCTGGGCCGGTGTGGCGAGCCACTCCGTCGAGTAGGCGGAGACGCCGTGCCTGAGGGCGGGCGGACGCGAGGCGTTCCAGGCCCGCAGCTCCCGGTCGATGGCGTTGCGCATGGCCACCTCGACGTGTCCCAGCGACTCATGAAGTGCTCCGCTCATCTCGCCGCCCCAGCGATAGAGCGCGACCGCGCGGGCTGAGCTTCCCGCATGGCTGAGATACGGAGCGAACCGCGGCGCGGAGATGTGCCGTTCGAGCGGATGGATCAGCACGGGCGCTTGCGGTGAAGTCGGAAGCATGTCTACCCTCGTCCCAGGAGCGCGGGCAGGACACCGCGCGAAGTGATTGAGCCAACCCCCCGGATCCTCGGATCCGGGGGGCGCTTTCATTTTCGGTCCTCTATCCAGGTTTCGCGCGTCCAGCGCCGCGCCCACCCCATCCCTGGCCCCGACGGCGAGCCACCCCTAGGGTGGCGAGCATGAGCGGAGCCCTCCACGACTACTCGGTGACGGTGACCTGGACGGGAGCGGGGGAGCGCGGTACGGCGTCGTACACCGCGTACTCGCGGGACCACGACGTCCTCCTGCCCCACAAGCCCCCGCTGCCCGGGTCGAGCGACCCTGCCTTCCGGGGCGACCCGCAGCGGTACAGCCCGGAGGAGCTCTTCGTCGCGAGCCTCTCGCAGTGCCACATGCTGTGGTTCCTGCACCTGGCCGCCGAGTCCGGCCTCGTGGTGCGCGACTACACCGACGACGCCAGCGGCACCATGCGGGTCGAGGCGCGCGGCGAGGGCCAGTTCACGGACGTGACCCTCCGGCCGCGCGTCGTGGCCGACCCGGGCGAGACGTCCACGGACGAGCACATCGCGGCGCTGCACCACCGCGCGCACGCGATGTGCTTCATCGCGCGGTCGGTGAACTTCTCGGTGCGCGTCGAGCCGGTGCCGGTGCGCCTCGCCGCCTGAGGGCAACGACCTGGGCGTGCCGGGCGTCCTGAGGGTGAGGACCGCTCACCAAGGAGGACCATCGTGCGTACCCGGCTGACCCTGACCCTGCCGCTGGCGGGGGCCGTGCTCGCCCTGCTCGCAGGCTGCGCGAGCCCCGTCGACAGCCCGGGCGGCACGCCGGGGGCCAGCGGGTCGCCGTCGGGCACCAGCAACGCGCCGGCCGAGAGCGAGCCGGTCACGAGCGAACCGGCCACGGCCCCCGCCCCGCCCGAGGCGGGCGAGCCCATGCCCGTCCAGGAGGGCTTCCAGCCCCCGTGGTTCGAGGGCACGGCCTGGTCGTGCGGCATGCCCGAGGCGGAGCTGGTGCCGACGGACACGGAGTACCGCCTGACCGTCACCGGGCCCGTCACGGACGTCGCGAACGGCGAGCCGTCGCACAGCGGCGACAGGTTCCTGCCCGTCCGCCTGGACGGACCGGCGACCGTCGCCTGGGTGAGCCCGCCCGAGACGATCTGGACGCAGGACGGCGTGGTGGTGCACCTCCCGGCGCTCGCGGACTCCGGCCCGGTGGAGGCCCAGGCGGGCACCCCGCTGGACGCCGTGCTGCACCCGCTCTCCCACTGCCTGCCAGGCCCGGAGACCGGGGGCATGACCACCTACGAGACGCCGATGGCCGAGGGCGAGTACCAGGTCCGGGCGTTCGTCGAGATCGACCCGGTGAGCTCGCCGCGCCGCTGGGTCCTGAGCGAGCCGGTGGACGTCGTCGTGACCGAGGACGGAGTGTCAGAGTCCTGAAATAGGCTCGTCCGCATGGCCGATCCCGCCACCTACCGTCCTGCCGCCGGAGAGATCCCCACGTCACCCGGCGTCTACCGCTTCCGCGACGAGCACGGCCGTGTCATCTATGTGGGCAAGGCGAAGAACCTGCGTTCACGGCTGGGGAACTACTTCCAGGACGTGGCGAACCTCCACGAGCGCACGCAGCGGATGGTGACCACCGCGGCGTCGGTGGAGTGGACGGTGGTGGGCACCGAGGTCGAGGCCCTCGCGCTCGAGTACTCGTGGATCAAGGAGTTCGACCCGCGGTTCAACGTCAAGTACCGGGACGACAAGTCGTACCCCTACCTGGCCGTCACCATGGGCGAGCTGGTCCCGCGCGCACAGGTGATGCGCGGGGCCAAGCGGCCGGGCACGCGGTACTTCGGGCCGTACGGTCACGCGTGGGCCATCCGCGAGACGCTCGACCTGCTGCTGCGGGTCTTCCCCATCCGGACCTGCTCCGCGGGCGTGTACAAGCGCGCCCAGCAGACGGGCCGGCCGTGCCTGCTGGGCTACATCGACAAGTGCTCGGCTCCGTGCGTGGGCCGCATCAGCACGGACGACCACCGGGCCCTGGCGGCCGACTTCTGCGACTTCATGGCGGGCGACACCGCCCGGTTCGAGAGGCGGCTCACCCAGCGCATGCAGGAGGCGGCGGCGTCGATGGAGTACGAGCAGGCGGCCCGCCTGCGCGACGACATCCAGGCGCTGCGCCGTGCCACCGAGAAGAACGCGGTGGTTCTCGGCGACGCCACCGACGCCGACGTGTTCGCGCTGGTGGGCGACGAGCTCGAGGCAGCGGTCCAGGTCTTCCACGTCCGCGGCGGCCGTATCCGCGGCCAGCGCGGCTGGGTGGTGGAGAAGGTCGAGGACGTCACGGACGGGGAGCTGGTGGAGCACCTGCTCCAGCAGGTCTACGGCCAGGTGGACGACGACGTCGCGGCGGCCTCGGGCGGCGACGCCGGCTCCGCCCGGGCGGCGGCGCGCGACGCCGTGCCCCGGGAGGTGCTCGTGCCGGTGCTCCCGCCGGACCTGGACCAGGTCACGACCTGGCTCAGCGGCCTGCGGGGCGCGCGCGTGGACGTGCGTGTGCCCCAGCGCGGCGACAAGCGCGACCTCGCGGAGACGGTCCGCAAGAATGCCGAGCATGCCCTCGCACTCCATCGCACCCGCCGGGCGGGTGACCTGACCACCCGCAGCCAGGCGCTGCGCGAGATCCAGGAGGCGCTGGGTCTCGACTCGGCGCCGCTCCGCATCGAGTGCTACGACGTGTCGCACACGCAGGGCACGTACCAGTCGGCGTCCATGGTCGTGTTCGAGGACGGGCTGCCCCGCAAGAGCGAGTACCGGTCGTTCAGCGTCCGTGGCCCCGAGGGCGACGGTGCGCGCGACGACACGGCGGCGATGCACGAGGTCATCACCCGCCGCTTCCGCCGCTACCTGCAGGACCGGCTGGCCTCCGGCGAGGTCGAGGTGGACGACCGGGTGGATGCCGACGAGGCGCCGGTCCCTGGGCCGGGAGCGCCCCGGTCGGGCGAGGTGGCGGCGGACGCCCCGCCCGAGCGCCCCCGCTTCGCGTACCCGCCCAACCTCGTGGTGGTCGACGGTGGCCCGCCGCAGGTCGCGGCGGCGGCCCGGGCGCTCGAAGAGCTCGGCATCACGGACGTGGCCCTCTGCGGGCTCGCGAAGCGGCTCGAGGAGGTCTGGCTCCCGGGGGAGGAGTACCCGGTCATCCTGCAGCGCTCCTCGGAGGGCCTGTACATGCTGCAGCGGGTGCGCGACGAGGCGCACCGCTTCGCCATCAGCCAGCACCGCAAGCGGCGCAGCAAGGGCATGACGGCGTCGGTGCTCGACGACGTGCCCGGGCTCGGCCCGGCGCGGAAGAAGACGCTGCTGACCCACTTCGGCTCCCTGAAGCGGCTGCGCGCGGCGAGCGTCGAGGAGATCGCGAGCGTCCGGGGCGTGGGGGACAAGACGGCCCGCGCGGTTCTCGACGCCCTGAGCAGCGAGGGGAGTTCGAGCACGGCGCCTGCCCCTGGCATGCTGGGACCATGAGCGAGCCGTCCCCCATCACCGCACCGACCGGGATCGCCGCCATCGAGGCGGCGGCACCGGCCCCTGAGCGCACCGAGCCGGAGGTGCTGATCATCACCGGCATGTCGGGTGCCGGGCGCTCGCGTGCCGCGGCGGTGGTGGAAGACCTCGGCTGGTACGTCGTCGACAACCTGCCGCCGATGATGCTCGTCCCGATGGTCGACCTCATGGCGAAGGGTTCCTCGATCGAGCGCGTGGCCGCCGTGGTGGACGTCCGCGGCCGCCAGTTCTTCGCGGAGCTCGACAAGGTGCTGACCCACATGTCGGAGGCCGGGGTGTTCTACCGGATCCTCTACCTCGACGCGTCCGACGAGGTGCTCGTGCGCCGCTACGAGCAGGTGCGCCGGCCGCACCCGCTGCAGGGGGAGGGCCGCATCCTCGACGGGATCGAGGAGGAGCGCCGCCTCCTCGCCAGCATCGCGGAGCGGGCCGACGTGGTCATCGACACCTCCGACCTGAACGTCCACGACCTGGCGCGCGAGATCCGGGCCGCCCTGTCGGACGGCAACCCCGAGGCGTTGCGCATCAACCTCCTCTCGTTCGGGTTCAAGTACGGGCTGCCGCTGGACGCCGACCATGTCGTGGACGTCCGGTTCCTCGCCAACCCCTACTGGATCACCGAGCTGCGCCACCTCACCGGCCGGGACGCCCCCGTCCGCGACTACGTGCTCGCGCGGCCGGGCGCCCGCGACTTCGTGGACCGGTACGTGGCGGCCCTGGAACCGGTCCTCGCCGGCTACCTCCAGGAGGAGAAGCGCTACGTGACGATCGCCGTCGGCTGCACGGGCGGCAAGCACCGGTCCGTCGCGATGGCCGACGCCGTCGCCGACCGCCTCCGGGCCGGCGGCCACCGCGTCACTGTCACCGCCCGGGACCTGGGACGCGAATGAGCACGCCCCTGCCCCCGGGAGGCCCTGGCACCGGCTGGGCGTCGGGCGCCACGGCCCGGCCCGAGTGGAGCCGCAACCCCGCGGTGGTCGCCCTCGGCGGCGGCCACGGCCTGTCCGCCAGCCTCTCCGCGCTGCGCCTCATGTCCGACCGGCTCACGGCCGTCGTCACGGTCGCCGACGACGGCGGGTCGTCGGGCCGGCTCCGCGAGGAGCTGGACGTGCTCCCGCCCGGCGACCTGCGGATGGCGCTCGCGGCCCTGTGCGACGACTCGGAGTGGGGGCAGACCTGGAGCGGCCTGCTCCAGCACCGCTTCACGTCGGCGGGCGACCTCGACCGGCACGCCGTCGGCAACCTCCTCATCGTCGCGCTGTGGGAGCGGCTGGGCGACACGGTCGCGGGGCTCGACTGGGTGGGCCGGCTCCTCGGCGCGCGGGGGCGCGTGCTGCCGATGGCGTCCGTGCCGCTCGTCGTGGAGGCGGACGTGCGTCGGGGCGCGGACGACGGGCCGCTGGAGACCGTGGTGGGGCAGAGCAAGGTCGCGGTGACCGACGGGCGCATCGAGCAGCTCCGGCTGCTGCCCGCCGACCCGCCGGCGCCTCCGGAGGCCGTCCAGGCCGTGCTCGACGCCGACTGGGTGGTGCTGGGGCCGGGCTCCTGGTACTCGTCGGTGCTGGTGCACCTCCTGGTCCCCGAGCTCGCCGCCGCCCTGCACGACACCCCGGCCCGGCGCTGCGTCACGCTCAACCTCTCGGCAGACACCGGGGAGACGGCGGGCCTGACGGCGATCGACCACCTGGAGGCCCTGCACAAGCACGCCCCGGGCCTGCGGGTCGACGCGGTGCTCGCCGACCCGTCGGCGGTGGAGGACGTGGCGGGCCTGTCCGACGCCGCCGCGTCGATGGGTGCGCGGCTCCTCATGCGCCAGGTCCGCCGGGGCGACGGCACGGCGCGGCACGACTCGCTGCGCCTCGCCGCCGCCTACCGGGACGTGTTCGACGGCGTGCTGGGCGACGTGTAGCGCAGTTTATCCGCGCGTCGCGCCAGACACGCCGGGACATTTCCCCCTGTTGGTCGCGATTCCACCCGCCCTGACCCTTGCCGCCGTGGCAGGATGACCGCATGGCGCTCACGGCACAGGTCAAGGAGGAGCTCGCGCGGGTCAAGGTGGCCAGGACCTCGTGCCGCAAGGCAGAGGTCTCGGCGACCCTGCGCTTCTCCGGTGGCCTGCACATCATCTCCGGTCGCGTGGTCATCGAGGCGGAGCTCGACACCGAGCTGGCCGCCGCACGGCTCCGGCACGCGATCCACGACCTGTACGGCCACACGAGCGAGCTGATCGTGGTGCAGGCCGGCGGCCTGCGCAAGAGCAGCCGCTACGTGGTGCGGGTGGTCCGGGAGGGCGAGTCGCTCGCCCGGCAGACGGGCCTCCTGGACGTGCGCGGCCGGCCCGTGCGGGGCCTCGCGCCCGAGGTGGTGTCCGCGGGCGTCCCCGAGGCCGAGGCGGTCTGGCGGGGGGCCTTCCTGGCGCACGGCTCGCTCACCGAGCCCGGGCGCTCCATGGCCCTGGAGGTCACCAGCCCGGGGCCGGAGGCGGCGCTCGCGCTCGTCGGCGCTGCTCGTCGTATCGGCGTCTCCGCCAAGTCGCGCGAGGTGCGGGGCGTGGACCGCGTGGTCATCCGGGACGGCGACGCGATCGCCACGATGCTCCAGCGCATCGGTGCTACCGACACCCTCACGGTGTGGGAGGAGCGCCGTGCGCGCCGCGAGGTGCGGGGAACGGCCAACCGGCTCGCCAACTTCGACGACGCCAACCTGCGCCGGTCCGCCCGGGCGGCGGTCGCGGCGGGCGCGCGCGTCCAGCGGGCTTTCGAGATCCTGGGTGACGAGGTGCCCGAGCACCTGCGCGAGGCGGGGGAGCTGCGCCTCGCGCACAAGCAGGCCTCGCTGGAGGAGCTCGGCCGGCTCGCCGACCCGCAGCTGTCCAAGGACGCCGTCGCCGGCCGGATCCGGCGCCTCCTCTCGACCGCCGACAAGCGCGCTGCGGAGCTCGGGATCCCGGACACGGAGGCCGGTCTGAGCCCGGACCTGCTCGACCTGTGAGACCACCCGCCCCCAGGTCGACCTGAGGTCACGTGAGGGCCGGTATCGGGTATAGGCTCGCAAGCGTCAGGTGACGACGGTGTGACCTTCACGTTTCCACCGTGGTCTTCTGCGCCCTGGTCGTGAGGGTCGGCCGACCTCACCCGCATGCTGCGAGCGCCCCGTGCGCCGCGACACAGATACGAACCGTGTGCGTCGGGTTCGCCGGCGCGCCCTGAGGAGGCATTGTGACCATCCGCGTCGGTATCAACGGCTTCGGCCGCATCGGACGGAACTTCTACCGCGCCATCATCGCGTCGGGTGCTGACATCGAGATCGTCGGTGTGAACGACCTGACCGACAACGCGACCCTCGCGCACCTGCTCAAGTACGACACCGTGCTGGGCCGCTTCCCGCTGAGCGTCGACTTCGACGACGAGAACATCATCGTCGACGGGAAGAAGATCCGTGCGCTCGCCGAGCGTGACCCCGCGAACCTTCCCTGGGGCGAGCTGGGTGCGGACATCGTGATCGAGTCCACGGGCTTCTTCACGGACGCGACGAAGGCCAAGGCGCACATCGACGGTGGGGCCAAGAAGGTCATCATCTCGGCGCCGGCCAAGAACGAGGACGCCACGTTCGTCATGGGCGTCAACAACGAGCAGTACGACCCGGCCGCGCACCACATCATCTCGAACGCGTCGTGCACCACGAACTGCCTCGCCCCGCTGGCGAAGGCGCTCAACGACTCGATCGGCATCGAGCGCGGTCTGATGACGACGATCCACGCGTACACGGGCGACCAGAACCTCCAGGACGGCCCGCACAAGGACCTGCGCCGTGCCCGTGCGGCCGCGCAGAACATCGTCCCCACCTCGACGGGTGCGGCCAAGGCCGTGTCGCTGGTGCTGCCCGAGCTCAAGGGCAAGCTGGACGGCTACGCGCTCCGCGTGCCGACCATCACCGGCTCCGCCACGGACCTGACGTTCACGGCGTCGCGCGAGGTGACGGTCGACGAGGTCAACGCCGCCGTCAAGGCCGCGTCGGAGGGCGTCCTCAAGGGCATCCTCGAGTACGTGGACGACGAGATCGTGTCGTCGGACATCATCACCAACCCGCACCAGAGCATCTTCGACTCGAAGCTGACCAAGGTGATCGGTGACCAGGTCAAGGTCGTCTCGTGGTACGACAACGAGTGGGGCTACTCCAACAGCCTCGTCGCCCTGACGTCCTTCGTGGGCGAGAAGCTCTGACGAAGCCCGGCGAGCGCGTACCCGCGTGACCGCGAAGGGGAGCCCTGGTCCCACCGGTGCCGGGCCGGCTTCGGCCGGCCCGGCCGGGACCAGGGCTCCCCTGTGCGCGGTGCGCTCCTGATGAGGAAAGGCTTGGTATGAAGACCATCGACTCGCTCGGCGACCTGCGCGGCAAGCGCGTGCTCGTCCGCTCCGACTTCAACGTCCCGCTCGACGGGACCACCATCACCGACGACGGCCGCATCCAGGCCGCGCTGCCGACGCTGCGCCGTCTGACCGAGGCCGGCGCCCGCGTGGTCGTCACGGCGCACCTGGGCCGCCCCAAGGGCACCCCGGACTCCAAGTACTCCCTGGCGCCCGTCGCCGCGCGTCTGGGCGAGCTGCTCGGTCAGGACGTGGCGCTCGCCGAGGACCTGGTGGGCCCGTCGGCCCAGAAGGTCGTGGCAGCCCTCGAGGACGGTCAGGTGGCCCTCCTGGAGAACGTCCGGTTCGACGCTCGCGAGACGTCCAAGGTGGACGCCGAGCGCGAGGAGCTCGCGGGCGAGCTCGCCGCTCTGGCCGACGCGTTCGTCTCGGACGGCTTCGGCGTGGTCCACCGCAAGCAGGCGTCGGTGTACGACGTCGCGAAGGTGCTCCCCGCCGCTGCCGGCGACCTCGTCCTCAAGGAGGTCGAGTCGCTGTCCAGGGCCACGGAGGACCCGCAGCGCCCCTACGCGGTGGTGCTGGGCGGCTCCAAGGTCTCCGACAAGCTCGGCGTCATCGCGAACCTCCTGACCAAGGCGGACCGCCTCTTCATCGGCGGCGGCATGGTCTTCACGTTCCTCAAGGCCCAGGGGCACGCCGTCGGCTCGTCCCTCCTCGAGGAGGACCAGGTCGAGACGGTCAAGGGCTACCTGGAGACGGCGGCGGCCAACGGCGTCGAGATCGTCCTCCCGGTCGACATCGTCGCCGCGGACTCGTTCGCGGCGGACGCCCCGCACCGCACCGTCCCCGCCGACGCCATCCCGGACGGCACCATGGGCCTGGACATCGGCCCGGACTCCGGCGCCCTCTTCACGGACCGGCTCGCCGACGCCCGCACGGTCGTCTGGAACGGCCCCATGGGCGTCTTCGAGTTCGAGGCGTTCGCGGCCGGCACCAAGGCCGTGGCGCAGGGCATCGTCGACGCGACGGCGGACGGCGCGTTCTCCATCGTGGGCGGCGGCGACTCTGCCGCGGCGGTGCGCCTCCTCGGCTTCGACGAGGCGGGCTTCAGCCACATCTCGACGGGGGGCGGCGCGAGCCTCGAGCTGCTCGAGGGCAAGGAGCTCCCCGGCATCACGGTCCTCCAGGACTGAGCTCAGGCCTCAGACAGGCAGGACTGAGCACCACTTTCCCTGGTGCCCGACGCCGGGCCGGGGGCCGGCGCCCGCAGGCGCGCCGGCCCGCGGCGGGCCCCCGCCGCCCCCCCTGTGGC
>NZ_JBXTSN010000007.1:2409-20347 GCF_057158775.1 Antribacter sp. NEAU-D49 | reverse complement strand
GGGGGGCCCCCCGGGGGGGGGGCCCCGGGCCCCCCTCCCCCCCCCGGCCCGGCGTCGGGCACCGTCCGGACGAACTGAGGAAGTACTGACGTGGCTACCACCCGCACGCCGCTCATGGCGGGCAACTGGAAGATGAACCTGGACCACCACGAGGCGATCCAGACCGTGCAGAAGCTGGCGTGGACGCTGAAGGACGCCAAGCACGACTACGCCGCCGTCGAGGTGGCCGTGCTGCCGCCGTTCACGGACCTGCGCTCGGTGCAGACCCTGGTCGACGCCGACAAGCTGGAGATCGTGTACGGCGCGCAGGACGTGTCGAAGCACGAGTCGGGCGCGTACACGGGCGAGATCTCGGCGACGATGCTCGCCAAGCTCGGCGTCACCTACGTGGCCGTGGGCCACTCGGAGCGCCGTGAGTACCACGGCGAGTCCGACGACCTGGTGAACGACAAGGTGCGGGCGGCGTTCGCCCACGGCCTGGTGCCGATCCTGTGCGTCGGTGAGGGCCTGGACATCCGCAAGGCGGGCGACCAGGTGTCGTACACGCTGGCGCAGGTGGAGGCGGCGCTGGCCGACGTCCCGGCGGAGCAGGTCGCGAAGATCGTCATCGCGTACGAGCCCGTGTGGGCCATCGGCACGGGCGAGGTCGCCACGCCGGAGGACGCGCAGGAGGTGTGCGGCGCGATCCGCCGCGTGCTGGGCGAGCTGTACGACGACAACGTGGCCGCCGCGGTCCGCGTGCTGTACGGCGGTTCCGTGAAGTCGGGGAACGTCGCGCAGATCATGGCGAAGCCCGACGTGGACGGCGCCCTCGTGGGCGGCGCCAGCCTCGACCCCGAGGAGTTCGCCAAGATCGTCCGGTATCAGGCGCACGTCCTGTCCTGAGGTACCCTCAAACCCGCGACTTACGCGGCGGGCGAGGCCCTGACCTGGGGTTTCGCCCGCTGCGGCATCTCTCGCCTACTCTTGACCCGACCCGTCGCCGGAGTGATCTCCGGCACACCGAGAATCCGAGGACGTAACCGTGGACGCGCTCCGCATCATCCTGCAGGTCCTGCTGGTGCTCACCAGCGCCTTCCTGACCCTGCTCATCCTGCTCCACAAGGGCAAGGGTGGCGGCCTCTCCGACATGTTCGGCGGCGGAGTCTCGATGGGAGCCGGCTCGTCCGGCGTGGCCGAGCGGAACCTGAACCGCATCACGATCGCGTTCGCCCTCGTGTGGACGGTCGTCATCGTCCTGCTCGGTCTGATCCAGAAGGTGAGCTGACGCCACACCCGGCGTTGCTCCAGGCCAGACCTCAACGGAGGGGACGAGGAACGTGGCATCAGGCGGTCATGCGATCCGAGGGAGCCGCGTCGGCGCGGGCCCGCTCGGTGAGTCCGAGCGAGGGGAGACCGCGCCACGGGTGCGCGTCTCCTACTGGTGTGCCAACGGGCACGAGACCTCACCGAGCTTCTCGGTGGGCGAGGACGTCGAGCCTCCCGAGCAGTGGGACTGCCCGCGCTGCGGCTTCCCCGCGGGTCTCGACCCGGCGAGCCCGCCGTCGCCCACGCGCAACGAGCCCTACAAGACGCACCTCGCGTACGTGAAGGAGCGGCGCACCGAGGCAGACGGCGCCGCGCTCCTCGAGGAGGCGCTCGAGGCGCTGCGCGTCCGTCGCGGCGGCGTACGGAGCTAGCCGACAGCCCGCTCCGGGCGGGCGGCCCGCTGTGGCCGGCCCCGGTGATCGGCAAAAGGTCGGATGATCGGCAACCCGGGTTGCCGATCATCCGACCTCTTGCCGATCACGTGGCCGAGCGCCGGCGGGAACAGCGCCGACGCCCGGGCGACCCTCCCTACCGTTCCGCGGCCGCCGCGCTGTCCAGCAGCCAGAGCGTGAGCTCGGTGCCCACCGCGCCGGCGGCCGGCACCTCGTGCACGTCGCCGCCCGCGAGGGCTGCGGCCGCCTGACCGGCCTTGTCGGCCCCGTTCACCACGAGCCACACCTGCCGGGCCGCGCGGATCGTCTCGAAGGTGAGCGAGACGCGCTCCGGCGGCGGCTTGGGGGAGCCGTGGACGCCCACCGTCGGGCCGGTCGCGTCCAGCCCTTCGTGCCCTGGGAAGAGGGACGCCACGTGCCCGTCGGGCCCCATGCCGAGCAGGAGCACGTCGAACGCCGGGACAGGGCTCCCGAACGTGGCGAGCTCGGCCGCGTAGGCCTGGGCGGCCTCCTCCGGCGTCGCGACGGCGGACGGCCCCGGCATGGGGTGGACGTTCCCCGCGGGGAGCCCGTGCGACGCCACGAGCGCGTCGACCAGGGCCTCCCGCGCCTGCGTCTCGTTGCGGTCGGGGTCGCCGTCGGGCAGGAAGCGCTCGTCGCCCCACCACAGGTGCACCCCCGACCAGTCGACCGCCCCGAGCACGGGGCTGGCCGCCATGGCGGCCAGCGTGCGGATGCCCACCGTGCCGCCCGTGACGACCACGTGCACGGGGGAGCGCACCGACTGGACGTCGAGGATCCGCGTGAGGAGCCGCGCCGCGGCGGCCTCGGCGAGGACCGTCGCGTCCGGGTGCACCACCACGAGACGCCCCGCCGTCATGACGCCCGCTCCACGAGGGGCAGGCCCTTGGTGAGGACCTCCTCGTAGATCTCGTCGGGGTCGAGACGGCGCAGCTCCTCGATCAGCGCCTCGTTGAGGGCGCGGATCGGCAGGGCGATGCGGCGGTCGGGCTTGCCCGGCTGGGAGATGGTCACCGTGCGGCCGTCCGGACGGTCGAGCACGATGGGGCCGCTCTTGCGCTCCAGGACCACCTTGGTGATGGCCTCGGAGTTCTTGACCCGCGCCACCGTGGCCGGGCAGCGCAGGCGTGCGCCGAGCCAGGCGGCGAGGAGGTCGAGCGACGTGTGGTCGCGCTGCCCCTCGACCCGGACGGAGAGCACGGGCTCGAACGGCGGCTGCTCCACGGCCGCCGCGATGAGCCCCCGCCACAGCGTGACGCGGGCCCACGCGAGGTCCGTGTCGCCCGGGGCGTAGGTGGTCGCCAGGGTGCCGAGCATGCCGACCGGGTCCTTGGCCACCGTCGTGTCGGTGATGCGGCGGTGGGCCATGGCGCCCACGGGGTCCGACGACGGGTCCTCCGGCGCCTCCCGCGGCCACCAGACGACGATGGGCGCGTCGGGCAGCAGCAGCGGCATCACGAGGGTGTCGCCGCGCTCCAGGAGCGGGCCGAAGGCGCGCAGCACCACCACCTCGGAGGCGCCGGCGTCACCGCCGACCCGGATCTGGGCGTCGAGGCGCGCCTCGCTGCCCCGGCTTGCGGGTGCGACCACGATCACACGGCACGGGTGCTCCCGGGAGGCGTCGTTCGCGGCCTCGACGGCCGTCTCGACGTCCCGCTCGTCGGCGAGGACCACGAGGGTCAGGACGCGGCCGAGAGCGACGGCGCCGCCCTCGTCGCGCAGGCGTACCAGGCGCTTGTTCACCGCGTTCGCGGTGGTGTCCGGCATGTCGATGATCATCGCGGATCTCCTGAGGTCTGTACCGGGGTCTCGGCCGGGCTGACGGCCCGGCTCAGGGCCCGGCTCACGGCCGGCGCCAGGCGCGCCCGTCGCGCGCCATCATCGCGTCGGCCGACGGCGGCCCCCACGTGCCGGAGGCATACTGCTCCGGCTGGCCCTGCTTGGCCCAGTACGCGGTGATGGGGTCGAGGATCTTCCAGGAGAGCTCGACCTCCTCGCGCGTGGGGAACAGCGGCGGGTCGCCGAGCAGCACGTCGAGGATGAGGCGCTCGTACGCCTCGGGCGACGACTCGGTGAACGAGTGGCCGTAGCCGAAGTCCATCGTCACGTCGCGGACCTGCATCGCCGTGCCCGGCACCTTGGCGCCGAACCGCAGCGTCACGCCCTCGTCCGGCTGCACGCGGATGACGAGCGCGTTGTTGCCCAGCTCGGACGTCAGGGAGGACTCGAACGGGAGGTGCGGCGCCTTCTTGAAGACCACGGCCACCTCGGTGACGCGCCGGCCGAGGCGCTTGCCCGAGCGGAGGTAGAACGGCACGCCCGCCCAGCGCCGGTTGTCGATGTCGACGCGGATGCCGGCGAACGTCTCGGTGACGGAGTCCTTCGCGATGCCGTCCTCGTCGAGGAAGCCTCGCACCTCCTCGCCACCCTGCCACGCGGCCGCGTACTGCCCGCGGGCCGTGTGCTTGCCGAGGTCGCGGGGGAGGCGCACCGACGAGAGCACCTTGATCTTCTCGGCGCGCAGCTCGGCGGCGTCGAAGGTCACCGGCTCCTCCATCGCGACGAGCGCGAGGAGCTGCAGGAGGTGGTTCTGGATGACGTCGCGCGCGGCGCCGATCCCGTCGTAGTAGCCGGCACGGCCACCGATGCCGATGTCCTCGGCCATGGTGATCTGGACGTGGTCCACATAGTTGGCGTTCCACAGCGGCTCGAACATCTGGTTCGCGAAGCGCAGCGCCAGGAGGTTCTGGACCGTCTCCTTGCCCAGGTAGTGGTCGATCCGGAACACCGAGTCGGGCGGGAAGACCTCCGAGACGACCGCGTCCAGCTCCTTGGCGCTGGCGAGGTCGTGGCCGAACGGCTTCTCGATGACCACGCGACGCCAGGCGAACCCGTCCTCCGGGTCGGTGTCGGGCGCCGAGAGCCCCGAGCGGGCGAGCTGGCGGCAGACGACCGGGAAGGCGCTCGGCGGCACCGAGAGGTAGAACGCGTGGTTGCCGCCGGTGCCGCGCTCGGCGTCGAGCTTCTCGACGGTCTCCCGCAAGGTCTCGAACGCCGCGTCGTCGTCGAACGAGCCCTGGACGAACCGGATGCCCTCGGCGAGCTGGCGCCACGTGGCCTCGCGGAACGGCGTGCGGGCGTTCTCCTTGACGGCGTCGTGCACGATCTGGGCGAAGTCCTGGTCGGCCCAGTCGCGGCGGGCGAAGCCCGTCAGCGCGAAGCCGGGCGGCAGGAGGCCGCGGTTGGCGAGGTCGTACACGGCCGGCATGAGCTTCTTGCGGGCGAGGTCACCCGTGACGCCGAAGATGACCAGGCCGCACGGCCCCGCGATGCGGGGGAGGCGGAGGTCGAGAGGGTCGCGGAGCGGGTTGAGCTCCGCGGTGATCTTGGCCGGTCTCACTTGTCAGCCGCTCCGTCCAGGCCCGCCTTGGTGGTGGTGAGCAGCTCGTTCCAGCTCACCTCGAACTTGGTGACGCCCTCGTCCTCGAGCTTCGCGGTGACCTCGTCCATGGAGATCCCGACGGCCTCGACGGCGGCGATCGTGGCCGCGGCCGACTCGGCGGTGCCCGTGACCGTGTCGCCCAGCACGATGCCGTGGTCGGCGAAGGCGTTCAGCGTGCCCTCGGGCATCGTGTTGACGACACCGGGGACCACGAGCTCGTCGACGTACATCGTGTCGCGGTACTCGGGGTTCTTCACGCCGGTGGACGCCCAGAGGGGGCGCTGCGGCTGCGCGCCGGCGGCCTCCAGGGCCTTCCAGCGGTCGGAGGAGAAGACCTCCTCGTACGCCGCGTACGCGAGCCGGGCGTTCGCGATCGCGGCCTGTCCGCGCAGGGCGAGGGCCTCGTCGGTGCCGATCTTGTCCAGGCGCTTGTCGATCTCGGCGTCCACGCGCGACACGAAGAACGACGCGACCGAGCCGACGGGGGCCAGGTCGATGCCGGCCTCCTTCGCCCGCTCGAGCCCGGTGAGGAACGCGTCCATGACGGCGCGGTAGCGCTCGATGGAGAAGATGAGGGTCACGTTGACGCTGATGCCCTCGGCCAGCGTCCGCGTGATCGCGTCCAGGCCCTCGACCGTGGCCGGGATCTTGATCATCACGTTGGGGCGGTCCACGGTGGTCCAGAGGCGCTGGGCCGTGGCGACCGTGGCCTCCGTGTCGCGGGCGAGCCGCGGGTCCACCTCGATCGAGACCCGGCCGTCCACGGTGCCCGTGGCGTCGTACACCTCACGGAGCACGTCGGCCGCCTCGCGCACGTCGTCGGTCGTGATCCGCTCGACGGCGGACTCGACGTCCTGGCCCGCGAGCTCGGCGAGCGAGTCGTCGTACGCGTTCCCGACGGACAGGGCCGCGGCGAAGATGGTGGGGTTCGTGGTCACGCCGACCACGTCCTTCTCGGCGATCAGCGCCGCGAGGTTGCCGGTGCGCAGGCGCTCGCGGGACAGGTCGTCGAGCCAGATGGAGACACCCGCCTCCGACAGGCGGCGGGTCGGGCGCGGCGTCTCTTCGCCGGTGGTGGTGTCGGTCATGATGCCCTTCTCTCGTGCTCGACTGCTCAGGTGGGCCGCACCGGGCTCCCCGGCCGGCCCCGGGTGGCCCTGCCCGGCCGGGTGGTGCACCCGGCCGGGCAGGACGTCGTCGGGCCCCCGGCCCGACGGGACTGCTCAGGCCTGCGCGGCCGCGATCGAGTCGCGGGCGGCGGCCGCCACGGCCTCCGCCGTGATGCCGAACTCCTGGTAGAGCACCTTGTAGTCCGCCGAGGCGCCGTAGTGCTCCAGCGAGACGGAGCGGCCGGCGTCGCCGACCAGACGGTGCCAGCCCTGGGCGATGCCCGCCTCGACCGACACGCGCGCCTTGACAGACGACGGGAGCACCGACTCGCGGTAGGCCTCGTCCTGGCGCTCGAACCACTCGAGCGACGGCGCCGAGACCACGCGGGCGCTGACGCCCTCGGCCGCGAGAGCGGCGCGCGCCTCGACGGCGAGCTGGACCTCGGAGCCGGTGCCGATGAGGATCACGTCCGGCGTGCCGTCGGTGTCCAGCAGCGTGTAGGCGCCCTTGAGCGTGCCCTCCGCCGGGGCGAAGCCCTCCTCGCCGCGAGGGAACGTCGGCACGTTCTGGCGGGTCAGGATCAGGCCTGCCGGGTTGCTCGTGTTCTCCAGGATGCCGCGCCAGGCGTACACCGTCTCGTTCGCGTCGGCCGGGCGCACGATGTCGAGGCCCGGGATGGCGCGGTAGGCCCAGAGGTGCTCGACGGGCTGGTGCGTGGGGCCGTCCTCGCCGAGACCGATCGAGTCGTGCGTCCACACGAACACCGACGGCGTGCCCATGAGCGCCGCGAGGCGCACGGCGCCGCGCATGTAGTCGGCGAACTGGAAGAACGTGCCGCCGTACGGGCGGGTCAGGCCGTGCAGGGCGATGCCGTTGAGGATCGCGCCCATGGCGTGCTCGCGGATGCCGAAGTGCAGGGTGCGGCCGTAGATGCCGCCCTTGTACGAGCGGGTCTGGTGGTCGGCGGGGACGAAGGACGGCTCGCCGTCCATCGTGGTGTTGTTCGAGCCCGCGAGGTCGGCCGAGCCGCCCCACAGCTCCGGCAGCACGTCCTTGACCGAGGTGAGCACCTTGCCGGACGCGGCACGCGTGGCCACGCCCTTCGCGTCGGCCGGGAACTCGGGCAGCACGTCGGCCCAGCCCTCGGGCAGCGTGCGGGTCTGCAGGCGCTCCAGCAGCGCGGCGCCGGACGGGTTGGCGGTGCGCCACGCCTCGAACGCGGTGTCCCAGGCGGCCCGCTGCTCGGCCTGGCGGGAGGCCACGTCGCGCGTGTGCTTGAGCACGTCGTCGTCGATGTGGAACGACACCTCGGGGTCGAGGCCGAGGGCGGCCTTGAGGCCCTTGACCTCGTCGCCGCCGAGCGCGGAGCCGTGGATCGCGTAGGTGTCCTGCTTCTTCGGCGAGGGCCAGCCGATGATCGTGTTCAGCGCGATCAGGGACGGGCGGCCCGTCTCGGCCTTGGCGGCGTCGAGGGCCGCGGCCAGCGCGTCGACGTCCTCGGCGTAGCCGGTGCCGCCGCTGGTCCAGTCGACCCGCTGCGTGTGCCAGCCGTACGCCTCGTACCGGGCCAGGACGTCCTCGGAGAACGAGATGTCGGTCTGGTCCTCGATCGAGATCTTGTTGTCGTCCCAGATCACGATGAGGTTGCCGAGCTGCTGGTGGCCCGCGAGGGACGAGGCCTCGGAGGTGACGCCCTCCTGCAGGTCGCCGTCCGAGGCGATCACGTACACGTGGTGGTCGAACGGGCTCTCGCCGGGGGCGGTCTCCGGGTCGAGGAGACCCCGCTCGCGGCGCGACGCGAACGCCATGCCGACGGACGAGGCGAGACCCTGGCCCAGGGGGCCCGTGGTGATCTCGACGCCCGCGGTGTGGCCCACCTCGGGGTGGCCGGGGGTCTTGGAGCCCCAGGTGCGCAGCGCCGCGATGTCGTCCATCTCCAGGCCGTAGCCCGCGAGGAACAGCTGGAGGTAGATGGTCAGCGACGAGTGTCCCGCCGACAGCACGAACCGGTCGCGGCCCACCCAGGAGGGGTCGGCCGGGTCGTGGCGCATGGCCTTCTGGAACAGGAGGTAGGCGGCGGGGGCCAGGGAGATCGCCGTACCCGGGTGGCCGTTGCCGACCTTCTCGACGGCGTCGGCGGAGAGAGCCTTGATGGACCTCACCGCCCGCTCGTCGAGCTCCGACCAGTCCAGCGGTGTCAGGGCGGGGTCGAACGCGTTCACGTATCCTCTTCTCTCCCCGGGCGGGGGGCGAGAGGCTCCCGGAGCGTGTCCGGGACTACCTCCACGGCTCCGGCCGCGGGTCGTGCGTGTGGCGGTCCGGCTGCTGCCGGCCACCGTGGTACCGAGTATGTGGACACGCAGGTGAGGTCGGTTGTTCCCGACGCGCTCGGGGGTGAAGAGGCCCTGCGGTCGCGCACCCACCCTATACGCGACGTGGCCTGACCGCCGGGGTGCATCTCACACCTCGGAGAGGCCGGGCGGGAGCGCCCCGGGCCTGCGGGGACGTACCATGAGACGGCCCGAGTACCCGGAGCCCCACCCGGATCCTTCCCTCCGCGGAACCTCCCGAACGGATGACCGACGCGCGTGACCACGAGCCAGACGACCCCCGGTAGGACCTCGCGCACCCGCGAGGGCGGCGACGACGAGGTCGTCGGTGATGCCCGGCCCGGTTCGTGGGTCCTGCGGCGGGCGGGCGCCTACATCGCGCTGACGAAGCCGCGGGTCATCGAGCTGCTGCTCGTCACCACGGTGCCGACGATGATCCTGGCCCAGGGCGGCCTGCCCGACCTCGGGCTGATCCTGCTCACGCTGGTGGGCGGCGCCGCGGCCGCGGGCTCGGCGAACGCCTTCAACTGCTACATCGACCGCGACATCGACGCGATCATGAACCGCACCAAGCGGCGGCCGCTCGTCACGGGCGAGATCACGCCGCGGGCGGGGCTCGTGTTCGCCACCGTCCTGGGCGTCCTGTCGCTCTCGTGGTTCGCGCTCCTGGTCAACCCCGCCTCCGCGTGGCTCACCTTCGCCGCGATCGCGATCTACGTGGTGGGCTACACGATGATCCTCAAGCGCCGCACGCCGCAGAACATCGTCTGGGGCGGGATCGCGGGCTGCATGCCCGTGTTCATCGGCTGGGCCGCCGTGACCGGCGGGATGAGCTGGGCGGGCCTCGCGCTCTTCGGCGTCATCTTCTTCTGGACGCCGCCGCACTACTGGCCGCTGTCGATCAAGTTCAAGAAGGACTACGCCAACGCCGGCGTGCCGATGCTGCCCGTCGTGAGCGACGACAAGCGCGTCGCGGCCGAGATGATCGGCTACACGCTGGCGATGATCGCGTGCTCCCTCGTCCTCACGCCGCTCGCGGGCATGACGTGGGTCTACACCGTGGGCGCGTCCGCCCTCGGCGCGTGGTTCCTCTGGGCCACCGTCGCGATGCAGCGCCGGGCCAAGGACCCGTCGCGCAAGCTCGGCGCCATGAAGGTCTTCCACGCCTCCATCACGTACCTCACGCTGCTCTTCGTGCTCGTCGCCGTGGACGTCTTCCTGCCGTTCTGACCGGCCGTCTCGCGCGCGTAGCCTTGTCTGCGTGACCGTGACCGACCAGCCCGACATCGTCCAGCGGCGTGCCGCACGCGAGAAGTCCCGCGTGGCGCCCGACTACGCCCGCTCCTGGCTCCTGCTCTCCGCCCTGCGCACCGGCGACTTCGACCGCGCCCAGCTCTCCCGCGCGGACCAGGTCGTCCTCGACTGCGAGGACGCCATCGACGACAGCCTGAAGGACGAGGCGCGCGACCACGTCATCTCCTGGCTGAGGAGCGGCGGCAGCGCCTGGGTGCGGATCAACGACCGGCACTCGGCCGCGTGGGCCGACGACGTGGCCCTCCTGCGCGACGTCGAGGGCCTGGCCGGGGTCATGCTGGCCAAGACGGAGTCCGCGGACGACGTGGTGGACACCGCCCAGCGGCTCGGCGGCGACGTGCCGGTGATCGCGCTGGTCGAGTCCGCCGTGGGCATCGAGGAGGCCGTGTCCGTCGCCCGGGCCCGCGGCACCTTCCGCCTCGCGTTCGGCTCCGGCGACTACCGCCGCGACACCGGCTCCGCCAACGAGCCGATCGCCATGGCGTACCCGCGCTCCCGCCTCGTCGCGGCCAGCCGCGTGGGCGGCCTGCCCGGCCCCATCGACGGCCCCACCGTCGGCACGGCCCACGCGCTGCTCCGCGAGCAGTCCGCCGACGCGGTGGTGCTCGGCATGACCGGCAAGCTCTGCCTCGACCTCGAGCAGCCCGCCGTCATCAACGAGTGCTTCTCGCCGTCGCCGTCCGACGTGGCCTGGGCCGTGGACTTCCTCGCCGACTTCGAGGCCGCCGGCTCGGTGATCCGCGACGGGTCCGACAAACCGCGCCTGGCCCGCGCGCAGGTCATCAAGAGCCGCGCCGAGCTCTTCGGGATCAATCCCTCGTAAACCCCCATCACGCCCCGCCCGGCGTGCCGCACCCGGCGCGCCGGGCGAGCCTGGGCATGATGGCCGCGTGTCCGCCGCCCTGACCGAGGTCCCCGTACGCCCAGGCACCTCCCTCGACCCGTGCCTGCGCGACTACCTTGCGCACCTCCGGGTCGAGCGGGGCCTCTCGGCCAACACCGTGTCCGCGTACCGGCGCGACCTCGCGCGCTATGCGGCCTACCTCGTCGCCGCCGGGCGTTCCGGCCTCGACGAGGTGGGCGAGGCCGACGTGAGCGGCTTCGTCACTTCCCTGCGCCAGGGGTCCGACGGCGGGGCGCGGCTCTCCCCGTCCTCCACCGCGCGGGCGCTCGCGGCGGTCCGCGGCTGGCACCGCTTCGCGCAGGCCGAGGGCCTGGCCACCGCAGACCCTTCCGCCGAGGTCCACGCACCGACGCAGCTGCGCCGCCTGCCGCACGCGCTCTCCGTCGGCGACGTCACGCGGCTGCTCGAGGCCGCCGGCGAGGGGGAGGGGCCGCTGCCGCTGCGCGACCGCGCCCTCCTGGAGCTGCTGTACGCCACCGGCGGCCGCATCTCGGAGATCGTCGGGCTCGACGTGGATGCGTTCCACCGCGGCGCGGACGAGCACCGCACGGGCGGCACCACGGCGGAGGGGGACCCCGCAGCGACAGGCCAGCCGGGCGCCGTCGTGCGGCTGCACGGCAAGGGGGGCAAGGAGCGGGCCGTCCCGGTCGGGTCCTACGCCCGGACCGCCGTCGAGGCCTACCTGGTGCGGGCGCGGCCCGCGCTCGCCGCCGCAGGCCGCGGCACGCCCGCCCTCTTCCTCAACACGCGCGGCGCCCGGCTGTCACGGCAGACGGCGTGGGCGGTGCTGCAGGCAGCGGCGCAGCGCGCCGGGCTCACGGAGCGCGTCTCGCCGCACACGCTGCGCCACTCGTACGCCACGCACCTGCTGGCCGGGGGAGCGGACGTCCGCGTGGTCCAGGAGCTCCTGGGCCACGCCTCCGTGACGACCACGCAGATCTACACCATGGTCACGCCCGACACGCTGCGCGAGGTCTACGCGGCCGCCCACCCGCGGGCGCGCTGATGGGCGGCGCGCCGAGCCTTTCACCTGGCGGCCACGGATCCCTGGGGTACCGTGGCGGCGTGAGCGAGGCACCCATGCGGGAGGGAGCGAGCCAGATGACCGACGCACCGCCCGTCGCAGTCGTCAGTACACCCACGGCAGCTCGAAGCCCTGAGGGGGAGATCCTCCGGGACGTCGTCGGCAGGCCCATGCCGACGTTCCCGGTGCCGCCGCCCCTCACGTCGCACGGCCCCGCCCGCATCATCGCGATGTGCAACCAGAAGGGCGGCGTGGGCAAGACGACGTCCACGATCAACCTCGGCGCCGCGCTCGCGGAGTACGGCCGCCGCGTGCTCCTCGTCGACTTCGACCCGCAGGGCGCCGCCTCCGTCGGCATCGGCGTGAACCCGCACGAGCTCGACCTCACGGTCTACAACCTGCTCATGGAGCGGGGCGTGCGGATCGAGGACGTGCTCATCCCGTCCGGCATCGAGAACCTCGACGTGCTGCCCGCGAACATCGACCTCTCGGCTGCCGAGGTCCAGCTGGTCGGCGAGGTGGCCCGCGAGTCCGTGCTGGCCCGCGCCCTGCGTCCCGTCATCGACGACTACGACGTGATCCTCATCGACTGCCAGCCGTCGCTCGGCCTGCTGACCGTCAACGCGCTGACGGCCGCGCACGGCGTGCTGATCCCGCTCGAGTGCGAGTTCTTCGCGCTGCGCGGCGTCGCGCTGCTGGTGGAGACCATCGAGAAGGTGCGTGACCGGCTCAACCCGGCGCTCGAGATCGACGGTATCCTCCCCACCATGTACGACTCGCGCACCCTCCACTCCCGTGAGGTCGTGGCCCGGGTGCACGAGGCGTTCGGCAGCGTGCTCCTGCACTCCGTCATCGGCCGCACCGTGAAGTTCCCGGACGCGTCCGTGGCCGCCGAGCCCATCACCGCCTACGCGCCCGGTCACCCGGGCGCGGCCGCCTACCGGCTGCTGGCCCGGGAGCTCGTGTCGCGTGGCGACGCTGCCTGACACGCTGGAGGCGCCGGCGGACGACCTCGCCGTGGCGCCGGGGGCGGCCGGGCCGCCGGCCACGCCCGCCGACCCGGCCGACGGCCTGCCCGAGGCACCCGTCCGCGCAGGGTTCCACGTCCACCTCACCAACTTCACCGGCCCGTTCGACCTGCTGCTGTCGCTGATCGCCAAGCACGAGCTCGACGTCACCGAGGTGGCGCTCGCGGCCGTGACGGACGAGTTCGTGGCCCACATCCGCGCCGCCGAGGCGGCCACCCGCGAGGCCGAGTCGCGCGGCGAGTCGGTCCCGTCGTGGGACCTGGGCCTGGCGAGCGAGTTCCTCGTCATCGCCGCGACGCTGCTCGACCTCAAGGCCGCGCGGCTGCTGCCCGGCGTCGTCGACGAGGACGCCGAGGACCTCGAGCTCCTGGAGGCGCGCGACCTGCTGTTCGCGCGGCTCCTGCAGTACCGGGCGTACAAGCAGGTGTCCGGCGTGCTCGCCGAGCGCATGGCCGCGGCCGGGCGCCGTGTCCCGCGGCTCGCGCCGCTGGAGCAGCACCTCGCCGCCCTGCTTCCCGAGCTGGTGTGGGACCTCGACGGCGCGCGGCTGGCCGAGCTGGCCGCCCGGGCGCTGACGCCCAAGGTGCCGCCCATGGTGTCGCTGAGCCACCTGCACGGCTCGGCCGTGAGCGTCCGCGAGGAGGCCGGCGTGATCGTGCGCCGCCTCCGGCGCGAGCACGTGGCGACGTTCCGGGCGCTCACCTCGGGGTCGGAGCGGCTCGTCGTGGTGGCGCGCTTCCTCGCGCTGCTCGAGCTGTTCCGTGACGCGCTGGTGAGCTTCGAGCAGGTGACGCCGCTGGGCGAGCTGACCGTCCGGTGGACCGGTGAGGCCGACGGCGGCGGCAAGTACCTGGACCAGTCGGGCGGGCCGAGCGAGTTCGACGAGCCCGTGAGCGAGAACGGGCTGTCAGCGGCTCCCGGGTCCGCGGACCCGGTCCCTGACGCCCCGGAGGAGACGCAGTGACCGATCAGACAGTGATCTCCGGCACCACGCCGGACGGCCTGACAGGCGGGACGCCCGCGCCCGAGGGGGCCCTGGCGCCGTCGCCTGACGCGGCCGAGCAGGACACGCTCGTCCTCGTCGACGTCCATTCGCTGCCGGGCGGCGCTCCGGCCGCGCTGGAGGCCGTGCTCATGGTCGCGGATGCGCCGGTCCCGGCCGAGCGCCTGGCCGTCGCCCTGGACCTGCCGCTGCCCGAGGTGGACCGGCTGCTGGCCGAGCTGGCCGCCGAGTACCGTGGTGACCTCGGCGGACGCCCGCGAGGGTTCGAGCTGCGCAGCAACGCCGACGGCTGGCGCATCTACTCGTCGGTGGCGCACGCGGACGTCGTCGGGCGCTTCGTGCTGGACGGCCAGTCGGCCCGGCTGAGCCAGGCCGCGCTGGAGACCCTCGCCGTGATCGCGTATCGTCAGCCGGTCACCCGTGGGCAGGTCTCGGCCGTCCGCGGCGTGAACGTGGACGGAGTGGTACGCACGCTCCTGACCCGCGGCCTCATCGCGGAGATCGGCCAGGACCCCACCACGGGTGCCGTCCTGTTCGGAACCACTGGATACTTCTTGGAGCGGATGGGTTTCTCGTCGCTCGACGAGCTGCCGCCGCTCGCACCCCACCTGCCCGACCTGGACGCACTGGACCAGCTCGGGGCAGACGACTGACGACGGAAAGCAGACGATGAACGAGGATCGCCGCGGCGGGAGCCGCCGCGCAGGAGAAGGACGTCCCGGCCAGGGAGGCTCGCAGGGCAGCAGCCCCAAGGGCAACCACCGGGGCCAGAGCGGGCCGCGCAAGCCCACCACCGGGAAGGGCGCCGGCGGCAAGGGTGGTGCGCAGCGCAAGCCGGGCGCCGCAGCCGGCCAGCGAGGGGCCGCGCCGCAGCGGCGGCGCCCCGTGCAGGACCCGTCCGTGCCGCCGCGGGACGTCCACGTCGCCGACGGCGTGCGGCTGCAGAAGGTGCTCGCCACGGCGGGCCTCGGCTCGCGCCGTGCCTGCGAGGACCTCATCGCGGGCGGCCACGTCGAGGTGGACGGCGTGATCGTCACCGAGCTCGGGGTCCGCGTGGACCCGGCCACGGCGATCATCCACGTGGACGGTCTGCGGGTCCAGCTCGACCAGGACAAGATCACGCTGGCGCTCAACAAGCCGCTGGGCGTCGTGTCCTCGATGAGCGACCCGCTGGGCCGGCCCACGCTCGCGGACCTGGTCCGTGACCGTGAAGAGCGACTCTTCCACGTGGGCCGGCTCGACGCCGACAGCGAGGGTCTCATCATCCTCACGAACGACGGCGAGCTGGCGAACCGCCTGGCGCACCCCAAGTACGAGATCCAGAAGACGTACCTGGTGACCGTCGAGGGCGGCGAGGTGTACCCGCGCGTCGGCAAGCAGCTGCTCGCGGGCGTCGAGCTCGAGGACGGTCCGGCGAAGCTGGACAAGTTCCGCGTGGTCGACGAGGTCCCGGGCATCACCATGATCGAGGTGGTGCTCCACGAGGGCCGCAACCGGATCGTGCGCCGCATGTTCGAGGCGGTGGGCCACCCGGTCACGCGCCTGGTGCGCACCCGGATCGGTCCCGTCCCGCTCGGTGACCTCAAGGCCGGCCGCTACCGCGTCCTGGGGCGCGTGGAGCTGGGCACCCTCATGGGGGCCGTGGACCTGTGACCGACGCAAGGGAGAACACGGGCAGCATGAGCACGTCCGGGATCGTCGTCGCCATCGACGGGCCGTCCGGGTCGGGCAAGTCGAGCGTGTCGCGGGCCGTCGCGCGCGAGCTGGGCCTGGCGTACCTGGACACGGGCGCGATGTACCGGGCGGCCACCGTCTGGTGCCTGCAGCGCGGCGAGGACCTCGCCGACCAGCACGCCGTCGCGCACGCCGTGCGGGTGATGCCGCTGGTCATGGGCCTGGACCCGGCCGCCCCGGGCGTGGAGCTCGAGGGCCGCGACGTCGCTGAGGCGATCCGCACCACCGAGGTCACGGCCGCGGTGTCGGCCGTCGCCACCAACCTGGAGGTCCGGGCCGAGCTCCGCCGCCGCCAGCGCGCCGTCGTCGAGGCCGAGTCCGGCCCCGGCGCGACGTTCTCGGGCGGCCGCGGCGTGGTCGCCGAGGGCCGCGACATCACCACGGTCGTCGCGCCCGACGCCGACGCCCGCATCCTCCTGACCGCCAGCGAGGAGGCGCGACTGCGCCGCCGCTCGCTCGAGGTCCACGGAGCAGCAGACGCGAAGGCCGTCGAGGCCACCAAGGACCAGGTGCTGCGGCGCGACCGGGACGACGCGACGGTGTCGCAGTTCCTCGTCGCCGCCGACGGCGTGGTGACGGTGGACTCGTCCGAGCTGGACTTCGAACAGACGGTGCAGGCGGTGCTCGGGGTCGTCACGCAGATGACCGCCCGCGAGCAGGCCCCGGCGCCGTCGACCCTGGGAGAATGAGCACATGACCCACGACGCACCTGACCTGGTCGACCCGGTCGACCCGGTCGACAACCCGGACGGGGCGCCGGCGGACCTCACCGGCGCGCTCGTCGAGACCGAGGAGGAGGCGGCGCGCGAACGCGCGCTGCGTGCCGGCCTCGAGGACTTCGACCTGGACGAGGAGGACCGCTCCCTCATCGACGGCGAGTGGGACGCCGACGGTGGCCCGGCGCCCGGGGCGCCGCTCCCGGTGCTGGCCATCATTGGCCGCCCGAACGTGGGCAAGTCCACGCTCGTCAACCGTATCCTCGGTCGCCGCGAGGCGGTCGTGGAGGACAAGCCCGGTGTCACGCGTGACCGGGTGAGCTACCCGGCCGAGTGGTCCGGGCGGGAGTTCCTGCTCGTCGACACCGGCGGCTGGGAGGTCGACGTCGCGGGCATCGAGTCCAAGGTGGCGGAGCAGGCGGAGGTCGCCATCTCGCTCGCCGACGCCGTGATCTTCGTCGTCGACGCCACCGTGGGCGCCACGGCCACCGACGAGCGGGTGGTGGCGCTCCTGCGCCGCTCCGGCAAGCCGGTGCTGCTGTGCGCCAACAAGGTGGACGGCCCCTCGGGCGAGGCGGACGCCGCCTACCTGTGGAGCCTCGGCCTGGGTGAGCCGTTCCCCATCTCGGCCCTCCACGGCCGTGGCATGGGCGAGCTGCTCGACGCCGCGATGAAGATCCTGCCGACCGTCTCCGGGCACGGCGAGGTGCGGCCCGCGGGCCCGCGCCGCGTGGCGCTCGTCGGGCGGCCCAACGTGGGCAAGTCCTCGCTGCTGAACAAGATCGCCGGCTCCGAGCGCGTGGTCGTCGACGAGGTGGCGGGCACCACGCGCGACCCGGTCGACGAGCTGGTCGAGCTCCGGGGCATCCCGTACTGGTTCGTGGACACGGCGGGCATCCGCCGTCGCGTGCACCAGACCAAGGGCGCCGACTTCTACGCGTCGCTGCGCACGCAGGCCGCGATCGAGAAGGCGGAGATCGGCGTGGTCCTCGTCGACGCGTCGGCGCCGCTCACCGAGCAGGACACCCGCGTGATCTCGCAGGTGGTCGACGCGGGCCGCGCCCTCGTCATCGCCTACAACAAGTGGGACCTGATGGACGACGACCGTCGTCCTTACCTGGAGCGGGAGATCGAGAAGGACCTGGTCCAGATCCAGTGGGCGCCCCGCGTCAACGTCTCGGCCCGCACCGGCTGGCACACGGACAAGCTGGTCCCGGCGATCGAGCGCTCGCTCGCGTCGTGGGACACGCGCATCCCCACCGGCAAGCTCAACGCGTTCCTGGGCGAGCTCGTGGCCGGGCACCCGCACCCGTTGCGCGGCGGCAAGCAGCCGCGCATCCTGTTCGCCACGCAGGCGTCCACGCGGCCGCCACGGTTCGTCATCTTCGCCACGGGCTTCCTCGAGGCCGGCTACCGCCGGTACATCGAGCGCCGCCTGCGCGAGACGTTCGGTTTTGAGGGCACGCCCATCACGATCAGCGTCCGCGTGCGGGAGAAGCGCAAGCGCTGACCCGCTGCCCGACGACGCCGGGGGCCACCTTCCGTACGGAAGGTGGCCCCCCCCCAACGCGGACCGCGCTCCCGCACCCCTCCGCCGGCCCCCCGCCCCTGG
>NZ_JBXTSN010000007.1:0-2399 GCF_057158775.1 Antribacter sp. NEAU-D49 | reverse complement strand
ACGCGCTCCCCGGGGGCCCGCCGCGGGGGGGGGCCACCTTCCTGAGGGATGGTGGCCCCCGGCGTCGTCGTCCCGTGCTCGCGGACCGATCAGGAGGCCAGCCGCTCGTGGGTGGTGCGCCCGCCGGCGGGTACCGCGTCGCGCTCCGGCTGGTTGACCTCGGCCCAGACTGCGTCGAGGGAGATTCCGAGGACGTCGGCGATGGCGGCGATGGTGGAGAAGGCGGGCGTCGCCACGCGGCCCGACTCGATCTTGCGCAGGGTCTCGGGGGAGACGCCGGCGTCCAGCGCGACCTGGAGCATCGAGCGGTCGGCCCGGGCGCGACGGAGCAGTGCGCCGAGGCGCTGACCGCGTTCGATCTCAGCGGGGGTGAGAGGCAGCCTGACCATAGCTCCCTATTCTAATCCCGGGATAGTATGGCCGGGATAGTTATTGGAACGCCGGAGAGGCCCCGCATGATCGAGATCCTGAACCCCGCCGAGCTGGGCCGTGCACGGGACACCGGCGCCCTGGTGGGCGCCATCCTCCAGGAGCTGAGGAGTCGCTGCGCCGTGGGCACCAACCTGCTGGAGATCGACCGGTGGGCGGCCCGCATGATCGCCGAGGCGGGGGCGCAGTCCTGCTACGTCGACTACGCGCCGTCGTTCGGGCGGGGGCCGTTCGGCCACTACGTCTGCACGGCCGTCAACGACGCGGTGCTCCACGGGATGCCGTACGACTACGCGCTCGCGGACGGGGACCTGCTGACCCTCGACCTCGCAGTCTCCCTGCGGGGGATCGCGGCGGACGCGGCCGTCAGCTTCGTGGTGGGCGCGTCGCGGCCGCCCGAGAGCGTCGCGCTGATCCGCGCGACCGAGCGCGCGCTCGACGCCGGGATCGCCGCCGCTGTGCCCGGGGCGCGGGTGGGCGACCTCTCCCACGCCATCGGGGCTGTCCTCGCCGAGGCGGGCTACCTGATCAACACCGAGTTCGGCGGCCACGGCATCGGCTCGACCATGCACCAGGACCCGCACGTCGCGAACTCCGGGCGGCCTGGCCGCGGGTACGTGCTGCGCCCAGGGCTGCTGCTCGCGCTCGAGCCGTGGGTCATGGCGGACACCGACCGGCTCGTCACCGACGCCGACGGGTGGACGCTCCGGAGCGCGACCGGCTGCCGCACGGCGCACAGCGAGCACACGATCGCCATCACCGGTGACGGCGCCGAGGTCCTCACGCTCGCACCCCGGGCCGAAACTTCAGCCGCGGGTCACGTGATGGTCGCTCCATAGTCATGCCGTGTGTCCTATTTGTCCGGAGAATGGCGGCTGTTTGCCAACCCGGACCGAGGGGGACACATGCTCGACCGCAAGATTCTCGCCGCCGCTGCCGCCGCGACGCTCGCCGTCGTGGGGGCCGCGCTGCCCGCCGCGCCCGCACAGGCCGCCGCGACCCACGCGCAGCTCGCGCTCCGGTGGGCCCCGGTGCACCACCAGGACGTGGACCAGACCGGCGACCACGCGCTGGGCGGGCGCGCCGACTACGTCACGCGGATCGACTTCGACGGCGACTGGGCCGCCCGCGACAACTGGGACGACGCGGCGCGGACCGACGTCTCGTTCGCGGCCGTGTCGTACTACTCCGTCGTGGAGACGTCCAGCCACTGGTACCTGACGTACCTGTTCTTCCACCCGCGCGACTGGGTGGACCAGCCGTTCGACTCCGAGCACGAGAACGACGCCGAGGGCCTGCTGCTCGCCGTCGAGAAGGACGGGTCCACGTACGGGGTGCTCCGCGGGGCGGTCACCGTGGCGCACACGAACTTCTACTCGTACACGCCGTCGGGCAGCACGTGGACCTCCGGCCGGGAGTCGGTGGACGGGACGCTCACCCTGGCCACGTCGCCGGTGGACGGCCTGCCGCACCCGGTCACGGCTCAGGAGGCCAAGGGTCACGGTCTCAAGGCGCACCCGCAGTACCAGATCAACGGTGACGGGGTGATCTACTACCCGTCGACGGCGTCCGAGGCGCCGTCGGGCCCGAACGACCGCGACGTGCGCTACGCGCTCGTGGACATGCTCGGCACGGGCGGGCTGTGGTCGCGCCGGGCCGACGCGGGCCTGTTCGCCGGCCATGGCTCGTTCGCGGGCGACACCTCCGGCGGGTGCGGGACGGGCACGTTCGGCGGCTGCGGCACCAACTCGGCGAACGCGCCGTGGGGCTGGGACGACGGTGACGACCTCCCCGCACGGGGTGAGCTGGCGATCGACCCGGCCAAGCTGGTGGCGGAGTACTTCACGATCCCGGGGACGTTCTCGCGCACGTACGTGTCGAACGGGTACCAGGGCTGACGGGGGCTGACCGGGGCTGACCGCGCACGACCGCGCACATCACTTCGGCAGTTCGTCGGGGGGGGGGGGGGG
>NZ_JBXTSN010000006.1:0-183515 GCF_057158775.1 Antribacter sp. NEAU-D49 | reverse complement strand
GCCCGGCAGGTGGGCGGCACGGACGAGATGCCGATGCTGCAGGTCGGTGCCGCCGGCTTCGGGCCCGACGGCGCACGACTTGCCCAGCAGCTCGCCGACCGGGTCACGGCCTGGGCGCGGGACACCTCCGGCCGGATCGAGGTCTCGATCCAGGCGCGCCCTATCTCGGAAGCGACGGTAGCCGACGATGACGCGCTGCTCGTCGTCGACAAGACCGACCACGTGTTCGTGGTGACCGCCGCGCAGCAGCCTGCCGCCATCCACAGCTGACCGCGGCGGTCGGGCGACAAGTCCCTGAACCGGGAATGTCGTGTGATCGGCTGGCTATCGGTTCGACGAGCGGGCACTCAAGGTGCGGAGCCCTGGAGGATCCCACCTCGTGGTAGCCGACGGCGGTGGCCGGGCCGACAGGGTTTACTCGCGGGCCCGGCCACTGTCGTTGCTAGGCGTTCAGCGCCGTCCCGAAGTGGTCGACCAGGAGTTGGGTGACTTCGTCGCTGACGGGCTTCTCTCCGGGCAGGGCCCAGGCGTGGTCGTCGTGCTCGGTGAGCGTGACGTGGCCGTCGGTCAGATGCTGCAGGTCGGTGCCGCCGGCTTCGGGCCCGACGGCGCACGACTTGCCCAGCAGCTCGCCGACCGGGTCACGGCCTGGGCGCGGGACACCTCCGGCCGGATCGAGGTCTCGATCCAGGCGCGCCCTATCTCGGAAGCGACGGTAGCCGACGATGACGCGCTGCTCGTCGTCGACAAGACCGACCACGTGTTCGTGGTGACCGCCGCGCAGCAGCCTGCCGCCATCCACAGCTGACCGCGGCGGTCGGGCGACAAGTCCCTGAACCGGGAATGTCGTGTGATCGGCTGGCTATCGGTTCGACGAGCGGGCACTCAAGGTGCGGAGCCCTGGAGGATCCCACCTCGTGGTAGCCGACGGCGGTGGCCGGGCCGACAGGGTTTACTCGCGGGCCCGGCCACTGTCGTTGCTAGGCGTTCAGCGCCGTCCCGAAGTGGTCGACCAGGAGTTGGGTGACTTCGTCGCTGACGGGCTTCTCTCCGGGCAGGGCCCAGGCGTGGTCGTCGTGCTCGGTGAGCGTGACGTGGCCGTCGGTCACGGTGACGGCCCAGGTGTGCTGGCGGGTGTGCTTGCCGGAGCCGCTGGTGTAGTCGAAGGCGCCGAGGTAGTCGCCGACCTGGGCGATGGTGAGGCCGGTCTCTTCGGTGACTTCGCGGTGGAGGGCGTCGAGGAGGTTCTCGTCGTGCTCGACCTTGCCGGAGGGGAGTTCCCAGGTGCCGCCGCGGAAGTCGTCCTGGGGTCGGCGCAGGAGCAGTACCCGGCCGTTGCGGTGGATGAGGGCGCCGACGACTTGCTGCTGGACGCCGTCGGCGTGGTCGCGGGCGGTGAGCTCGTCGGTGCTCGTCATGCGTGCTCCTTGAGGTAGCGGTGGTTGGTGAGGACCTTGGTGATCCCCGCGGTGTAGGCCTCGGCGAGGGCGGCGTCGTCGTGGGGGACGGGCAGTTTGAGCGTGGTGCGGTGCAGGCGCTCGGCGTGGGGGAACTGCCCGTCACGATAGCGGGGCCAGTCCGCTCCGACCTGCGGGAACAGGATCTCGGGGCGCTGGAGGAGGGCGTGCTCGTTCATCGGTCGGGTCGAGCCGGGCTGGTCGATCTCGAGGAGTCCTTCTGCGAGCAGGGCGTCGAGGATCCGGTCGGGGGTGACGCCGATCGTGTCGGTGTCGATCGTCAGGGCGAGGGCGTACCAGGACGGCTCGACGCCGTCCGGGATGTGCGGCAGTACCAGGCCCGGGACGTCGCGCAGCCTGTCGAGCATCGTTGCGGCGATCTGTCGGCGTCCTGTGAGCCGGTCGTCGAGGTGGTTGAGCTGCTGGCCGGTGAGGGCTGCGGCCAGGGGGTGGATGCGCAGCTTGAGTCCCATGCCGGTGATGGCGAATGCGCTCAGCGGGTGTGTCTTCGGGATCTCGGTGCGGCACCGCTTGTTGTACTGGCCGTGCAGCAGGGCCCGGTAGTACACCTCGGTGTCGTCGGTCAGGACGAAACCGCCTTCGCCGGCCGACAGTGGCTTGGGGCCGTTCATGCTGAACGCCGAGACGGTCCCGAAGGACCCGATCTTCTGCCCGCCGGAGGTTGCGCCGTGGGCGTGCGACCCGTCCTCGACGAGGTACAGGCCACGGGTGCGCGCGATCCGTTCCAGGCGCTCGATCTGTGCGGGCACTCCCCACATGTGGGTGACGGCGATGGCTCGCGTCGCTGGGGTGATCGCGGCTTCGACGGTGTCGGGGTCGAGGTTGCCCAGGTCGTCGCAGTCGACCAGGACGGGCTTGACGCCGAGGTGGAACAGCGGGGTTGCGGTCGCATGGAAGGTGTACGCCGGGACGATCACCTCGTCGCCGGTGGTCAGGCCGAGGGCGGCGTAGGCGGAGTGCAGCGCGGCGGTGCCTGAGCTGGTCAGGACGGCGTAGCGGACGTCGAAGTAGGCGGCGAGCCGGTCCTCGAGGTCGGCGACGATCCCGGAGCGGTCGGGAATCGACACGTCGGCGTGGAGCTGGGTGGTGACGGCGGCGACGGTCTCGTCGTCGATCACGGGCCAGGGGACGTGCGGGGTCGGGCGGTGCAGCGTGGGCGTGCCACCGTGCAGGGCGAGCGGGCTGGTCATGCGAGGAGCTCCTTCGGGTCGACGACGATGCCGGTGGCGGCGGACAGGTACGCGGCGTGCACGACGGCGGCGTGGGACAGGTGCGCGTCGGGGCCGGACGGGTTGGGTCGCTGCCCGGCCAGGACGCGGCAGAAGTGGTCGAGCTGGGCGGCAGCGGCTGACGGCCAGGCGTTCTCCCGGGCCAGGGACTCCAGGACGGTGCCGTCGGTGTCCAGGCGCTGGACCTGGCCCCGTTCCAGGACGACCGACCCGCGGGTCCCGACGACGCGGATCTGTTCGGACTTGGGGGCCACGCACCGCGAGAGCAGCACCGTCCCGAAGAACCCGCTGTCGTAGGACAGCTGCAGCACGGCGGTGTCCTCGGCGTCGTACTCCAGGTCGGGCCGGGCGGTGGCGCTGGTCAGTGCCAGGACGGTGTCGGGCATCCCGAAGTACCACAGGAGCGTGTCGATCATGTGGTAGCCCATGTCGATGATGCAGCCACCCCCGGCCAGGGCGCGGTCCCCGCGCCACCCGGCTGCCGGGTCGACGGCCATCGTGTACGAGGCGTCGAACAGGAACACCTCGCCGATCTGGTCGAGGAGCTGGGGGACGGCCGCGTAGATCGGGTTGAACCTGCGCTGCAGGGTGAGCATGAGCTCGATGCCGGAGTCCTTGCACGCCTGGGCCAGCTCGCGGGCCTGGGCCAGGTCAGTCGCGAACGGCTTCTCCTTCAGGACGTGGACGCCGTTCGCGGCGGCTGCGAGCACGACGTCCCGGCCAGCGTGGTGGGGAACCGCGACGACGACGAAGTCGAGGTTCGTGCTGCTGAACAGGTCCTCGACGCTCGTGTAGCCGGGTACCTGGTACTCGGCCTCGACGATGGCGACGGCCTTGTCGTCCGGGTCGCACACTGCGACGAGGTCGACGGCGGGGCTGGCGGCGAGGGCCGGCAGGTGGTCCTCGCGGCCCTGCTTTCCGAGGCCGACCATCGCGGCACGCAGCCGCCCGGTCGTCTGCGGCTTGGGTCGGACAGGAAGGCGAGTGGTCGCCTGCCCGCGGGGGTCCAGGAGTGGTGACGTCATCGTTCGGTGCTCCTTCTCGTGGGGATGCTGTGTCCCCAGCAGAGCCCGTCCGGACCCTGTTCCCGTAGGCTGAGCCGCAGGTCACGCCACACTCACGCACGCTCACGCTCGGTCATTGACAGGGGACCCTTGAACGAGGACGCGACGCCCGAGGACGCCGACAGCGTCGACAACTTCGTGCTGGAGCTGGGCCGGTGGCGGGAGGTCCGCGGGTTGTCCCGCGCGGCCCTCGCCCGCCTCATGGGCTACCACCGCTCCTACATCTCGAAGGTCGCCAGCGGCAGCGAGCCAGCGTCCCGAGACTTCGCCAAGGCGGCCGACGACGTCCTCAACGCCGGTGGCGCGGTCGTACGCGCCTGGCAGGAACAGCACGCGCGGCCCACGCCTCGGCCGGCACGCCCCGTCGTGGTGCCCGAGAGCGCCGACCCGGCGAACGCGCTCCTCGTCGAGCACGACCACGCCACGCTCTCCTACGACGACGGCAGGTACCGCGCGACGATGCGCCGCCTGCTGCGCAACACCGGCACGCAGCCCATCACCCGCTACCACGACAGGGACGCGTTCAAGGAGGTCTGGCTCCAGTTCTCCGGCGAGCACCAGCACTTCCCGCTCTACCCCGGCCAGAGCACCTGGATCGAGTACACCTACACCGTCAGCGACATCAAGTGGGGCCACTGGTTCCAGCGCGCGGTCCGGCTACCGACCCAGCGGCTGTCGGTCATGCTCGACTTCCCCGCCGAGCTCGGACCGACGGTCTGGGGCCTGCACACCTCGATGTCCGCCGAGTCGATGCCCTTCCAGAACCCCATCCAGGAACGGGCCGACGGCGGACGAGTCACCTACTCCTGGTCCACCGAGGACCCGCCGCTGCACGCCCGCTACCGTCTCGAGTGGCACTTCGCCGCCCCCGCCGAACCAGCCCGCCAGGAGGCGACCATCACCCCGAGCGAGACCATGAGCCGCCTCGGCGTCGTCCAGGACGGCGACCCGATCCTGCGGCGCACCGCACGCCGCTTCACCCTGCCCGACGACGCCGAGGACGCCCGCCGCGTCATGACCGAGCTCGCCTCCGCAGCCCGCCGGATCGCCGGCGCACACACCTTCGGCAAGGGCATGGGCGTCGCCGCACCCCAGGTCGGGATCGACCGAGCCGCAGCCGTCGTCGCACCCCCAGGCGCCACCGAGGCCGTCACCCTGCTCAACCCCGAGATCGTCGAAACCAGCGCCGAGACCGACGAGCAGTACGAAGGCTGCCTCAGCTTCTTCGACGTCCGCTGCCTCGTACCGCGACCGCTGGTGATCCACGTCCGGCACACCGACATCACCGGAGCCGAGCGCATCACCGTGTTCGAGCGCGGCATGGCCCGCCTGGTCGCCCACGAGATCGACCACCTCAACGGCGTCCTGTGCAAGGACCACCTCCGCCCCGGAGTCGAGCCGATCCCCGTCGAGCGCTACCGCGGCACAGGCTCCAACTGGTCGTACTAGGAGTCGAACGGATGTTCCATCCCCCGGCTACTGGCTGTAGAGTCAGCGCCGTGAGCCGGCAGATGCCCCTCCGGGGGCTCCGCGGCGAGAGTGGGCGGGTGTAGAACCTCGCGACAAGGGAGTCCGGCGCGGCAGAGAAGAAGCCCAAGAACGCCGCCCTCTCATCACGTGCTTCTGCACATCCACCACAAGCCGCCGGGCCCGGCCGCTCAGCACGGCCGGGCCCGGGCCACGGTTCACTCCGCGAGCAGAGCCTCCATCTCCTCGATCTCGGCCGTCTGGGTCTCGATGACGGACTCCGCCAGCGCGATCGCCTCGGGGTCGGCGCCCTCGGCCACCTCCGTCTCGGCCATGGCCACGGCGCCCTCGTGGTGCTCGATCATCTGCTCGAGGAACAGGTCGCGGGCGGTGGCGGCGTCCGCGTCGGCGAGGGCCTTCAGGTCGTCCTCGCTCAGCATGCCGTCCATGCCGTGGCCCATCGCGGCGTGGTCGCCGGCGTCGGCGCCCCACTCCTCGAGGAAGCCTTCCAGCTGCTCGATCTCGGGCGCCTGCGCGGCCTTGATCTGGGCTGCCAGGTCGGCGATCTCGGGGTCGAGCCCTGGCTTGGCGGCCATCAGGTCGGCCATCTCGACGGCCTGCTCGTGGTGCGGGATCATCATCTGCGCGAACATGACGTCCGCGTCGTTGGAGCCTCCGCCGGCCGAGCCGCAGGCGGCCACCCCCAGCATGGTGGTGAATGCGAACAGGGTCGTCAACGTGCGCTTCATGAAAACTGCCTCTCGAAAAGATCGTCGTCGGTGATCGCCCTCAGGGCGCGCTGCAGGTGCCGACGCCCCTGCGGGGTGCCGGCCTCCGGCGGGCTCCTACGTCCGGCTGATCCCGAGCGCGACGAGCGACGGGCCCGCGACGGGCGCGAGCCGGGGAGGCCCGGGCGGCGCAAGAGCACCGACAGCGAGCAGGGGCACTCCCCAGGGGAGCGCGCGGCGGCGCGGCCGGGCGGCGCCGACGACGGAGACCAGGATCATGAGGCACATCGCCGTGAACACGGCGTCCGATCCGCAGCCGTCGTGGCACGGGCCGTGGCCCGGGTCCGCCGCCGTCTCGCCCGGGTCGGCCACGGCGGCTGCCACGGACGTGGCCGGGTGCTCGACGCCCGCCCTGTGGTGCGGCGAGCCGTTCATCGCGTGCATGACGACGACGCCGAGCACCAGGCACGCCACCAGCGCCACGAGCGCAGCGCGGTGCCACGTCCTGGCGTCCGCGGGCAGCAGCCTACGAACACGCGCTCGTTCGATCGTCACCCGTCCGCTCTCATCCGGTCTGTCGTCGCCGCGATCCTAGCCACGTCGCTGTGGGGCACCAAGCCGGAGCCCGACGCCGGACCGCCGTCGGCCCACCGGCTACGCTGCACCGGTCATGCAGGCGATCACCGCACTCCGACCGTTCCTCCCCGCACCGCGGCGAGGAACGCTCGCCGCGCTCCTGATCGCCGTCGTGGTCGCCAGCCTGGTGTCGATGCACTCCTTGTGCGGAGCGCTGAGCGCCGGCGCCTCGGTGCACACCGCCCACCATCATGCGGCAGAGCTGCAGACCACGCACGGCCCGGCGGCTGAGCCGCACGACCACGCCCACGCACACGACCACCAGCACCAGCACCAGCACCAGGACGGCTGCGAGTGTCACGGCACCACGTCCACCTGCCTGATGGTGCTCGCGAGTCTCCCCGCCCTGACCACACCGTCCGTCTGCACCGTCGACGGGCCGACGACGTCGCTCGCCCACCGGCCGCCGCCCACCACCGGCGAGCGGACGGCGGGCCAGCCGTCCCTGCACGCCCTGGGCATCTCCCGGACGTAGGAGCGGGCACCGCCACACCGCGTGCCCACGACGACGAGACGGAACACCCCCACCATGCGAAGCACCCTCGCGCCCAGGCTCGTGCGCGCCCTGCTCGCGGCGATCGTCCTGACGATCTGCTGCGCGGCGCCCGCCTCGGCCCACACCAGGCTCACCTCCTCCGACCCCGCGGACGGGTCCACGTCCGACGAACCTGTCGCCGCCATCACCCTGACGTTCACCCTGCCGGTGACCCCCGTCGGCGACACGGTGCTGATCGACGGCCCCCAGGGCGCCGTCCCCGCCCAGATCACCCAGGCCGACGACGGCGCCGTCGTCGTCGCCACTCCCTCCGCGCCGCTGGCCGACGGTCACTACCAGGTGACCTGGACCGTCGCGGCGCAGGACGGCCACCCCCTCACAGGGGGCCTGGCGTTCAGCGTGGGAGCACAGGCCGACGAACCGCCGCCCAACCCGCACGCCGGGCACTCGATGGCGTCCATGCGGCACGAGCCGCCCGCGGCCGTGGTCATCGCCGGACGCCTCGGCAACGCCGCCACCCTCTGGGGCTGGCTCGTCGCCGCCGGCGGGCTCGCGTTCGCGGCGTGGTCCCTGCGGGGGCGCGACCTCCAGGACGTCCCCGTCACGCTACGGGCCGTGCGCTGGACCGGCGCGCTGATCCTGGGCGGGCTGCTCCTCCGGCTCACCACCCGGTCCGTCACGCTCGCGCACGGCGACCTCGCCGCGGCGGTCTCGCCGCCCGAGCTGATCGACGCCCTCGGCGGCTCGACCGCCCTGGTCATGGGCCTGCAGGCGGCCGGGGCGCTCGCGGTCCTCGCCGGGACCGGGCGGACCGTCCGGGGCTCGGTGATCGCGATCGTGGGCGCGGTCCTCGCCGGGGCCGGGTTCGTGCTCGACGGGCACAGCAGCACCATGGAGCCCCGCTGGCTCGTCCTGACGGCCGACGTCGCCCACCTCGCGGCCGCCGCGACCTGGCTCGGGGGCCTGGTGATGCTCGCCCTCGTCCTGCGTCGCCGGCGACGCGACGACCGCGACCTCGACGCCGCCCTGGTCGCCACGCGCTTCTCGGTGGTCGCGGCGGCGTCCCTCGCCGTCGTGGGCGTGGCCGGCACGGCGCTCGCCGCCGCGATGCTCGAGACCCCGGCCCAGCTCTGGGAGACGGAGTGGGGCCGTGCCCTGCTCGCCAAGGTCGCCCTGGTGGCGGTCGTCGCGCTCCTGGGCGCCTACAACCACTTCCACACGGTGCCGCTCCTGACCGGGGCGTCCGACCGCCGGCACGGGCGGTCCTCCGGCGGCGCGCTGCGCCGTCGCACGACGGCCGAGACCCTCCTGATGGTGACGATCGTGCTGGTCACCGGCTGGCTGGTCGGCGCCTCGATGGACGGGTAGCGCCGCTCAGGAGCGGTCGGGGCCGCAACGCAGCCCGTCCACGAGCAGCGCGACCATCCGGGTGCTGTACGCGTCGTCGCCCGCCGCGACGATGCTGCTCACGGCCCGGAGCAGGTCCTCGGGCCCGATGTCCGTCCGGACCTCCCCGGCAGCGGCCGCCGTGTCCAGGAGCTGTGCCAGGGCGGGCGTGAAGCGCTCCAGGAAGTACGCCGGGAGGCTCTGGAAGGCGGGCTCGCCCGAGTGCATGGCGGGCTTGAGCCCGCGCTTGTCGGCGACGAACCGCGCCACGCGCTGGAGCCAGAGGCTCAGGGCAGCGACGGGCTCGTGCTCGACGGCCAGCGTCGTGGCGGCCTCGGCGCAGGCGTCGACCTCCTGCCGGAACACGGCGGTCACCAGGTCGGAACGCTGCGGGAAGTGGCGGTAGAGCGTGCCCGCCCCGACCCCGGCACGGTCGATGATCCGCCGCACCGGGGCGTCCACGCCGTCCGACGCGAACACCTCGGCCGCCGCCGCCAGCAGGGCGTCGGCCGTGCGCTGGACGTCCTGCTGGCGGCGGGAGGACGGCGCCTCCGCTGGACTCGTCATACCGGGCGGCTCCTCGAATGGCTGAACGGCGTTCCGCCCTGAACGTAGCCGCGCCCGCGGGCCGGCGTCCAGCGGACGTCAGGCGACCGAGCGCTCCGCGAGCGGCCGGCGGCGCAGCTCCGTCCGCTGGATCGCGGGCGGCACGTACGCCTGGTCGAGGGTGCCCACGTCGGTGCCGGGCGGGACGATCTCGTCGATCCGGTCCAGCACCTCGTCGGACAGGGCCACGTCCAGGCCCGCGAGGAGGTCGTCGAGCTGTTCCATGGTGCGCGCCCCGAGCAGGGCGGTGGTGACGCCCGGGTGCGAGACGGCGAACGCCATGGCGAGGTGGGGCATCGACAGCCCCGCCTCGGCGGCGAGCGGGACCAGCTGCTCGACGGCCTCGAGGCGACGCTCGTCGCCGAAGGCCTTGGGCGAGAACTTCGCGCGGATGACGTCGGTGCCCTGGCCGCGGCGGACCCGCCCGGTGAGCATGCCCTGGCCGAGCGGCCCCCACGTGAGCACGCCCATGCCGTGCTCCTGAGCGACCGGCAGCACCTCCCGCTCGATGCCCCGGTTGAGGATCGAGTACGGCGGCTGCTCGGTACGGAACCGCTCCAGACCGCGCCGCTCCGAGATCCAGTGCGCCCGCACGAGGTCCGACGCCGGCGTGGTCGACGTGCCGAACGCGCGGATCTTCCCGGCTCGCACGAGGTCGGTCAGCGCCGAGAGGGTCTCCTCGAGGTCCGTGTCCGGGTCGGGACGGTGCACCTGGTAGACGTCGATGTGGTCGGTCTGCAGGCGCCGCAGCGAGCCCTCGACCGCGGTCACGATCCACCGGCGCGAGCCGCCCTGCCGGTTGGGGCCGGTCCCCATCGGACGGCTGAACTTCGTGGTCAGGACCACGTCGTCGCGGCGCCCCTTGAGCGCCCGCCCCACGACCTCCTCCGAGTCGCCGTACGCGTCGGCGGTGTCGACGAGGTTGATGCCCGCGTCGAGCGCCTTGTGGATGATCCGGACCGACTCGTCGGGGTCGTTGCCCATCTGGGAGGCGAACATCATCGCGCCGAGCGCGTAGGGGCTGACCTTGATCCCGGTCCGGCCGAGGTTGCGGTACTGCATGAGCGTCTCCAGGGGTTTCGTAGCGGAACGGTGTTCCGCGGAACACCGTTCCGCACGTTACGGAACAACGTTCCGCCTGTCAACGGGGCGCCGGCCACAGGAGTGCCCCATGGTCACGGAGCGGTGACGATCCGGACCGCGAGGGTGAGACGGCTTGACGGAACCACGGAGGGCGGGTCACTCTTGGCGTGCCAAAACGATTGGGCAGAGGTAATGACGCAACGACGAGTCACCATCAGGCAGGTCGCCGCAGAAGCCGGCGTCTCCATCACCACCGTGTCCCACGTCCTCAACGACGTGCCGGGCAAGCGGGTGCACCCCGACACCAAGTCGCGGGTGAAGGAGGCGGCCGCGCGCCTGGGCTACCTGCCCAACTCGCTGGCCCAGAGCCTGCGCACGCAGCGGTCCAACACCATCGGGTTCATCGGCGACGAGGTGGCCACCACCCCGTTCGCCGGGAAGATGATCCTCGGTGCCCAGGACGTCGCCCTCGCACGGGACGCCGTGGTCTTCGTCGTGTCGACCGGCTACCAGCGCGAGGTCGAGAACCGGGAGATCGAGGAGCTGCTCCGGCGCCAGGTCGACGGGATCCTGTACGCGTCGATGTACCACCGGGCCGTGGAGCTGCCCCCGCAGCTCGCCTCGGTGCCGACCGTCCTGATCAACGCCTCGTGCACCAGCACCGGTGTCCCGTGGGTCGTCCCGGACGAGATCGCGGGCGGCGAGGACGCCGCCGGCGTCCTCCTCGACGCGGGCCACCGCCGGCTCGCCTTCATCAACGACGTCGACGAGATCCCCGCGGCGTTCGGCCGCGAGGAGGGTTTCCGGCGTCGGGCCGCGCAGGCCGGGCTCCGCGACGACGACCTCCAGGTCGTCACCGCCGAGACGGACCCGGCCGGCGGCTACGCCGCCGCCCGCCAGCTGCTGGCGAGCAACAACCGGCCCACGGCGATCTTCTGCTTCAACGACCGCCTCGCGATGGGCGTCTACCGCGCGGCGACCGAGCTCGGCCTGCGGATCCCGCAGGACCTGTCGATCGTGGGCTTCGACAACCAGGAGTTCGTCGCCGACGGGGTCTTCCCCGGGCTGACGACCATCGAGCTGCCGCACTACGACATGGGCGTCTGGGCGGCGGAACAGCTCTTCGAGCGCATCGAGGGGGGTCCGCGAAAGGCGGGTCCCGCCCCGACCACAAGACTCCGCGGCCCGGTGATCCACCGGGACTCGGTTGCGTCGCCCTCCTGGGTCCACGACCCAGGAGAGCGACGCGAACCTTCGGCCCGGCGCGGCAACGCCGGGTCCGACGGCGCAGCATCAACCATCAACACGAACAAGTGACCTGGGAGGGCACCTTGTCCCGCAGAAACCGCCGCATCGTCGCGGCCAGCCTAACCGCCCTGGCAGTCGCAGGGACAGCCGCCTGCAGCGCCGGCTCCAGCGCGAGCTCCGACGGACCCGCCACGATCGACCTGTGGACCCACGCCGGTGGCAACGAGGCCGAGCTCGGGGTGATCAACACCATCGTCGACGACTTCAACGCCAGCCAGGACGAGTACACGGTCAAGGTCCAGGACTTCCCGCAGGACGCGTACAACGACGCCGTCGTCGCCGCCGCCTCGTCGGACAACCTGCCCTGCATCGTCGACGTCGACGGCCCGAACGTCGCCAACTGGGCCTGGGCCGGCTACATCCAGCCGCTCGGCCTGCCCGAGGAGACCTTCGAGGGTCAGCTCGCCGGAACCCTGGGCCGGGTCGACGGCGAGGTGTACGCCTACGGGTACTTCGACGTCACCGACCTGCTCGAGGTAAAGGTCGAGCTGCAGGTCACGCCCAGCGAACGGCCGGGAGCGAGCACGAGCGCAGGCCTCGAGCTGCGGCGCAGCACCGACGGGACCGAGCGGACCGTCCTCACCGTCGACCAGGCCACGGACCTCCTGTCCCTCGACCGGAACCGTTCCAGCCTGGATCCCGACACCCGCAAGGGCGTCCACCAGGGGGCCTTCGAGATCGACGAGAACGGCAAGGTCTCGATGCACGTGTACGTGGACCGCTCGGTGGTCGAGGCGTTCGTCGACGACGAGAAGTCGATGACCACGCGCGTCTACCCGACTCTCGCGGACGCCGTCGGGCTGCGCGTGCTGGGCGGCTCCAACGTCATGGTGAAGTCCCTCGAGGTGTGGAACCTGGACGGCGCCCACGGGCCCGTCGCCCCGGCCCACTACGACGAGCCCCGTACCGCGGCGCCCGGCGAGCTCGCCCACGGCGACTTCGCCACGTGCGACCTCACGGGCTGGACCGTCGTCGACGGCGACGCCTACAGCGACGCCAACGTCACCGACGTGAACGACTGGGGCTGGGGCGGCCCGTTCCGCCAGGCCAACGCCTGGGGCAGCGAGGACCGGTGCCACCTGCCTCGGGGGTGACCGTGCTGCCCGGGTCGCTGGACGCGGACCGGACGTCGACCGCCCTGGCCCGCCTCGACGAGGCGGGGGGCGCGACCTACGAGTTCGACCTCGACTGGAGCCTCGCTGCCTGCACGCCCGCGCCGGACGTGGCGGTGCTCCACACCGGCTCGATCGCCGCGGTCGCGGCCACCGAGCCGCCCGGCGCCCTGCTGGACCTGCTCCGGCGGGCCCGGCAGACCGCGACCATCACCTACGACCCGAACCTGCGCCCGTCGATCATGGGCGACGTCGATGCCGTGCGACCCCAGGTCGAGGCGCTGGTCGCCGTCGCGGACGTCGTCAAGGTCAGCGACGAGGACCTCGCCTGGCTGGAGCCCGGCGAGGACCCCCTCGGCGTCGCCTCCCGCTGGGTCACCGACCTCGGGTGCGCCGTCGTGGTCGTCACCCGCGGCGGTGACGGGTCGACGGCGGTGCTGCCCGGCGGGCGACGCGTCGACGTCGCCCCGCAGCACGTGACCGTCGTCGACACGGTCGGCGCCGGGGACGCCTACATGAGCGGGCTGCTCGCCGCTCTGCACGACCACGGGTGTACCGGCGCGGACGGGCGCGAGCGGCTCGCCGCGATCTCCGACGGAGCGCTCGCGACGGTCCTGGGCTTCGCGGCCCGGGTCGCCGCGATCACCGTCGGCCGGACCGGGGCGAACCCGCCCCGGCTGGCGGAGGTGACTGTGGCGGGCTGAGGCCCGCGCGTTCAGCAGGAGGGGTGGCAGCGACCGCTGCCACCCCTCCTGTGCGTCCTGCTACGGGTGCGCCGCCGTGACCTCGATGATCTGGTCCAGACGCCGGAGCGCGCCCTGCAGCTCCTCGACCTTCTCGCGGATCCGCTCGCGCTCGGCGTGCAGCATCTCGCGCTGCTCGGCATCCGTGTGCCCCGAGTCGAAACACGGCAGCAGCTCGGCGATCCTGCGGCTGCTGAGCCCGGCGGCGAACATCTCCTGGAAGAACCGCACCCGGTCGGCGGCCTCCGGCGGGTAGAGACGCTGGCCGGAGGTGCTGCGCTGCGCGGAGAGCAGCCCCTGCTGCTCGTAGTAGCGCACAGCCCGCACGGACACGCCAGCACGCCGTGCGACCTCGCCGATGCGGATCAGCGTCACCAGCCCGTTCTCGACCATCCCGATGTCCTCTCCGCTGTCGGCGACGCAACACTTGCCTCTGACGTCAACGTCAGGTTCTAGCGTACCCGGTGTGAACATCACCGACTCAGTCGCCCTCGTCACCGGAGCCAACCGTGGCCTGGGCCGCGCCTTCGCCGAGCGCCTGCTGGAGCGGGGCGCCCGCAAGGTCTACGCCGCCGCCCGCCGACCGGAATCCGTCGACCTCCCCGGCGTCGAGGTCCTGGCCATCGACATCACCGACCCCCAGGCCGTCCAGGCCGCCGCCGAGGCCGCGCCCGACGTCTCCCTGCTCGTCAACAACGCAGGCATCCAGACCGGCACCAGCCTCGTCACCGGCTCCCTCGACACCGTGCGGCACGAGCTCGAGACCAACCTGTTCGGCCACCTGGCGATGACCAGGGCGTTCGCACCGACGCTCGCCGCGAACGGCGGCGGCGCCATCGTCAACGTGCTCTCGGCCATGTCGTGGTTCGGCGTCGAGGGCGCCAACTCGTACCACCTGACCAAGGCCGCCGCATGGGCCATGACCAACGGCGTCCGCCTCGAGCTGGCCGCCCAGGGCACGCTCGTGACCGCCGTGCACCTCGGTCTGGCGGACACCGACATGTCGGCGGGCTGGGACGTGCAGAAGCTCGCGCCGACGGCGCTCGCCGACGCCGTGCTCGACGGCGTCGAGCAGGGGCGGGCCGAGGTGCTGGCCGACCAGTGGAGCAAGGACATCAAGTCCCGGCTGACGCTCCCGCCGGAGCAGTTCGAGGAGGCCATGGCCCGCGCACTCGCGACGCTGGCGTGACCGAGACCGGCGGCGGCGACCCGGACAGGGGCGCCGCAGCCGGTCTCGCGTCCGGCCGTAGGCTCGCCCCCATGACGGACCATCTGGACGAACATCTCGTGGTGCGGATCGCGCGCGAGGAGGAGCTGGCCGACGTCGTACGGCTGCGGTGGCTCTGGACAGCCGAGCGCGAGGGACCCGACGAAGCGGGCGCCGAGGAGGACTACGTGCCTGCCGCCGCGGAGTGGGCGAGGGCGCACCAGGACTCGCACGTCGCGCACGTGGCCGTCCTCGACGGCGTCGTGATCGGGATGGCGTGGCTGGCCCTGGCGGCCCGCGTGCCGAAGGTCGGAGGGATCCACCGCGTGTCCGGTGACCTGCAGTCCTGCTACGTGCTGCCCGAGCACCGCAACGCTGGCATCGGCGGGGCGCTGGTCCGGGCCGTGCTCGACACGGCCGCCGACCGAGGCGTCGAGCACGTCACCGTGCACACGTCGCCCGACTCCGTCGGGATGTACGCGCGGAACGGCTTCTCGCACGAGGAACGCCTGCTCTACGCGGAGCCGGCCCGCTGACGGACGTCCAAGGGCGCGCCGGAGCTCCCCCGCGTGCGAGCGCGGCCCCGCCGCCCGACGCTGGCGAAGACGTCCGGCGAGCGCACGGGAAGCCGCCCGCGCACTCGTCGCCGCGAGTCCCGAGGAGGCCAAGTGTCCAACGACGCCCCCACGCTCCGGTCCCTGCACGAGGTGGCCGAGCTCGCCACGACCGACACCCCGCTGTACGTGCGGTTCAGCAGCGGGCCCGACGCCGACCGCGAGGTCGTCAGCCGCGACCACGAGAGCGGGTGCCTGCTGCCCGGCCTCAGCGTGAACCCGCTGAATCCCGAGCCGTGGTGGGACCGTCCCGTGGACCACTGGGTCGCGCGGCAGCTGTGCCAGTACGCGCACCTGATGACCGAGGACCGCTTCCCCTGGCTGCTCACCGGCACGGTCGCGGGTCGCGGCCCGGACTGCGAACCCCTGCTCGTTGACGTCACGGCGGTCGCACTCCTCGACCGGTCGGTGGTGGACGAGGCGGAGGATCTCTACAACCGGGTCTTCGACGTGGGCGACGAGGGCACCTGACCTGGCCGCCAAGATCTGGCAGGCTCGTCCCATGCCGCTCCCCGAGCTCCCCGTCATCGCCGGCTACCACCCCGACCCGTCGATCTGCCGCGCCGGCGACGCCTACTACCTCGCGTGCTCGTCGTTCGAGTACGCGCCCGGCGTCCCGGTCTTCCGCTCGGAGGACCTGGTGACGTGGGCCGTCGTCGGGCACGCCCTGGACCGCCCGGACCAGCTGAGCTTCGGCGACGACGCGGCGCCGTCGGGCGGGATCTACGCGCCCACCCTGCGCCATCACGACGGCCGGTTCTGGCTGGTCACCACCAACGTGTCCGACGGCGGACACCTCCTCGTGACCGCTGCCGACCCGGCGGGACCGTGGTCGGACCCGGTGCGGATCCGGCTCGCGGGCGGCATCGACCCGGACATCACGTGGGACGACGCGGGGACCTGCTACCTGACGTGGTCCGACGGCGCGATCCGCCAAGCCGTCCTCGACCCGGTCAGCGGAACCCTGCTCGGCGAGGCCGTCACGCTGTGGAGCGGCACGGGTGGCAAGGACGTCGAGGCCCCGCACCTGTACCAGGTGGACGGCGCGTGGTACCTGCTGGTCGCCGAGGGCGGCACGGGACCCGGGCACGCCGTGACCGTCGCCCGCGGGCCGTCGCCGCAGGGCCCCTGGGAGGAGAACCCGCGCAACCCGGTCCTCACCGCCCGGGGCACCGCGTCCCCCGTGCAGAACACCGGCCACGCGGACCTCGTCCAGCGGCCCGACGGCACGTGGGCCGCGGTCTTCCTCGGCGTCCGCCCGGCGGGGTACTTCCCGTCCTGGCACGTGCTCGGCCGCGAGACGTTCGCCGCGGAGCTCCTCTGGGAGGACGGCTGGCCGGTGCTCGGAGCGCCGATCCAGCCCCGGGTCGCGCCGTCGGGCCGCACCGTCCTCGAGGCGCCCCTCGCGCACGACTGGGTCGCCGCCGGGCGTTTCCCCGACGAGGTGCTCCGGCCCGCCGGGGAGGGCTGGACGCTCACCGCTCCCGAGCCCCGGACGTTCGTCGGCCGCCGGCAGGAGCACCTCCGGTTCACGGCGCGCGCCCGCATCGAGGCGGCCGACGGCGCCGGCGGGCTGGAGGTCCGCATCGACCCGCTGCACGCGCTCACTCTGGAGGTCGACGGACCGATGGTGCGGGCCGTGGCACGCATCGGCGGGATCGTCACGGTGCTCGGCGAGGCCGCACTCGGTCAGGCCGCACCGGCCGGCGAGCTCGTGCTCGAGTCGGTCGACTCACCCCACCCCCACCACAGCCACCGGCGCGGCCCGGACGAGCTCGTCGCGTCGGTCGCCACCTCCGACGGGCTCGTAGAGCTCGGCCGTCTCGACGGCCGCTACCTCTCCACGGAGGTCGCGGGCGGCTTCACCGGGCGCATGGTCGGCCTGGTCGCCGAGCGGGGCGTCGCGTCGGTCCGGTCGTTCGAGTACGTGGGAACCTGAGGACGGGACTCCACATCTCGCGGGTCGGCCGCGTTCTAGGAGTGCAAGCACTTCCCACTCCCCTGGAGGGCTCCGTGACCCGCACTCCCCGCACCACCCGTTCCCGCACCGTCCGGCTCGCCGCGATCGGCCTGGGCGCCACCGGCCTGTGCGTCACCGGCGCCGGGCTGGCCGCTGTCGCGAGCCCTGCCTCGAGCTTCGGCCAGGCGGTCGGCACGGCGGTGCACGCCGCCGGCGTCGACTGGTCCCAGATGCCCGAGGGCTACACCCAGGCGCAGTACGAGGCGTTCTGGGGCGCTGGCTTCACCCCCGAGGACCAGGCCGCCCTGGGGGAGCTGTGGAACCTCGACTCCACGGAGACCAAGTCGCAGGCCGGGCAGATGCTCCTTGACGGTGTGGCGCTGCCGATCGAGCCGGGCTCCACCGCTCCCGAAGGGAGCGAGCCGACCGGCTCGGAGGAGGCCGCCATCGTCGCGTTCCTCGACGCCGGGTACACGGGTGAGGACGTCGACACGCTGGCTGCCCTGTGGCAGACGGACTTCCTCGAGACCAAGGTCCGCGCCGGCCAGCTGGTGCTGGACGGCCAGGAGCTCCCTCTGGGGCCGACCGCCGCGACCGGTAGCTGATCCGTGCGCCCCGCACCGCTGACGACTCGCCCGGAGGCGACCATCGACACCCTCACGCTGCGGACCGGCTTCGAGATCGAGCTGCTCGCACCCGCCGGTTCCGACCGGCAGGTGCTGGCCGACGCCCTCGCCGCCGGTCGCGCCGGCCGGGTGCACCGGTCGTTCCATACCGACAGCGAGCCGTCAGCGGTGCCGGGCGTCGGGGTGTTCCGGCACCTGTCCCCCGCGTTCGACGTCGTGGACGCCACCGGCGCGCCGGTGGCCCGGCTCGTCGACGACATCACCCTCGCGTCCGACCTCGTCGGCACACGTACCCCGCCGGGCCACCGCGGGTGGTACCGGCTGCTGTGCGACGAGCCCCGCCTGCTTCGCCTGATCGAACGTCACACGGATCCCGCCGCCGAGCTGCCCGAGGTCCTGGGGCCGGTCGCCGCGCTGTTCGGCACCCGGGTCGACCTGATGGGCGGGGCCGCGCGGGTGAACGACGCCACGGGCGCGACCATCGCCGTCGCGATGCCGCTGCCCCCGGGGCGCGAGCGGCCCTGCGAGGTCATCACCCCGCCGATCACCTCCAGCCACGGCCAGGCGCTCGAGGCCCTCCTCGGCCCGGCGCGGGACCTCGGGTTCACCGTGCCCGCCGAGGCCGCCGTCCATCTGCACGTCGACGGGGCCCCGTTCCGGCGGCCCGCGGCCTTCGCGAACCTGGTCCGCCTGTTCGGGCACTGGCGGGAACCGCTGTGGGAGGCGCTCGGGACCAACCCGGCCTGCCGCCGTCTGGCCCCCCTGCCCGACGACCTGCTCCAGGTCGTGGAGCACGGCGGCCTGCCCTGGGCCGAGCTTGCCGCAGGCGCCCGCGAGACCGGCCTGACCAAGTACGCCGACGTGAACCTCACCCAGCTCGTCGCCGAGCGTCCCGCCCGGGACACCGTCGAGGTGCGCCTCCTGCCCGGTGCTCTCGACGCCGCGGCCATCGTCCGGAGGGCAGCGCTCGTCGAGCGCCTCCTGGTGCGCTGCCTCGACGAGCGCCCGCTGGCCCCACCCGGGAGCGACGCGGCCCTGGACCCGGCGAGGGCCCTGGAGGAACTGGCCCTGACAGGTGCCGCGCGATGACGGTCTGGCTACCGGCCGCCGGCCCGGAGAGCACCCCGACGCCCCGGGTGCTGGCCGTGGTGACAGCACCTCGCCCCGGCGCGACCGACACGGCGGGCCCAGCGGGCACGGCCGGAACCCTGGACGACCTGGTGCGCACGCACCTTCCCGCGCTCCTCCGGTACGCCACCGTGCTCGCCGGCGACCAGCACACCGCTGCCGACCTGGTCCAGGAGGTGCTGCTGCGGGCGCACGAGCGGTGGAACCGGATCGCCCTCCTGGAGCGTCCCGACCTCTACCTGCGGCGCATGGTCACCAACGAGCACCTGTCGTGGCGCCGCCGCTGGCACGTCCGGACCATCCGGCCCACGGCCGACGACGTGCTGGCCCGGCACAGCGACACGACCGGCGACCACGCGGACGACCACGCGGAGCGGGACGCCATGTGGGACCGTCTCGGGCGGCTGCCGGCCCGGCAGCGCGCCGTCCTCGTCCTGCGCTACTACGAAGGCCTGCCCGACGTCGAGATCGCCACCGTGCTCGGCACCTCCTCGGCGACCGTCCGCTCCCACGCCTCCCGCGCGCTGACGACCCTCCGGCGCAGCGACCCCACCACCCTGGAGAAGCCATGACCCAGCACCGTGCCGGCCGCACGCCGGCGCCCGGGACGCAGCCGGGCCACGACCACGACGACCTCGCCGAGCGCATCACCGCGGCACTGCGATCCCGCGAGCCCGACCCCGCCGAGACCGCCGCCACCGCGCAGCAGATCGCCGCGCGCGTCGCCGGCGCGGCCGCGGTCCGGAACCGCGCCATGCCCTCGCCGGCCCGGCGGACGGTCACTGCCGCCGCGACCGGCGTCGTCGCGTCCGCGTTCGTGGTCGCCGGCGCGAGTGCCGCGGCCGCGGCCGCGGCGGAGGCCTCCCCGTACACACCCTTCGCCCGGACGGTCGAGAACCTCGCGCAGGCCGTCGGCGTCCCGTGGTCACCCATGCCGGACGGGTACACCCGCGAGCAGTACGACGCGTTCTGGGGCGCGGGGTTCTCCGGCGACGACGTCGCGGCGCTCGCCGAGCTCTGGTCGGTCGACGAGACCCAGGCCAAGGCCCGTGCCGGTCAGCTGGTGCTCGACGGCGACCCGCTGCCGTTCGCTCCGGGCACGGGGACGCCCGGCCTGCCCGAGCCGACGGACGCGACCGAGGCGGCGACCACGGCGTTCCTCGAGGCCGGCTACACCGCGGAGGACGTCGAGACGCTCTCCCGCCTGTGGAGCACTCCCGACTTCATGGAGACCAAGGTCCGCGCCGGCGAGCTGATCCTCGACGGGCAGGAGCTCCCGCTACCCTGAGCGGCTCCGCGACCGGCCATTGCGGCCGGTACCGGTGCGCGGTCAGGATGTCCGGGTGAACATCGACGAGGACCTGCCGCAACGTGCGCCGATGCTGACGTTCTCCGACGGGAAGGTGATCGAGGGTTTCGAGGTCCCTCGGGTCGAGGCGTTCTCGCGGTGGAAGGAGCTCTCCGACGCCTCGGTCACGACCGGCCTGGTGCCGCTCGTGACGGACGCCGAGAGCATCGAGACGTTCCGGAAGCGCACCGACGAGGACCGCACGAGCGAGGAGAGCCTGGCCGTCTCGCTCCGCCTCGATGTCGCTCACCAGCTGGCCGTCGATTTCGAGAACGCCCTCCGGAACCGCGAATGGGTCCGGGACGACGTGCTCGCCTATGTCGACGGTGCTGAACCCTGGCCGGACATCGCGCCCCGGGAGGAGTCGGCCGAGCTCCTCGCGGCACTACCCGGCGCACCGATCCTCCTGATGCTGGAGGCTGCGCACTCATGGCAGGTGCCCTGCGCGCTCGGCTACGTCGGCTGGGAGGCATTTCCGCGTCCCTCGAAGCACTCTGCGACGCTCCGCTACTTCGAGCAGCGCTACGGTGCCCGCGTCGTCACGATGACCGGGGACTCGGTGGGTCTCCACGTGTCCCGGCCACCGCTGTCGAGGTACGAGGCGCTCCAGACCGCCCACGAGTTCCGCGTGTACAGCGAGCACGACATCTACGGCGAGCGCCTGACCGAGACTGCTGCCGGGCTCCTCGGCAACCGGTTCTGGAGGGCCTACTGGGACTGACGCTCGTGCCGCGGCCTGAACAGGTTTCAGGCCGCGGCACGAGCGGTCATGAGCTCCCTCAGGGAAGCACGTCGCCGCTCGGACGATGGACGACGAACTCGATCCCGTTCGCGGTCAGGCAGTCGAACACCTCGTCGCGGATGCCGATCGAACGGCCCAGCAGGTCGTCGCTGTCGCCGAGGGCCCGGTTGTTGCCCACGAAGTGCCAGATCACGCCGGCGAGCTTGCCCTCACGCCGCAGCTGAGCGTCCTTCTGGCACTGCCCGAGGATGTGCGACATCCAGTCCGGGTTCGTCAGCCCCGTCTTTGTCTCGTGCGCGACGACGCGGCCGTCGCCCAGGTGCTCCAGAGCGTCGACGATCCGTTCGCTGCCGTCGGACGCCTTGATCGTGTTGGTGCTGGGGTCGACGGTGACCTGGCGGCCCGTCCGGGTGCTGATCTCCGACGCGACCCACACCTCCCCGACCTTGTTCGCCGGGATCTCCTTGGCGCCGGGAACGGGGTCCGGCCGCATCCAGAGCGCGGACGCCCCCGGCCGGGACAGCGGGTGGCTCAGCTGCGCCCCCAGCTTCTGGAGGTCGACGTTCCTGCTGCGCGAGAGCAGAAGGAGGAGGTCCTCCGCCTTGGCGACATCGACGTCGTCACCGGCCCAGCGCATCAGCGGCGTCCACGCGTCACCGAGCATCGACTCCAGGACTTCGACCTTGAAGAACCGAGGGACGTCGTCCCGTCGCATGAAGTCGGAGACACCCTCGGTGAAACGCGATGGTCTGATCGCGCTCGTGCTGAACGTCCGGTTGACCCACTTCAGGATCTTTCCGACGATCGTGACGACGTCGCCGGCATAGGGCACCACGCCCGTGAGGCTGAGGCCCGCGCCCACCCAGTCGCCGTGGATCGCGGCACCCAGCGTGTCGCGGATGTCTGCGATGCCCCCGACGATCCAGCCCACGACAGGGATGAAGCTGAGCGCTCCCGAGCAGAGGTTGCCTGCCAGCCACGCCAAGGAGTCCCGCGGCTCGAACTCGCCGGCGAACATGCCGAGGAGGAAGTCCGAGATGTAGTCCCACTTGCTCAGGCGTTCGTCGTAGACGGCTGGATCGATCCCCTCGACGGCGGCGTTCTGGACCTCGTAGCCGTCGCTCAGGCCGTCGGCGTCCGTGTCGACCGCGAGCGGGCTGATGTCCAGGTTGACTTCCTCGGAGTCGGAGAGGCCGTCACCGTCGCTGTCGGGATCAGCGGGGTCGGACCCGATGTCGTCCGACTCGTCCGTGTCCGTCAGACCGTCACCGTCGGTGTCCACCTCGGTCGGCACGGTCTCGATGGGCGGCAGCTCGGTGGGAGGAACCGGCTCAGGGTCCGGCTGGTCCGGCACGAGCGGGTTGGTACCCGCGGCGACCTCGTCACCGTCGCTCGCGCCGTCTCCGTCGGTGTCCGGGTTGGTCGGCGACGTGCCGAGCGCCTGCTCCTGGAGGTTGGTCAGCCCGTCGACGTCGACGTCCTCGGCACCGTCGTCGAGCCCGTCACCGTCGCTGTCACGGTTGGCCGGCCAGGTCCAGCCGACCAGCTCCGTGATCTCGAACGAGTCGGTGAGGCCGTCGAAGTCCGAGTCCGCGAGCAGCGGGCTGGCTCCGAACATCAGCTCCAGGACGTCCTTGAGCCCGTCCTGGTCGTGATCGCCGTCGTAGGTGATGCCGAACGTCTCGAGGACGGCGAAGCCGTCGCTCCAGGCGCGTTCCGAGCTGATGGTGGCCGGCTCGACGTTGGCCTTGCGGAACATCTCGTCGGCCTTGGCCAGGTCCGCCTCCGCGCTGTCGAGCAGCGCGAAGGCCGCGTCCATGCCGGCCGGGACCTCGACGTCGGAAGGAAGGTCCGGCGAGCGGAACGGGCCGATCGTGGCCTCTGCGTCCTGGATGGCGGCGTCGGCGAGGAGCCGGACGCCCGTCATCGAGCTCACGAGCGCGGTCACGTGCCCGACCTCTGCGTCCCCGTTGGGCGGAGAGGCGCCCGTCATCCGGGACTTGAGGAAGGACTCGAAGTGGGCGAGGTTGCCGAACGCGGCCTCGGCGTCGGTGCGGGACTGGAACCGCGCGCCGTCGTAGTAACGGGTACCGACGTCCTCGAGGACGGGCTCGAGCCTGGACAGGTCCAGCCCGTCCTCACCCACCCAGGGCCGCAGCGCCTCGGTGCCGTCGGTGATGTAGTGCAGTGCGTCGCGGCTGTACTCGGTGGACGGGATCTTGGCGATCTCCGTCTGCCACAGCGGCGGCTCGTTCGCGTGTGCTGCGGCTCCCACCATCGGAGCCAGGACTGCCGCCGCTGTCATTGCGGCGACGGATCGTCGGAACCACCTGGCGGTCAAGCGCATGCTTCCTCCCGGGTCACAGGGTCTGGCCGTACGGACCGAAGGTACATATCGTGCATAACGACCGAAAGGTTTCACCCCTTTTTCACCCGTTCGGTCACACACCCCGTGGACCGGTCCGATCGATTCGTCGGGCCCGTCCGAGCGAGGCCCGGCGCCGCCCGCGCGGTGCGCTAGCGTGCGTCCCTGATGTCCAGATCAGGAGGATTCATGACGTCGACCGACGTGCGCGACGACCTCGGGTTGCGGCCTCACGTCGAGGCGCTGGCGCACCTGCTCACGGCGCGCACGGCCCCGCCGTCGTACGCCGTGGCCGTCCTGGGCGAGTGGGGAGGCGGCAAGTCAGCGTTCCTGCGACGCCTGCAGGCGCAGGTCGAGGCGCGGGCCGCCTCGGGCGACCCGGAGGCTGTGGCGTCGGTGCTGGTGGTCCGGTGGAACGCCTGGTCGCACGGGGAGACGTCGGTCCTCGTCGGGATCGTCACCAAGGTGGTCGCCGCCCTGCGCGGCGAGGGCCTGACGGCACGCCGTCGTAGCGGTCCGCTCGACGCGCGGCTCCGCGCCCGCCGTCGCACCGCGACGACGCACCGCGCGCAGCGGATGCGTGCGCGCGCCGAGCGGCTCGACCACCGGATCGAGGTAGCCGAGGACGCCCACCCGCTCGTCACCGTCCTGCACCAGGCCCGGGTGCTGCTCCTGGTGCCGTGGGCCCTGCTCCGCAGCGGGTGGCGCCGGGCGCTGCCGCTCACCGTCGTGCTGGCGGTCGCTGTGCTGCTCGTCGCCGGGCCGGCGCTGCTGCCCGTCGTCGTGCCCGAGGTCGCGGGCTGGCTGGCTGAGTCCGGCGCCTGGGTCAGCGGGGTGCTCGCCTCGTCCGGTGTCGTGGCCGCCGTGACGGCGCTCGTCGCGGGCTACCGCAGCCGCGTGGCCGAGCTGGACCCGCTGCGTACCGGCATGGTCGGCACGCTCGCGCAGCTCGTCCTGGTCACGTTCGACCAGGAGCGGGTCAAGGCGGAGGCGCGCCTCGCCGAGCTCGACGCGGAGGACGCCGTCGACGGCCTGTCCGCCCTGCTGCACGATGACGACCATCAGGGCCGTCTGGAGCGCGCCCACGGGTTCGTGGGAATCCTGCGCGACGAGGTCGGGACGTTCGCCGACCAGCTCGCCCAGGCCGAGGAGCACCTGCGGCGCCCGGGCGACACCGACGCCGACGGCCGGGTCGAGCGGATCGTGCTCCACGTCGACGACCTCGACCGCTGCCCACCCGACCGCGTCGTCGACGTGCTGCAGGCGCTCACGCTGCTGCTGTCGACCAGCCTGTTCGTCGTCGTGGTCGCCGCCGACCCGCGGACGCTGCGGCACGCCCTCGAGCAGGACGCCGCAGCGGCCACCCACCTGGAGGGCCGCGCGGCCGGGGCACTCGACCACCTCGACGCCCTCTTCCAGGTGCCCTACGCCCTCCCCCGCCTCACACCCCCGGTGAGCGGCCGCTACCTCCTGCGGACGGCCGCCGACCAGGGCCTCCTCCCCTACGGCCTCGCCCCCGCCCTGGCCGACGACGACGCCCCGGCCGGGCCTCCGCCGTCGGCCACCCTGAGCGTCCGCGAGGCGGAACTTCTGGCCCTGGTCTGCGAGGCGGTGACCACGCCGCGCGCGGCGAAGAAGCTGCTCACGCTGTACCAGCTGGTCCGGTACGCGGCGGGGCCCGACGGCGACGCGCGGCCGGCGGCCCTGCTGCTCGCCCTGCTCGTGGGTGCGCCGGAGCAGACCACGCAGCTGCTCGGCGAGCTCGACGACCGGGCGGACTCGGCGCACCTCTCGGCCGTGATCGAGACCCTGGGCGGCCAGCACGCGTCGGCGGGCCACGAGCGGTGCCCGGCGTGCGCGGCGTGGCGGCGGATGCGCGGCGTCGTGGACCGTGCGGTCGCCGCGGGCGTCCCGGCCGAGGTAGGCGGCTACCGCGCATGGGCGCGCGAGGTGGCACGGTTCAGCTTTCACACCGCCGAACGGCACTGAGCCCGGTGCTCGCGGAAAACTGAAACGGTTCAATATGTGGGAAAGCGCTTCCGCTTGCCTCCTACAACCTTTACCGTCCCCTACGAAGGACAGCACCTCCGCCGCGATGCTGCGGCAGCTGCCGGCGTAGGGACACCCCGCCCGGCAGGATCAACGACGATCTCCAGGAGGACAGATGTATCTCAAGCGTGTTCGACACGTGATCGGGGTGGTGGCGACGACGACGCTCGTCGTCGTCGGCGGGCTGCTGCCCGTCGCCGCACCCGCGGCCGCCGCCGACTGCAGCTCCGGGAACGCGATGGTGACCGGCGCACCCGGCAGCTACACGACCCGCAACGGGACCCGGACCGTCTACACGGGCTCCGACTACCGCGCGGCGATCCAGGCGGGCATCGACTCGCTGACCGCCGGCCGCACGTCGCAGCAGCACGTCGCCGTCCCGGCCAGCGGGTCCATCGGGGCGAGCACGATCTCGCTGCCGAGCCACACCTCCATCTCGGTCTGCGGCACCATGAACGTGGCATACCGCTCCGGCCGCGGTGCGATCGAGGCGCTCAACGCGAGCAACGTGACCATCTGGGACCTCAACATGACCGGCAACCCGTACTTCGGGCTGCGCTTCTACGGCATGAACGGGCTCCACCTCGGCCGGATCAACCTCAACCTGAGCAGCGGGATGGGCATCCGGTTCGAGCGCGACTACGCCGGCAGCCGCAACGTCGTGATGGACAGCATCTACGTGTCCGGGGCGAGCAGCCACGCGGTCGAGACCTGGAACATCAACGGGCTGACCGTCGGGACCGTCACCGCCCGGAACGTGGGCGAGTCCGGCCTGCTGCTGCAGAACACCACCAACGCCCGGGTCGGCACCGTCGACGGCAACAACGTCGGCGCGGGCACGGGCTACGCCACGCTGCGCATGGCCAACCGGAACGGCCGCATGGCCGACGGCTCCTACCCGACGAACGTCGTGATCGACCGGGTGGTCTCCCGCGGCGGCGGCCGCGGCATCTTCTGCGTCTCGGAGTCCGGCGGCGCGCAGATCAAGAGCGTCGACCTGGCGAGCAACGGCAGCAACGCGGTCCTCATCGAGAACTGCTACGGGGTCCGGATCGACAGCGGCACGGTCAACGGCGGCGGCGAGGTCCGGATCGCGGCCCGCACCGAGTTCGCGAACACCCGGGACATCACCATCACGCTGCGGGTCGACAACACCTCGGTGCGCGAGTCGCCCTGCGGCGTGAACACCACCTGGAACATCACCGGCAACGCGAGCGTCAACGTCTGCTGACCCGCACCCACCTGCCCGGCCCGGCCCGATGCCGGTGGCGCGCCTCCCCGCGGAGGTGCGCCACCGGCGTCGGCCACGTCTCAGCCCCGGAACCGGCGTACCAGCGGGCAGGTGTACGGGTCACGGTGCTTGAGGCCCACCTGATTCAGGTAGGCGATGATCGTCCGGAACGCTCCGACGAGCGAGGTCTCCGTGTAGGCGATGCCGTTCTCCGCGCAGTGCCTGCGGACGAGCCGCTGCAGGGCCGGCAAGGCAGGCCGGGGCGCCCTCGGGAACAGGTGGTGCTCCACCTGGTACTCCAGGCCCCCCATGAGGAAGTGCACCAGCGGTCCGCCGCGGACGTTGCGCGACATGTAGACCTGCCTGCGCAGGAAGTCCACGTCGGCGTCGTGCGGGACGGTCGGCATCCCGATGTGGTTCGGCGAGAACGCGCCACCCAGCAGAAAGCCGAAGACCGCGACCTGCACGGCGGCGAAGGCGAGCGCCATCCCGAGCGGGAGCACGGCCAGCAGGAAGGCCAGGTAGCCGAGCAGCCGCACCCCGAGGAACAGGATCTCCGTCCAGCGGTGCGGCACGCCCCGGCGGGTGAGGACGGTCCTGACCGAGCTGACGTGCAGCGAGAGCCCTTCGAGGAGCAGCAGCGGCAGAAAGTAGTAGCCCTGGTACCGGGCGAGCCTCGCCGCGAGCCCGGTGCGCTCGTCGGTGCTGTCGGGTGTGAAGGACAGCACCCGCGACCGGACGTCGGGATCGCGCCGCTCCTTGTTGGGGTTCGCGTGATGGCGGCTGTGCTTGTCCACCCACCAGCCGTAGCTGATCCCGGCGAACAGGCAGGAGATGACCCGGGCCGTCCACTCGTTCCAGCCCCTCGACGCGAAGATCTGCTGATGGGCCGCCTCGTGCCCGACGAAGGCCAGCTGGGCCATCGCCAGGCCGAGGAGGGCAGCCAGGGCGAGCTGCCACCAGGTGTCCCCCAGGGTCGCCACACCGACCAGGACGGCCACCACGACCAGCGTCCAGAGCAGCATCGTGGTCCAGTAGAAGCCGTAGCGGCGGCGCATCAGGCCGGCCTCGTGCGCCTCGGTCGTCAGGTCTCGGAACGTCTTGACGTAGCGGTTCTCGGGCATCGTCGTCCCCCTTGCGCTAGGGCGGCTGTCCACCGAGCGATGCTAAGCACGGAGCCAAATGCCCGCAATGTGACGCCCTCGGAAGGAGCTCGATGGCACAAACCGATCACGATACGTGCTGGTCAGGGCCATGGTTTGTCAGGGACGATCAGCAGGTGGACCCGCTTGCCGATGCCGCCGCCCTTGTTGCCGACCGCTACCCCGACGCCCGGTGGGCGCTGCTGGCCGGTTCCGTGCTGGACGATGCCGCCCGGACCGAGGGTTCAGACCTGGACGTGGTCGTCTGCCTGCCCGACGGCGCCGTCGGGCACCGGGACTCGCTGCGCTGGCGCGGCTGGCCGGTGGAGGTCTTCGCGAACACCGAGGCGGGGCACCGGTGGTTCCTCGAGAAGGAGGTCGCCCGGCGCAAGCCGACCCTGACGCGGATGATCGCGACGGGGACGCAGGTCGCGGGCCTGCCGGACGCGCCCGCCGGCTTCCAGGTCGAGTGCCGGGCGCTGCTGGAAGGCGGCCCCGGGACGCCGTCGGACACGAGCCTCGAGGACCTGCGGTACGGCGTCACGGACCTGCTCGACGACCTCGCCTACGCGCGCGACCACGGCGAGGCCGCCGTGATCCGGCAGGTGCTGTGGGAACGGCTGGGGCACCTGGCCCTGGCCGTGGCCGGGCGGTGGGACGGCGGCGGCAAGTGGCTGCTGCGCGAGCTACGGGCGTGGGACGCGGGCTGGGCGGCACGATGGGTCTCCTCCGTGCACGACGACGGCACGCTCACCGCCCTTGCGAAAGAAGTCCTGGAGGCCGCCGGCGGGCCCATGTTCGAGGGGTACCTGCGGCACGCGCCCGTCGTCGACCCGCCCTTCCCCTCCACCTCCACGCCGCTGCAGGTGGTGCGGCGGGCGGCACGCGCGATCCTGATCGACGACGCGGGACGCCTCGTCCTCATCCGGCGCACCGTGCACGGCCGCCCCAGCTACTGGGTGACGCCCGGGGGCGGGATCGAGCCGGAGGACGCCTCCCCCGAGGCCGCCTGCCGCCGGGAGCTGTTCGAGGAGCTCGGGGCGACGGCGACGATCCTGGGCCAGGTCTTCCTCAGCTCGGTGCCGCGCGCGGGGGGCCTCGCCGTGCAGTCGTACTTCCTGGCACGGCTGACGTCGATGGACGTGTCGCTGCGCAACGGGCCCGAGTTCGAGGACCCCACCCGCGGGTCGTACGACGTCGAGCTGGTCGACCTGCGCGACGAGGCCTCCCTCCTGCGGATCGACCTGGTCCCGACCGAGCTGAAGGCTTTCGTCGCGGCCAACCGGCACGCGCTCCTCGCCACCGTGGGGTCGGCATGATCCGCCGGGCACTTGCCGCGCTCTTCCTGCGGCTGACCCGGTACCGCGTCGTCACGGAGCCGTTCCCCGGCCCGCCCGCCGTCGTCGTCGGCGGGCCGCACACGTCGTACTGGGACTTCGCGTTCTTCCTCGCCGCCCTCTGGACCCTGCGGCTGCACGTGCGCTTCCTCGGCGCGGACCGGTTCTTCCGCGGCCCGCTCGGGCCGATCATGCGCGGGCTGGGCGGCATCCCCGTCGACCGCGCCCACCGGAACGGGCTGGTGGCCGAGTTCACCGGCCGTATCCGCGCCGGCGAGCGGTTCTACCTGGTCATCGCCCCGGAGGGGACCCGGAGCCCGGTCCCCTGGAAGTCGGGCTTCCACCGGATCGCCAGGGAGACGGGCGTTCCCGTGATCCTCGGCTACCTGGACAGCGTCACGCGGACCGTCGGGCTGGGGCCCACGATCGAGGTGACCGACGACCTCCACGCCGACATGGAGGTGATCCGCGCGTTCTACCGGGGGAAGAAGGGGTTGCACCCCGAGTGGAGCGTGGAGCCGTACGTGGCGGGCGAGGAGCCGCGCTGAGGGGAACGTCGGTGGCGGCTGGTTCGATGTCGGGCATGACGAAGGCAGCGGCAAAGAGCTTGTGGCGAGACCCCCTGGTGAGCACCGCGCTCGAGCGTGCCCCGGAGGTGTTCCCCGCTCTCGAAGGGCTCCACGACTGGGACACCCCCCGCGAGGCCCTGGCTGAGCACCTGTCGTTCGGGGTGGAGCGCCGACTCTTGTCGTCCACCTGGGGTGTGGGGTTCGGCGACGAGCTGTTCCCCGTGATGTGCGCGGGCGCCGAGCACGACGACTACCTGATCGGCGCCGTCCTCACAGCGCGGCACGGTGCCCGCGAGTTCGTCTGGCCGGACCGCGAGTTCTTCGACTGGAGCACTCCCGACCACCGCCCGGCCACGGCGATGCTCGCCGACCTCGTGGACGTCGTGGTGACCGTCTACCGGGCGATGGGCTACCGGGTCGGCACCCGGTCACCCCACCTCCCGGTCGACCTCGGCAGGGAGGCGGACGTCGTCGTCCGGGCAGCGACCGAGCATCCCGGGTGGGTCGCGCAGCGGCGGAGCTGGCTGGGACCGGAAGGATGATCGGTCGTCCTCCCGGCCCGGCTCAGGCGGCGGTCGACGGCTGAGCGCCCCCCGCGCGACGGACGACGTCGGCGAGCCGCTCCCACGCCTGCTCGGACAGGTCGGTGAGCGCGTACGCGGTGGGCCAGAGGCCGCTGTCCTCGTCGAGGGCCGCACGAGCGCTCACCCCGAACGTCGAGTAGCGCTCCTTGTCCATCTGCCCGCTGCGGAAGAACACGACGACCTCGCCGTTCCTCGCGTAGCCCGGCTGGCCGTAGTACAGCTTCGGCGCCAGGTCCGGTGCTTCGGCCGCGACGATCGCGTGCACCCGCTCGGCCAGCTGCCGGTCGCCGTCGGGCATCTGCGCGATCTTCTCGACGACCTTCGCCGCCTCGGCCGCAGCCTTGTCTGCACTCTTCGCCCGCTTGGCCTCCGCCCTCAGCTCCGCCGCGCGCTCCTTCATGGAGGCACGCTCTTGCGCGGAGAACCCTCCCGCGGTCTCGGTGTTCCTGGCCATCGTCCCGCTCCTCGGTCGTCGTGGTGATCGTGCGATCTTCACGCTAGGCGCGGGAGCCCGGGACGGCTTCTCGATTCCTGACCGGTCAGGCGGGCGGTAGCTCGTCGGCTGGGCGGCCGGGCGGCGGCCGGGCGGCGGCCGGGCGGCGGCCAGGCAACGGCCAGGCGGCGGCCGGGCGGCGGTCAGCCGGCGGCCGCCGGCGCCACGTTCTCCTCGAGCTCGGCCAGCGCGGCGAGGATCTCGGCCACCCGGCCGTCCGTCAAGGTTCCCCGCGTGGCCCGTTCGAGCTCCTGCCACGCTCCCTCAACACGTTCCCGGAGGGCGACGGCCGCCTCGGTGGCCTCGACGATCATCGCCCGCCGGTCGGTCTCGGAAGGTGACCGGCGCACCAGGCCCGCCTTCTCCAGGCGAGCGATGCTGCGCGCCATCGTGGGCGCGTCGGAGTCCAACGTCTGCACGAGATCGACCTGACGCTGCGGCCCCTCGTGCCACAGCGTCATGAGCACGAGCTCCTGGCCCGGGCGGAGCCCGGCGTCCCGGAGCAGGCGCGCGGCGAGCGCCTTGTGTGCCCTCGCGACCCGGAAGATCGCGTGGCTCAGCGGGCTGGCGTCAAGGCCGGTGCGGTCGTCCACGAGGCCGAGCGTACGCCGTCGGACCTCGGGCGGGAGGGAGGCCCGACAAGATAGTTAGCCGAACAAGGAATAACTGTGGTCCAGATGGTTGTTCGGCTAACTATCAAGCCCGCCACACGAAGGAGCACCTCCCGTGACCCTCACGACGACCACCGCGTTCGACCCGATCTCCGTGGGCAGCCTCGAGCTGCGCAACCGCATCGTCATGGCCCCGATGACCCGCAGCAGGGCGTCCGGCACGCTCGCCACCAGCGACATGGCCACCTACTACGCCCAGCGCGCAGGCGCCGGCCTGATCGTCACCGAGGGCGTCCAGCCCAGCCCAGTCGGGCAGGGCTACCCGGACACACCGGGCCTGCACTCAGACGCTCAGGCAGAGGCGTGGCGGCAGGTGACCGACGCCGTCCACGCGGCCGGCGGGACGATCGTCGCCCAGCTCATGCACACCGGCCGGATCGGCCACCCCAGCACCACCGAGGCGGTCGGCCACGGTCCGCTCCTGCCGGTCGGCCCGTCGGCGGTTCGGGCAGCGGGGCAGGTGTTCACGCCGACGGGCCCGCAGGACCTGGTCACCCCGCGCGAGCTGACCGCCGATGAGATCAGCGCCACGGTCGAGGACTTCGCCTCCGCCGCCCGCAACGCCGTCGCCGCAGGGTTCTACGGCGTGGAGATCCACGGGGCGAACGGCTACCTGATCCACCAGTTCCTCGCCACGAACGCCAACCAGCGCACCGACCGGTGGGGCGGCTCGCCGGAGAACCGGGTGCGGTTCGCCGTCGAGGTGACGCGCGCAGTGGCCGACGCGATCGGTGCCGGCCGCACCGGGCTGCGGATCTCCCCGGCCAACGGCCTGGGCGACACCGCCGAGGACGACCACGCCACGACCTACACGCGGCTGGTGCACGAGCTCAACGGGCTCGGCCTGGCCTACCTGCACCTGGTCGAGGCCGGCGACCCGGCACTCACGCCGGTGCTGCGCGAGGCCTGGGAAGGCGTGCTGCTCCTCAACCCGGCGGGGGCCGACCCCGTCGACCACCCGGGAAGGCTCCGGCTGGTCGACGACGGCACGGCCGACCTCGTGTCGTTCGGGCGCCTGTTCATCTCCAACCCCGACCTCGTCGACCGGCTGGCGGCCGACGCCGAGCCGGCACTGCCGGACCTGTCCAAGGCGTACGGCGGCGACCACCGCGGCTACACCGACTACCCCGTCCTGGACGCTCCCGCAGCGGTCTGACGCCGACAGAGACCCAGGAGAGCCATGTCCGAGTTCAACGACCGCGTGATCGCCGACTTCCGGGCGAACGACGGAAGAGTCGCCGGCTGGTCCGACCTGGTCCTCATCCACCACCGCGGCGCCCGCACCGGCGTCGAGCGCATCAACCCCGCGATGTCCCTGCACGACGACGGCGGCTGGCTCGTCGTCGGCTCCAAGATGGGGGCGCCACGCGACCCGGCCTGGGCCGTCAACCTGCGGGCGCACCCGGACGTCGCGATCGAGGCCGTCGTCGACGGCCATGTGGCGACGGTGCCCGTGTCGGCCCTGGAGCTGACAGGGGCCGACCGGGACCGGGCCTGGCGGCGGGTGATCAAACGCGTGCCGGCCTTCGCGGCCTACCAGGCCACGTCGGGCCGGCTCATGCCCGTGTTCCGGCTGCGTGCCGCAACGAGAACCTGTGATCCGGCGGTGGCCGTCACGCCCGTCCAGGGCGCGACGGCCACCCCGAGCCGGCGCAGGTGATGGTGGCGGTGCTCAGCCCGCCGCGTCCCAGACAGTGTTCCCATCCGGGTCCACCAGCACGCCGATGCGCTTCTTGCCGGCGTCCCACGAGGCACGCCACCCCGTCGGAAGGGCAAAGAACCGGGCGAGGTCGGGGTTGCGCAGATGGAGCTCCATGCCGGTCAGCGTCTCGACGTCGGCCGCCCGCTCCGGCGTCGTCCCGATGTACCACCCGGAGTCCTCCGCTCCGGTCTGCTCGCCCCGGACCAGGTGGATGACGTAGGCCTCCAGCGCCCCTCGCTCCACCGTGAACAGGCGGGTGAACCGCACGCTGGTGCGGGTCGCCTTCGTGAAGCCGAGCACCTTGCGCTCCTGGAAGAGCAGGTCGAGCGCGGGCTTGAGGTCCCACTCGAAGCGCTCGGTCGCCAGGTTCCAGGCGGCCAGGCGCAGGCCACGGTTCCCGTCGTCATGCATCGAGTACTGCCAGAAGCCGGAGAAGTAGGTCTGGCCGTGCTTGTGCCACTTCTCGTCGAGCGCGGCAGTGTCGCGCACGAGGCTCGTGCCGAGCTCCTGGTACGCGGGCCCGACCCGTGCCCACAGGCGCGCCCCGGCGCTGCTGTACGCCTCGACCTCGACGGGCTCCGACGCCTTCGCCGAGGCGGGGACAGGCACCGGGCGCAGGGGCTCGCCGTCGGCCCACCAGCGGACGGCATCCGCGTTCGGCGGCGGCCACGCGTGCCGGCCGTTCGCGATCGGGTCGAGCGCGTCGACGCCGTCGCCCGTGTTCAGGGCGACGTACCAGTGGCCGGGCCCCTGGGCCCGGTCGACGCCCACGAGCAGGAACGACGCGTTGGGCCGGGCCGCGAGGCGCTCGGCGATCTCTTCGGGTGTGGTCTCCTGCAGACCCGCGCCGACCTGCGCCTCCAGCGCGGCCTGGTCCGGTCCGGTGCGCTGCGCCGGGCGCAGCTCACCCCCGCGGAGCCAGTCGATCGTGGCGGAGACGGCCGATGCCGCGTGGTTGACCGTGTGGGTCGACGCCCGGCGGCGTCCCGCGCGGAACGCGGCCACCAGCTTGGCCAGCGTGATCGCGGACTCCCCCGCAAGGGCCTGCCCGTCCGGCGCGACGACGGCGTGCGCACCGCCGCGGCCTGGGGTCCACACGTGCAGGAGGCCGTCGTCCTCGACGGGCCGCGAGCAGGTGCGTGCCGTGTCGATGTCGATGCCGAGGACCGCGGCGCCGACGGTCACCTGGTCCGCCCCGCGGTCGACGCCGAACGGCCGGACCGGCGGGCCGTCGGCGAACCAGCGCACCGCGTCCTCCGACCCCGGCGGAGGGAACGGCTGCGCGCCGTTGACGAGCGGGTCGATCGTCACGGCCGTACCGCCGTCGTTGTAGCCGATGACCCAGTGCCTCGGCCGCTGCGGGCGGTCGAACCCCACCAGGAGCGCGGCGCCCGGCGGGTCACCCTCGAGGCGCTCGACGATCTCGGCCGCGGTCGTCTCCTCCAGCGGGCGGCCGGCCATCTCCTCCAGGTGCGCCTGCGTCACCTCGCCCTCGACAGGCTCCGGCTCGGCGATGCCGCGCACCGCCCGCAGGAAGAGGTCTCGTACCGCCCGCGCGGCGTCGGTGCTGTGCTGCTGGGGAGAGTTCACGGGCGCATCCTCGCAGGCGGGCGGGCGTGCTGGCGAGGTGCCACGGGCTGGGCTACGGGCTGGGCTACGGCGCCCCAGCTACGGGCTGGGCTGCGGGGCCGGCCTCGGGGCCGTGAGCAGGGCGAGGTCGCGGCGGATGTAGCGCAGGTGCGCCCACTCCTCCTCGAGGATCACGCGGATACAGTCGCCGACGGTCGGGTGCCAGTCGCTGTCGGGACCGCCCCACGGGTCGTTGCGTTCCTCGGCGAGCAGCTCGGGCGTGACGGTGGCGAGGAAGTCCGTGACGAGCTGCTGGTGCTCGGCGCGGACAGCCAGGATCTCGTCGTACGCCGGCGGCTCGGTGACGAAGATCGACATGTCGAAGCCCATGCGCTCCGCGCCGGTGAAGATCTGCCCGATCGGGTGGAACGGCTGCTCGATCCCCTGGATCGCGCCACGCAGCCAGGCATCCGTGGCGAGGACGAGGTGGCGCAGCGTCTGCGACAGCGACCACTCGTCGGGGACGTGGGCGTCGACGAGATCCGGCGGCGTCTGCGTGACGGTCTCCGCCCAGGCGGCCTGGACCGCCGCCCACCCCTCGCGCAGCCCCTCGGGCGTCTGTGCCTTCTGCAGCTCGCGGCCCGGGAAGAGCCGGTTGAGCTCGGCCTCGACGTAGGGCACGACGTCGACACCGTTGACGATCAGGCTGCCGAAGAAGAGGTCGTGGCTGTCGATGTCCAGCCCGCCGACGTCGACGCCCCGCAGCTTCGCTCCGGTGAGGTCGGAGAACCGGATCGTGGCACCCGCAAAGTTCGAGCGGGTGATGGTGGCGTCCTTGAAGTCTTCCTTCTCGATGTGTCGAGGCATGGGGATAGCGTGGCACTCGCAACTGACACTGGCGCGGGGACGTGCCGGGACGACGTCAGCGGGTGGGTTGCTCTGGCCACCACTGCGGACACCCGCCGGAGCATTGGGTCTTCAGCACGGCGCGGCTCGCCGCCCGTCACCGGCCAGGGCACGGATCCTGCTCCCCGCACCAGCGGGTCGGCTGGGCGGGCATCACGGCGAGCCGCGCCCTCGCTCCGCCCGGCGCCACCCGTGCTGCGGTACGCCGTCGGCGTCCTGGCAGGTGAGGAGTGGCTCGATCTGGAGGCGGAGGCGGCGGGAACGAGCGGGTTCCGCTCGGCCCGGTCGGGACCGGTGCCGCGTGAGGTGCCCGCGTCCTCGCTGACGGACGAGTTCCGGCGGGCCGGTGCCCTGGTCGCCGGGTGGGTCGCCGCGGGCGACTCGCCCGAGACACTCGGAGTGCTGGTACGCACCCGGACCCTCGGGGAGAAGGTGGCTACGGCGCTCGCGTCGGCCGGGGTGCCGGCGCGGTTCGTCCAGGACGAGGCTCCCGCCGAGGCGGGCCAGGTGCTGGTCATGACGATGCACCGCTCCAAGGGGATGGAGTTCAAGCGGGTCGTGCTCTTCGGCGTGTCCCGGGACGAGGCCGGCTGGGGTGCGGGGCTCGCTGCGCTGCCGGAGGCGGAGCGGGCCGACGCCGAGCTGCGCGAGCGGTCGCTGCTCTACGTGGCTGCGACCCGGGCACGCGACGAGCTCGCGGTCCTCTGGACGGGGCGGCGCAGCGAGTTGCTCCCAGGAACCGCGTGGAACGTCGGGGCGCGGCCCTGAACCAAGTGGATTTGCGCGCGCCATGCGTCCGCTCCGTGACTCTGGAGCGGAGCCCAGCGCGCGAGACAGGTTGAGGCCCTGCCAGTCTCTAGAATCGCTGCGTGCTTGTTCACCACTCCGCTCTGCTCACCGAGCCCCGGACGAAGACTGTCCTGCGTCGCGGGGAGGTGCTGTCGTTGGACCCCTCTACGAAGAAGGCCACCGTCAGGTGGGAGGACGGAACGGAAGAGGTCATCGCGCGGGGCAAAGACCGTGTCGTCATGATGCCGACCGGCGGGCTGGTGTACCGGCGCTGGGTGAACCAGACGACACCTGCCGACGCCTTCACCGAGGACCCGGTCGCAGCGATCGTGGCGGCTGTGCTCGACATGGCCGAGCAAAAAGGGACGACTCACCAGCTCGTCAAGAAGTTCGTGTCCGACGGCGTCCCAGAGGATGCCGTCAAGGACGTTCTCGGTACGCGTCGAGCGGATCTCGCCGCCGTTGGGATGTCGGTGAACAGCAAGACGGTGCGGCTTGATGCAGCGGCCTTCCAGCCGGTCACGTCCGAAGTCCGGGGTGACCCTGCAGAAGCGCCCGCGCCCGCGGCAGGTGTTGCAGATACCGAGGAGACAGCCACACCGACCGGACCCGAGGCAGCGGCGGCTGCGTCGACCGTCCCTGATGCCGCAGCCCGAACCGCCGAGCCCACGGCCGCCACTGCCGAGGCCAGTGCCGGTAAGAGCAGCCACACGCCGATTCCTGGCGCTGCGGGAGACGACCCGGAGGAACCGTCGGTCGTCCCCGTCTCGCGCCGGCTTCAGGACCTTGCGGGAACGGACAGCGTCGAGAACCGTCGGCTGCTCGCTCAGGCCCTAGTTTCGGAGAGGGACCCCGTCATCCAGCTCCTAGCTGGCGCATTCATCAATGACGTCCCAGGCGCCGCCCTCAAAGAGGCTGCAAGGCGTCCGCTTGCCACGCTGACTCGCCTGCAGACGATCAGTCCGAAGGTCGTCAACGCCGCGGCTGCTACCGCTGTCAATAGCGACCTAGCGGCACTTCTGCTGACCACAGCCTCGACCAATGAACTGCCCCGGGAGCTCGTCGGCAAGCAGCCAGCCGCGCTGGCGTTCCTTCTGCAGTCGGTGGCGTCCGAGCTCCGCATGGTCACCGGTCGACGGCCCGAGGCCGCGCTCGACCGTTTCATCGCCGAGACAACCCACCTTCTTCCCCAAGTCGTCTCGCTCGAGCCCCTCGTAGAGTTCTTTGCTGCACTTTCGCCCGCAGAGGTCGGTGCTCACGGTGAGGCGATTGTCAGGTCGATCGTCCGGGGGCTGCAGCGATCAGACGGGCCGAAGCTATCTGACAAGGCTCTGCGCAACCTTTCCCGTCAGGTCGCGCTCATTCCTCTTGGTGATTCGCCCGCACGGCAGGCGCTGCTCGGCCGGCTCCATCTGATCGAGCCAGCTGAGATGAGCCTTGCTCGGTGGTGGAGCGACGTAGGGGCAGACGACCTACTCAGAGTCACTGACGGCTCTCTGCTGCGGGCCCTCGCGGACCCCGTGGTGGTGTCCAACGTGGCATCTCGAGTACGAGCCGCTGTGGACGAGGCCGCCACCCGACGGCGTCTCCTGACGATCCTCGCAGCGCCGCCGGAAGTCACGGCGATGATCGATCCGGTTCGGGTCGGGCGGGCATTCGGACGAGTCGGCATCGCCGACCGGGACCTCGCGGCCTGGCACGAGATCCTCTCCGGGCGAGCAGAGCGGGACGCGCTTCAGACCCAGATCGATGCTCTTGCTGCTGAGCGTGACGCGGCCGTCCAGCACAACACGTCCGTCATGGACGAGATGGCAGCGCTGCGAGCTGACCTCGAGCGAGCCCGTGTTCAGATCGACGCGATGCGAGAGGCTGCTCGATCGTCACACGGAGCGAACGAACGGCAGATCCGGATCGACGCGATGCGGTCGGTCGCCGCGGTGGCATCGCTCGCGATGGAGGAAGCCGGAGCCGGTGATACGGACCGGGCACGATCCCGCATCACGGCACTGATCCGGCGAGCCGGTCTGGACCTTGTGGGTGATTTCGGGGCTATCGTCTCGTACGATCCAGCCTTCCACGACAGCATCGAGCGTGGAATCCAGCCCGGGACCGACGTCAGTGTCAGACACCCGGGATATACATGGGCTCACGCAGACGAGCAGATCGTGCTGGTCCGCGCGACAGTTGAGGCACTGCACGCATAGGAGCATCGGTGGCACAGACCGCGATCGGTATCGACTTCGGAACCAGCACGAGCCTGATCGCGGAGGGCAACGCCCTGAGGACTCAGATCGTTCCCATCGGGCGGAGTCAGTCATGGATGCCGTCGGTCGTCGCACATGGTGAGCGCGGGCTGCTTGCGGGTGAGGAAGCTGTCGCCGTCGCCGAACACGCACTGGTCCGGTCCGTGAAGCGTGCGATCACTAAGAACCTGACCGAGGTCGCCGTCCCGGGTACCGACATCACAGTCAAGGCCGACGATGCGATCTACCACCTTCTGCGGGAGCTGCGGACGCGCGCCGAGAGGGCCGCGTTTCTCAACCTCACCGAGGGCAATGTCCGCCTCGGGTGCCCAGCGATGTGGACCGGCGCGCAGCGCCGCCGCCTGATGGGGCTGGCGGAGGAGGCCGGGATCGTCGTCGGGTCGTCGACGCTCGTGGACGAACCGATCGCCGCCGGTGTCGCGTGGCTGATGAAGCGGGTCCGCGATCGGGGCGAGGAGGTCAATGGGCGGGTCCTGGTCTACGACATGGGCGGCGGCACCCTCGACATCGCTGTTCTCGACGTTCAGGCCGAGCCCCACAGGGACCCGACGATCAATGTTCTGGCGGCCCTCGGTATCGACGAGGCAGGCGATGCCGTCGACCAGGCAGTCCTGGCCGACTATGAACTCCGTTGCGCGGAGCACGACCTGTACCTCGATGAGTTACCTCATCCGGCCGTCGCACGCGCCTGGGCACGCCGCGCCGCGCGCGAGGCCAAGGTCAACCTGACGACCACGATCGACGCGCGCGTTCCGGTCGGCTACGCGCAGGTCCCCCTTCCCGATGTGATCCTCTCGCGAGAGTCGCTGGACGAGATCATCCGCCCGCAGCTCGATCGCGCCCATCAGCTGGTCGTCGCGACCCTGCGAACGGCTCGCCTCGCCGAGAGGGGTGAGTCGTCGATGACCGCCATCAGGTCCGTCCCCGAGCGGGCGCTGATCGACTCCGTCGACTACGTGCTGCTGGCTGGCGGGATGAGCCGCACACCGGCCATTGCGGAGTACCTGCGCAACCAGTTCATCGAGGCCAACGTCCATGAGATTCCGGAGATCGCCGCTGATGAGGCGATCGCCGTCGGCTTGGCGGAGACGACCTCATACGAGCGCCTCTCGCTGCACCGCCCGGGATTCCACTTCTACCTCGAGTGGGACGGCCCCGCGGGACGCCAGGAGCGCCGGATCTACGACGCTTACACGCCGTTCTACGACCCGTGGCGAGCAATCGGCGGAGATACTGCACGGTACTACTGGCGGGACCAAGGGGATCTGCCTGTCAGCGGGACCGGCGTCCTGACAGTGCGGTCCGTCGAGGTGCACGAGAAGGATGAGATCCCTATCCGCTTCGCCGACAAGGACGGCGACTTCGACGGCGTGAAGGTCAGCTTCGGACGTGACCGGTTCGTCCTGCGCCTGTCACAGGACGGATCCGTCCTGGTCGGTGACGGCACGGGACGGACCACTGAGCTGCGCGTCGACCGGTGGCCGGTCCTCAAGGGCGCGACCTACCAGCGCCTGCTCGTCGAGAGCGTTCGCCAAGGTGTCTCGATCGACCGGCGGCTCGCCTGGCACCAGCAGGACTACTGATGCCAGGCGGACCGGTCAGCTCGTCGTACCGGTCACGACCACCACGGCCACTGGTGTGAGCGAGACATCGAGCTGACGACTGCGACTGATCATCGACTTCTCCCGCTCGAGCGACTCCCGCAGGTTTCGCGCCCGTGTGAGCTGGCCCTTCGCATGCCGAGGGTCACTGCTCTGGTACTCACGGGCACTTCGCTCGGCCCGGTCGATCTTGATCGCGAAGTACCGCTCACGAGCTTCAACGCGGGCGTCGACGAGGGCGACGTTGTCCTGCGAGCGTGTCGCCTCAGCGGAGTCCCGACGCGCCCAGATCGCATTGGCCAAGGACGGCAGCAACCCCTGTGGGTCGAAGTTGTCAGGGACGTGCGCGTCTCGGAGTGCACCGGAAGCGACTGCTGCGAGAAGTGCGTCCTCGGCCCCAGGCACCACACTTTGCGTCGCTGCGTCGATGGCTGTAGCCCAGAGCTCCAGCCGGGGGCGCAGCCCGCTGGTCCGGGCAATGTCGATGCGGGCCAGCAGGTGATCACCGGGCGGCAGCCCAGGGACGGCGACCGCGCCGAACCGCCGCAGGTCGGTCTCGGTCCGCTCGACTTCGAGAAGTGCAAGGCTCACGAGGGGATGTCGGACGGAGAGCAGGTCGACGTCGTGCTTGCTCGCCGTGTCGGCGTCGAACGTGACACGCACGTCGCGGCCGTTGCGGAACGCCCCTTCGAGCCGGCTCAGGGGGAACAATGTTCCCCGTCCGCGCTCGCCGCGGATCTGTCCGCACTTGTCGGCCAGCTCCGGTGTTCCGCGGAGTAGGTAGATCCCGCTCTCGTCCGGGCCCGCGAGGCGGCTGTCGGTCGGCTCCAGCAGCCTCCGGACAAGTCTCTCGATCTCAGTGCGCCCCACGAACCGGCCCCGGTCGGGGCCGTCCTCTCCCACGCCTTCGATGCGCAGGTGGTCGGCGGTTCCGAGAGTTGCCCGAGACTCCTCGATCCGCTCAATCTCCCGGCGGTTGTTCTCCAGCGCGACAGCGAGCTGCTCCTGCCGCTGACGAGCTTCCTCTGGGCTTAACCGCTGGGTGAGGAGCTCGTTGCGAAACTCCTTGAAGCGTGAACGGAGGATGGGTTCGAGGTCTCCAATGGACCGCTCGAACACGCCGATGCGCTGGTAGAGCCGTTCGAGGATGTCCGACTCGATCGTGCCGGGCACGTGAAGGTTGCGGACGAAGATCTTCTCAGCCTCCTGACCGAACCGGTCGACCCGGCCGATCCTCTGCTCGACGCGCATCGGGTTCCACGGCAGGTCGTAGTTCACCACGGCATTGCAGGTCTCGAAGTCGAGGCCTTCGGAGCCCACCTCGCTGAGCAGGAGCAGCTCGAACTCGCCGGCCCGGAAGCGCTCCATCAGGTCTGCTCGCTTCTCAAGGGGCGTCCTGCCGTGCATGATCTCCGCCGTGAACTCCGGCCGCACTCTCTCGAGGAGGTATTCCAGGGTACCGGGGAACGTGGAGAAGACCATGACCTGCCGAACCCCGATGTCACGCAGCCGCCGGAGATCCGCGACGAACGCCTCGAACTTCGAGTCAAGCCGGAGTCCCCTGCGGAAGACTGGAGACGACGCGAGCATCTCCGCCCAGGCTGGCGCCGTGGTGGTGGGCAGCTCGGTGGAATCCTCATCGAACAGCTCGTCCGGATCCGTGATCCTGCTGACGGGTCCGGCGGACTGTGCTCTGCGGAGCAGAGCAGGCAGGCAGCTCGCCGCCTGCCGAAGGGGCATCTGCATCGCGAACCCGACGGGGATCCCTTCACGTCGTCCTCGTTCTCGGAAGTAGGACTCGACCGCGTCGTAGATCTCCTTCTCCTCTGCCGTCCATGCGACCTCGACGGAGTGCGCTTCACGGACGGCCTTCTTTCCTGGCACGTCAATCTTCCGAGTCCGGGTGAGCACTCCGTTGAGGGGCGACAGTTCGGCAATGAACCGGCGCGCCTCCGACCGCTCCTCCGGCAGCAGCGGCCGGTCGATGTCGAGCACCTTCCTGAGCCGTTCGAAGTCGGGCCTCCTGGCCAAGGAACCACCGAAAGGCACCGATGCGACCTTCATCAGCGTCCGCAGGGCTTCCTGACCGACGCCACCGGTGGCCACCGTCCGCAGAACCTCGTTCAGCAATGCGTTCGGCTCCAGTTGGAGCCTGAAGACGTCCTTGTCGTAGAAGCTGCCCTCGTCGAGGATCTCCAGCAGGTTGAACAGGTCGTCCTCGCGGAGGTTGATCGGAGTCGCAGAGAGGAACACCAAATGGTCGGACCAGTCCGACAGGAGGTGTCCCAGGCGATTCGACCTCCGCCCGATATTGCGCATCTGGTGCGCCTCGTCGACGATCACCAGGTCGAAGCGCGGATTGACCTCGTTCAGGGCGTCGAGCACCGTTGTCGCAGAACGGAGGGACTCCAGACTGATGACGGCCTGGATTTCCGGATCGCCGCCCGTCCGCAGGTCGTCTGCGAGCTGCTGGAGACGATCTGGCTTGATGACTTCGATCTTCCGGTCGAACCGGCGATTCATCTCGTCGCGCCACTTGTGCGTCAGGGCCGACGGCGCGACGACGAGCGCTCTGCGGAGCTGACCGTTGCCTCCTGCCGGCCCTCCGTCGTGCCGCTGATCGAGCTCGTTCCAGATGAGCCCAGCCTCGATCGTCTTGCCTAGACCGACCTCGTCGGCCACGAGCATCCGGCCCGTACCGGAGGTCAGGACCTTGATCGCCGGAAGGAACTGGTAGGGCCGGAAGACCGTCTTGCTCGCCGCGAACGAGTACAGCACGTCCGTGAGCGGGTTGCGGAGCTTGGCATGCGTGACTGTCAGCGCAATGTCAGACGATCTCGCGGGAGGCTGGCTCGTCCAGAACTCGTACGATCGAGGGTCGCCTGCCAGTTCCTCGAGCGAGTCCTCGGGATATTCCCTGAGCATCCCGGCGATCTCGACTGTGACCCGGTAGCCGGAGGTCATCCGGACGACCTTGCGAACGGTCCCGAGTTCCGCCGAGCTCGGGACCCTCACCATCGCGCCAGGCCTCAGCGATGAGCCTCCGCCGAAGGGGACCGCGTCCTCCCACTCGTCGCCCCAGATTGCCAGGGCACGATCGATCCAGTCGTACTCCCGGTACCGATTCTCAAAGCTGCGGGCTTCCCGTTCCGTCAGGCCGTCGGCCATCGCCAGGGCCCGCCACTTTCCTCGGCGCAGGCGAGCATAGACCCCCCTGGGGACGCCACCGCGATCGTCGTAGTCAGCGCAGGTTCGGACATCGGCGCTCATCGTCGCCAAGGCCGCGACGTCCCGCTCTGTCGGGCCCCCGAGCACGAGGACCCGATCGAGCTGAGCCGTAGCAAGCCATTCGAGCCCGGCGCCCCACGGCAAGTACTTGGTGTCGTCCACGCGCGCGAACCTACTCCTGGGCAACATGCGACCCCAACGCCGTGTAGGCCGCGAAGCGGGTGAAACGGCGTCCGGATGTGGGACCTCAGTGCCGTCCGTACTCAAGTACGGGCAGACGTAGTACGAAATCAAGGCCCGCCGGACGGCTGTCGACAGTCAGACGCCGCCGGAGCCCGGACCGCCATCTCCACGCTGTAGAGCCGCGCGGCCACCCAAGATCGCCGCACTGGCCGCGATGACTATGCCTGCGGCCGTGACAGTCTTGCCGAGCCCGCTGTCCAGGAACTGCTTGTTCTCGGAGTCCTTCTCGGACTCCCTCAGCGCCGTGTCCATCGCCACCTGGTGGTAGTAACGACGGTCCTCAGGGCTCAGGTCCGGCTTCTTGAGTTCTTCCTTGGCCATCTGTCGAACATCAGCGAAGGCGTCGTGCACTCGATCCTGGCTGTGCCGGTTGGCTCCCACCGTGGATTCATGTGCCTTGCGCACCACTGTCAGCACGTCGACGCTGAGCCTCGCGTACGCCGGGATCTGAGCGATGATCGCCTTCGCGACGTCCGCGTCAATGTCGGATCGCATTGCGGCAAACCTGATGACGGTGTCCTTCGACAGGTTTCGCCAGCTGGTGATGCCGAGCGCGTTCTTGACCTCGTCCTCGGTCTCGTAGGTCATGGTGAGGGGCCCCTCCATCGTTGTTGCGGCGCGTGAATCGGGATCGGATCATCCGTTACACCCCGGACCTGCCCCATCTGGTGATGCTACTGGTGGCAGTAGTCGTCAGGCAGCAGGGCTAACGCGACCTCACCCGCCGACAACAGGGGCATCACACGTGACAGGTGTGACGGCGTGCCAAGGATCGGCCCAGCCTGTCGCAATTCGTTCGCTGGCGCTGGAGGTCAAGGTGGCCGAATTGATACATCCCTGTCGTGGGTCGCGAGCGCGAAGGCGTGCCCTGAAGGTTGCGACTGCACGTGCCGTAGGAACTCGACCGAAGGGAATGACATCGTGGGAAGCATGCCGCCGAGCATCAAGGCCGGGCTGTCCGACTGGGCCAAGCGCATGGAAATCTGGGGTGAGGCTCGCGGCGTCCCGGTCGACCCGTCTCACCTGGGGAAGGTTCGGACGGGCGAACTGAGCGCGGTCGAGGCCCTTGAGGTCATGAAGACGATCGGCATGATCTTCGACCCGAGCATGCTCGGGACTAACTCGGACAATTGCCGTGACCTAGTGCTGGAGACCGAGAATCTCACCGTGATCGTCTACGAGCGGGAGCCGCAGGGCGTCCCGCGGATCGACATGCCCTGCAACTTCCCGAAGGACTCAGCCGAGATGCGGGAGTTCGCTCGGATGCTGTTCGTGGCGGCCGATGCCTATGACCACCTCAAGTCGCAGGCGACGCCCGTCCCCGCCTAACAGTGGTCGATCTGGCGCGGGCATTAGCAGGCGGTTCAGGCGCAGTGGTCGCAGGGGCGGCGCCGCTGACGGGGCGCGCCGTCTGCAGACAGCGGAGGCAGCGCCAGCTGCGGAAGTCCTCGCCGGGCTCGGGCTAGGTCGATGGGTACGCCATCGAAGTCGGTGGCGAAGCGTGGCACGAGCCGCAGGTGCGAATCGCCTCGGTGAGTCGAGACTCACCGGGGCGATTCGGGTGCTGGCTGCCGAGGGCCTGGTGGTGCTACCTCATCGCACCCGAGACCTTTGGCGTCTCGGACGTGGTCCTGCTCGTCTTCATCGCGTTCGTCACGGCCGTGAGCCTGCGCATTTTGGCCGTAGAACGTTCATCCTCGAGGTAGGCGCCAACCTCCGTCGTGATCCGTCACCGGTGCGGTTCGGACCTGCACGCCCACCGAAATCTCAGACGTTGAACTGTGCGTTGTGGCCCTGACCTGCTGGTTCTTCGCTTCGGATTGCTCCGTGGGGGAACCTTGGGGGAAGGGCCAATGTGCCGCTCCCCGTTGGTGGGGAGCCGATGAGAGCCGCGACGGGTCGTCGTGGGGCTCATCTGCGGGACAAGGCGCCCCGCCCTCCGATCGTACGATGTCGATGACCGCTGAGTCCTCTGCCGCGGGATCCGCACGTCAGAAGATCTGTGGCTCCGGTGGCTCCGTGATAGGTACAACCCTGTTGGGCTTCTCGGACAGAGCGGCCAGGTCTCCGTTCGACGATCGGCGCCACCAGCCTCCGCCGGCGTCACGGAACGTCACGTAACAGGTGAGGACCCCCGGTGGCCTGTAGGTGCTGTCCGTCACCTCGCCCTGGGGGCTGATCGCCTCCCACGCTCCGATGCCACCGTCCATCGTTTCACCGGACTGGTCTTCGAGCTCCCATCTCGCCTGGACGTCGAAGACTGGGAGCTGTGATCCGTTCCGGAGTATGAACACTCCTCTCTGATCGACCCATCCGGCAACACTCCGCGCCTGCGCTTCGACGGCGTCTCGCGTCGACTGCTCACGCAAATCACGGAGTTCCCTTTCGGCAGCTTTCCGGTCCTTCCGGTCGTGGTACCAGAGAATCAATGGCACGGCCGCCGCGGCCACGCCGCCGATGCCACCGACCCACTCACCGACCGATCCCCAGTCGATCACCCCAGCGCCTTCCTTTCCGAAGAGTTCGCGAGCGTCGCGGCAGCGAGCCCGCGGACCTGCACGGGGAGCAGCGCAGGTCGGGTCGCAACATCCAACGGCCACGGAATCACGTCGATCTCCGTGTTCAGCACCCTGTGCCAGACGGGCTTGGCGCCTTCGACTCGTGACCCCGCGTACACGAGGTAGCCACGCGGTAAGCCGAGCGCGGTGCAGTAGGCCAGCACCTGGTAGACGTCTGCTGTCGGGTACCCGCCGTCGTCGTAGCCGAGCTTGTACTTCGCGTCCACAACAAGCCTCGGCGCTCCATTCACGAGGTGGACGATGTCGGGCTTGATCCGTACCCGGGAACCCTCGTCGAGCCATGCAGGGTGTTGTTCGACGGTTCGCCCGCAGGGTGAGAGCACTGCGAGCGATTCACGCAGCGCGGTGCCGACGAAATCCTCGAACACCTTCGCCATGTCGACGACAAGCGACGCCACCGGCACGTTCCCGCCCGCCGTCGAGATGCCGATCGATCGCAGAACGAGTTCTGCGACGTGCAGCGCAGGCTGGTACCGCACGTTTGCTCGCGATGGCACCCAGCGCGGTACCGGAGAGCCCGGGACGAGCGGAGACGCCCCGTCCAGGCGCCCGCCAAGGTGCGCGAGTCGCGCTCGGAGAGTTCCCGGAAGTCTTGGCACGAATCCCATACACCGCAGCGCGGCCCGGAGGATCTGGTTCTCCGGGATGTCGACCTCGTACTCGTCGTACGCAATCTCGAGCGGAAGCAGCGTGCCGGGGTGGCGTGCAACCTGGTCTGCAGCACGCATACGACCGCGGAGCACGGCGAGTGCGTCCTCGCGGGTAACGTATCCCTGCAATACACCCTGGAGCAGCGCGCGCTCAGCGAGCCGGGCAAGGGTCTCCCCCACGGCTGCCCACAGGTCGTCATCGGCCAGCCCATCAACCTCATCCGCGGTGAATCCCGGGTCGCGGGCGTACCCCAGCATGAACAGCACCGACGCAAACGGCGCCTTCGGCTGCACGACGACGTCCAGGCCACCGACACGCACTGCCCCCACCTTGTTCCGCAGGGGAACGAGGTGCCGGGCGTCCGGTCCATGGGGTCGGACCTCGACGAGCCCTGACCTAGCCAGCGACATCGCGATTTCGCCCGATAGTGCAAGTACGCGACCGTCAGGATCGTTCTCGGATAAGTCGACGCGCATCAGGTGTCCGACGGCGCCGCCGCGGAATACTCACCGACGTCCGCTACTTCAGCAACCGGCGCGATCCGACGCCGCAGCGCCTCCAGCCCGAAGGTCGCCGCGATGTTCTCCCGTGTGAGGCGACCGAAGTAGTGCTCCTCCAGCAGCGGGAGGATGTCATGCTTCCAGATCCGGGTGAGCCCTTCGTCAGAATCTGCCTCGGCCCGCATAAGGTACGAAGGCCCGATCTTGAAGTCACGGTCGGCGTCACCGATGGCCCGATTGAGCGCGGCCAGCAGGCGTGGACGGTCGTCCTCGCCCCCGTTCGCCTTGAGCCACCGCGCAAGGAGCCCGTCAACCGGTTCGACGTCGGGGTGCATCTCGATGAACGCGAACCTGCGCCGGATCGCGGCGTCGACCATGGCGATCGATCGGTCGGCCGTGTTCATCGTCCCAATGATGAACAGGTTCTTCGGCAGCGTGAACGGCGACTCTGGTGAGTACTGCAGCGTCACATTCTCCTCGCGGTACTCCAGGAGGAAGTAGAGCTCTCCGAACACCTTGGCGAGGTTCCCACGGTTGATCTCGTCGATGACCAACACGTACGGCGAACCCGGGTTCGCCGTCGCATCCGATGCGATCCGACGCAGCGGGCCCGGCACCTTGTCGAACGTCAGGCTCCCGTCCCCCTGCGCCCGTGGCCGGAACCCCTCGAAGAAATCCTCGTACGCGTACGACGGATGGAACTGGACGAGCTGTACCTGCTCATCGCCCGCGACGTACCGGGCAATCTTCTGCGCCAGGAAGGTCTTGCCCGTGCCAGGCGGGCCGTGCACGATCACCTGCCGCCGGGCCTCCAGCAGGCCGATGTACTCGGCCAGCCAGTCCATGTCGGTGAAGGTTGCACGAACAAGCCCTTCGTCTGCCCTGCGCAGCCGGAGCGGGCCAGCCTGCGTAGCGGGCTCCTCAATCTCGTCGGGCTCGACCACAGGCACCATCGCGGCGTCAGGGAGCAGTCTCTCCAGGTCGTCCCGTGCGTCGGTCAGGTCGATCACATTGCGCGACGGCGTCCCGAGCAGACTCGGCACAGGAGACGGCAAGTCCGACGCGGGAACCGGTTCGGCCGACCAGTCCACCGCGCGACGAAGCCTCGGCTCAACGTCGTAGAACAGCGGCGGACCGCTGATCCGCCCGATCCAGGCGTCGTCGTCGTTGCGTGCGATCACGATGTCGTCGTCCTGGATCCGAGACAGGAAAGCGTGGTAATCCTCGGTCAGTCCGAGACGCTGGGCGTAGTCCACGTGGTCGTACCGCGAATCGATCACCTCGCGGACTGCGCTCTTCGTGACACCGGGCTCGACGTCACCCAGGTGGGTCGCCGCGAGCGAGACATATCCCTCTCCCAGCCACGCCTCGACAAGCTCCTTGCCTCCAGGCTTCGGACGCACAGCCCACGCCCGCTCGTTCGCCTTCTTCCGTCGCCACCAGGTACCGAGAAACGGCTCGACGTAGAAGTTGATCTCTGCGCCTTGCGCCGCCTCGATCCGCTTCCGGATCTCGTGCAAGTCACGGTCGATTGCGTACCCGTCGTCACCGGTCGCGCCGCCGATCTCGTGGGCAAAGGCGTCCCGGATCTGCCGCTTGTGCTCCACACTCACCGACGGCTCAAACGCCCAGGGGTAGGTCAGATACAGGAGGCACGACTGCATGCTCGGAGCGAGCGAGCCAGCTTCGTCCGTGAGCCGACGGAAGGTCCACGGATCTTTCCGGGCAGCGTCCCGCTCGGTCTGGGACAGGCCGGCCCACACTTTGATGAACCGGCACATCCATACGAGGTGACGCCACGCGTATTGGACGTAGCCCTGACCGCCATGCCAGGCACCCTCGACCCCGAAGCCTCGCTCCATCGGCTCCGGAATCTCTGGCAGCTCCGGAAGCCACGACAGGATCAGGGAGACGTGTTCGCGCTTCGTGCTTGGGCCGAGCTGTCGGTGGATCAGCGGCAGCTCCCGCAGGTACGTGAGTTCGGCCGCCAGCAGAATCGCTTCGTCGGAAGCGCCATCGAGCTGCTTGGCCAGCTTGATCCACGTCGACTCCTTGCCCTGGTCGAGCGCGTCCTCGATACGGTGCCGGACCTCCTCAGCAACCTCCGCCGTCCAGATCCGGCGGGTCGGGTCGACGAGAGACATCTGGTCCCCGTACAGGTGATCAAGAACCGGACGCGCTGCCTGCACGGACAGGCTCGGGTTGTCCATCCGGCTCGGCTCGACCGCTGGCGTATTCACGCTTCGGCGCCCGATTCGTGCCGAGCACCATGGCCGGCCGGGGGGTCAAGGATCGTCTGATACTCGGTGCCGGTATCGATGGCGTGCTGCATCGCGTCGAACACCTCCATGATGAGGCGCTTTGTGCGGTACTCGCCGTGGGCCTTGATATCCCGCTTCCGAACGCCCTCGAAGGTATCCATTATGTAGTCGACGTCGTCGCGGCCGAGACTATAGACGTGGAAGAACGCAGCGTCGAGCTCTACTCGGAGGAGAGAGCGACGCGTTGGGTCCCACACGAAGGGTTCGCCAGCATCCCCGAGGTCCTGAGCAAAAGCAGCCATGTCGATGGCGTTCCACTGGAGTTCAAGGACCCGCACGTGCAGCCAGTCTCGCAGCGAACCACCCCAATGAGGCGCTGAGACATCGAAGGCGCCGGGAGCGGGGACGGGGAACTGCATGACATACCGGAAGTTGAGGTGAAGCGCTGGAACCTTCTGTCGCGCCACGTAGTCGAGGGCGAACGAGTTCAGCAATGCAACCACGCAGGCACGGTCAGACGCGTCGAAGAGGGGGTAGGTATTGGCGACGGCGGATCGGGGCAAGGCCGAAGCCAGGATCGTCCGTTCGTTGGTCGCACTCGTGACGTCCGCGAAACCTGCCAGCCACGCCGCGGTGTCGCTAGGCAGATCAGATTCGGCGATCCACACGCTTGGCTGCGGCACACGAGACGGATCCTCAAGCTCCGCATCGGTCAGGTACCGCGGCTGGTTCTGCCGCTTTCCTGCGGTCGCGCTCTTGACGACGTCGGCATCGCGATGATGGAACTGATCGAGCATCTTGGCCTCGTAGAAGGGAAGCATGCGCTCCAACGCCTCGGTCATGGCAGGACGACCTCTCGGTCTTGTGCGGGGTGGCGGGGTCCCTGGCCCGGTGGAGGAGTAAGTGTCGAGCGGAATGTTGAGCCACTCGCGACTGCGTTGGTCATCGTGTCGTACGCCTCCAGGATGAGTCGCTTGGTGCGGTACTCCCCGTAGGCGGCTTCGTCCTTTCGGCGGACGATCGGGAAGGTGTCGAGGATGTACTCGACGTCCGACCGGTCGAGGCCATACAGGTGGAAGTAGGCGGCGTCGAGCTCGGATCGAAGGATCGATCGGCGCTCGGGCTCGAACTCGAACGGTGCGCCGACAGTGTCCAGGGCCAGGTCATCTGCCGTACAGCTGAGTTCGACCAACCGGTCTCGGATCCAGCCCGTCAGTGTGACTGCCTGATCCCAGGGCGTTGGCTGCTGGCCGGCCTCCGGTTCAGGGACCGGCAACTGCTGGACAACGAAGAAGTTGAGGTGCGTGCCACCGACCTTGAGCCGCGTTGCGAAGTCCATCGCAAGGGAGGACCAGGCTCCCACAAGCAACGGCATGCTCGCCGTATTCATCGCGCTGAAGATCGGAAGGCTGTTTCCGATCGCCGTCGTCGGGAGCAGCGCCGCGATCGCGGTCCGCTCGTCCGTCGCCCGGGCGATGTCCCGCCATCCCAGCAGCCAGGTCTTGTCCCAGCGGTCCTTGAGCGCTTCGGCTACGTGTTGCTGCTGGACCCAGTAACGGGGCAGCACGGAGAACGACGGGTCTCGCTTCTCGTCGAGAGTGACGTCGCGGACGGTGCTATCGGGCTCGTAGGTAGCCCAGCGGTGATCGAACTGGTGCATCATCTTGGCCTCGTAGAGAGGCAGCCAGACCTGCTCACGGCCTACCCCCCCCCCCGCTGTTTTCGGGTCGAACGAAGACGTTGCCTTCGAGCACCCAGCCCTCGACCTCGAGCTGTTCTCGAGTCCGGAAGAGGTGGGAGTCGTTCGACATGTGGAACATCGTCATGAACTTGACGCCCCACGGGTTGCCCCCGGGGTCGCCCGCCTTGACCTTGGCCTCGTTGATCAGGACCGGGACGCGGCGGTAGATGCCGAGCGTGATCTCCGCATCGCGGCGGGTGCGGAAGATTGGCAAGGTGCCTGTGTTCGGGTTGAGGAGCGTGATCTCCTCGGGAGTCAGCGCGAAGGACCGGGCAGCGATGTCACGAGCGTCGTGGAGGAAGAAGGCGAAGTCGGCTGCGCCGGCGTCGCGGTCGCGGCCGGTCATGGTGAGCAGGCAGAACTTGAAGCTCCGGTGCACCCCGTCGAAGATCGGCGCCGCGTTCTCGAAGTCGTAGAGCGCCCCGATGCTCTTTGTCTCCACGAGGTCGCGGAAGAAGTGCTGGGTCGTGGCGTCGGTGGCGATGCCCGTAGGCACGATGACGCCCGCCTGCCCCTTCGGCCCGGTAAGCGTCCGGAAAAGCTCGGTGAACACCGCGTACGTGTTGACGTCGCCACGGCCAGCCAGGGGGTAGGAGCCTGATTTGCGCAGGAGCTTGCTCTCGCCGTCAGCACGCCGTAGGGCCGCCGTGTACTCGCGGTACAGGGCTCGCTCGACGACATCGTCGCTGTCCGCGAGGGCGTCGATCAGACGTCGCCGCGCGGCGGCGTTCGGCGCGGTCGCGATCTGCGGGTCTCGTACGGCGAAGAACTCCTGCTCCTGGAGCTTGACGCGCTCCCACGGCGGGTTGCCGATCATGCAGTCGAACCCGCCGGTCCAGCCAGCGTCTCCCGCACGGCCGTCGGGACGGTCGAAGATCTCGGGGAACTCCAGGTGCCAGTGGAAGAAGCGGTACTCGTCGGCGATCGCCTCCACCTGCTCCCGCGTGGCGACGAGCGCCTTCGCATCAGGGTCGGTCTCGAACTTCCGGACGATCGCGCTCGTCGGGACGTCGACGACCGCCGCGCGCTCGGAACTCGCCAACGACAGGTTGCTCGGTTTGAGCGGCCACACGAACGCCGCCGACCAGGCGTCGGCGTGCACCTTGCGGCGTACATACTCCGGGTCGTGCGCATAGGCGCGCCACGCCCGCGCCAGGCGCCGGACGGAAGCTGCGTCGTCGTACACCGTCGCAAACTGCCTCCGGTGCTCGGCCAGGCTGTGGACCGCGCCCCCGCCGAAATCGAGGTCGAGCTGGTCCTGAACACTGCCGAAGGCGCCCCGCTCCTGCTTGTTGCGCTTCTTGATCGCGGAGGCGTACTTCGAGTCGTCGCCCGCGAGGACCTTGAAGGCATCGTCGGGCAGGCCGTTCTTCAGCAATGAGGGTGTAGCGCCGAGCAGCGAGTTTCCAACCCGGATCCGGGCGTCGAGGAAGCCGAGGGCCTTGCCGGGCTCGATGGCTTCGAGCCAGAGGGAGACCTTGGCCAGTTCCGCGGAGAGCGGGTTGATGTCGACGCCGTAGATGCAGCGCGCCACGACGTCGCGCAGGGCGTGCCGGACGTCGGCGGGTGTCGGCTCGTCCTCGCCGGCCCGGATCGCGGCGAGGCGCCGCGCGATTCGTCGGGCGGCTGAAACCAGGAATGCACCGGAGCCGCAGGCGGGGTCGCAGACAGTGAGCGCGAGGAGCCGCTTCTCCGCCTCGGTGCCGTCGGCGGCGCCAGAAACCGCGTCATCGATGACCGGGTCGAGGGCGGTGTCCAGGAGCGCCGAGACGAGCGCTGGCGGAGTGTAGTAGGAGCCTGTGGTTTTGCGTTCGTTTCCGCTGACGCTCTCAGACACATATGTGAAGCTGAACTCAGGGAGGAAGACTTGCGGGACCAGCTCCAGCAGCACCTCGTAGACGCCGCCGAGTTCTTCCGCACCAAGGTTGCGGTAGTCGACCGGCTGGAGGCGATCTCCGCGCTGGATCCAAGACAACGAGCGGACCGCCTCCAGGAGAGCGTCGTTGGCGAGCTCGGCCACGAGCAGCGGTTCGCCCCGGCCCTCTTCAGGGTCGAAGAGTCCGCCGAGCGCGGGCAGGCCGAGCGCGGGCTCGCCGTCGCCGCCGAGGGCTTGAAGGACGAGACGCTGTCCTTGCCACAGGTCTCCATACGCGGCCGACCCATGCCGTACCCGAGCCGTGTCGCGCAGGCGCCTGGTCGAAAGATAGGCCTCGTAGCGGAGCCTCGCCGTGGCGTCGGCCGCGGGGTCGAGGAGGACCCCGCGGTCCTCGGTGACGAAGAGGAAAAGGAGCCGGTAGACGAGCCGCAACAGGTGGCGGTGCAGGTCTCGGTCGGTGAGCTTGCCGGTGCCGAGGTCCTCCCGGAGCGTCGCATTGCCGGGGTGTGCGATGAACCCGCTGCCGAGGTGCTCAAGTGCCTTCTTCACTCCGTCTTGGAGACGTTCCAGTGCACGGGCACCAGCCTTGACCGTGTCGGCACGCCAGGTCTCGAGCCAGCAGTCGGCCGGGTTCGGGTCCGTTCCCGGCTCGACGGTGCGGATCTCCAGGCGGGACTGGTGGCACAGCATCCACAGCAGCACGAACTCGGCGAAGAGCTCACCGCCGAAGATGGCTTCGAGGTCGAACTCGACGTATGCGGATCCGGCGAGAGCAGTCGAGTCACGGAGCAGCCGCAGCTTCTTGCCGTTGGCGAGGATCGCCCACAGGTGAGTGTCGGAGCGGTTCAGCAGTTCCTGCACCATGGCCTGCGGCGCCCGGGCTGCGCCCTGCACGCCGGCATGCCTACGGTCGAGGTCGACGCCGGGGCCCACGAGATGCACCGGGACGTGCTGCCACAGGTGGGTCAGCGGGAAGTCCTTGCCGTCCACGGTGAGTGCGCCGGGGTGCACGGGCACCCGGCCGTAGCCGAGCTGGTCGAGCAGCGGCAGGAGCCACCGGTCCCGAGTGGTCGCCGACGTGGTCGCGTCGAGTCCGCCCGGTTCCTTGGCCTGAGCCTCGGACCAGGCCTCGTAGACGCCGGTGAGGTAGGTCCAGGCGCGGTTCGCGGCGTCTCGGACGGTCTCGCGGGCGGCGAGGTGGTACGACGAGGGCGCCAGTGAACCGTCGGCCAGGTCACCACCTTGGAGCCTCTGGAAGAGGGTCGCAGGGACGATGCCGCCCTCGATACGAACGGCCTGCAGCGCGGTGCTCATGCGGCGTTCCCTCGCGTGGTGTCGGGCAGGTAGACGTAGACGCCGAGCAGGTCGACGGGCAGCTGCGAGCGCACGGCGAGGCCACGGACACCGGTGCCGTCGGCTCGGTCGGTACCGCGGGCGGCGCGCCGGACACGGGTGTGGGCCTCGCGCAGTTCGTCTGCTGCTCGCTGTGCTTCCGCTTCCAGCGCAGGCTGGAGGGCAGGGAGCGCTCCGAGCACGGCCGAGAGGAATCCTCGAGCCCGATCCGGTGCGGTGTTCGACGTCGGGCGTGCCTTGAGGAGCTTTTCGACCTCGTCGCGCTCTAGCCAATGCGGCGTGGCGGGGTTGCCGGTGAAGGCGAGCGTCCGCGCCTCTTCGGCGACCTGCGTGGCCGAACCGTAGCGTCCTGGCAGTGTGAGGTGGACCCGGAAGCGAGCCAGTAGCAGGACCGTCATGGTGGTGACGTCCGTCGTCGTGATGGGGCCGAGCCGTCGGGCAGGGCGCTGGTCCTCGGGCACGCGGTTGTCGAGGGCGCCGTCGAGCACAAACCGGGCCAGGGAGCCGACACGCTCGTCGGTGCGGTGCAGGATGGCGGCGCCGACGGGCGCCGGCAGATCACGTGCCCACGGCAGGACATCCTTGCCGGTGCGGAGGATGTCCTTGAGGCCGATCGGAACGGTGTGCAGCGCGAGGTCGAAGCCGAGGTCGGTCTTCGTCGTTTGCGCTCCGAGCTGCGCGAGCGCGTCGGTGACGAAGCGGGCGACGTCGTCGGGCCGTCCGAGGCGGGAACGAGCCTCGGACACCTCGGAGGAAACCTCGGCCGGGCTCAGGGCGTGCTGCGCGTACCGGGCGCGGGATGCTTTCTCGCTGTCAGCCGCGGACCGCCAGTCCTCGTCGAGCGCGGCGGCTTCGGTCAGGCCGAGATCGAGCGTGAGCTGCTCGCCCTGGTTGCCGTGCAGGAGCGCGCCTTCGAGGAGTGCCGTCAGGACCTTGTCGCTGGCGTCGTTGGGGACGGGGACGCTGATCCCGAGGTCCTTGCGGATCTGAGCGTGCTTGCGCAGGAGGACGTTCATGACGATGCCGTCGATGCCGTTGTCCTCGCCGTACAGTGTCAGCGCGCGCACGACCTCGGCCTGCTGGCCGAAGCGGTCCACGCGGCCCTCGCGCTGCTCGTGGCGGGTGGGGTTCCAGGCGAGGTCGTAGTGGATCACGGCCTGGAAGCCGTTCTGGAGGTTCACTCCCTCGGACAGGCAGTCGGTGGCGACGAGGATCCGTCCTCGCGAAGCTTCGTCGGATGTGAGGTCCCGGACGCGGGCGGCACGGTCGTCGGGCGCGAGCTCGCTGGTGACGACGTCGACCAGCTGCTTCGGGAACACCGCTCGGAGCTGCTCGACGACGTAGTGCGCTGTGGGGATGAACCGGCAGAAGACGATCGGCGACTGGCCGACCTTGAGTAGGCCCTTGATCTCCTTGATCAGGATGGCGAGCTTCGCGTCGTCCGTCGGAGAGAGCTGGTTCGCCGCGTTGCGCAGGGTGAGGAGGGTCCGCAGGTGGGGGGATGCCTCGTCAGGCAGGGGGATCGCGCCGGGGACGGTGTCGTCGGCGTTGGTCGCGTCGTCCTCCACCTGGTCAAGGACCGCCGACGCGCCGAGAGCGTCCGCCGCGTCTGCGCTTCCGGCGGCCAGGGCGGAGGATCGGGCGTGCAGGGTCGCGAACGCGGCTGCTGGCGACGAGGCGACCGACCGGAGCAGGGAGAGCGCGGACCACCATCGGACTCGCTGGTCGAGCGTGGTGCCGGACTTGTCCTGCACCTGGCCGCGGGCGTATGCGACGACGTCCTCGAAGAACGACTTGTGCGCGGGCGAGAGGCCGTAGGCGACCTCTCGGGTCTCGCGGTCGCTCGGGAACTTGGTGTCCTCGTCGAGGTAGGTGCGGATGTCCGCTCGGCGCCGCTGGACCATGTGGCGCGCGAGGCGACGTCGGCCCGCGTCACTCGCGAAGTCGGCGTTCTCCAGGGCCGGGTCGAGGAGCGCGAGGAGGTTGCGGAAGGATGCTTCCTTGCCGGAGTGCGGGGTGGCGGTGACGAGCACGAGGTGCCGTTCGGGGTCTGCGGCGAGCCTGCTGAGCAGGTCGTGTCGCTGCTGACGTCCTCGGCCGCCACCGGAGGTGCCGTCCGAGATGCAGGTGTGTGCCTCGTCGACGATGACCAGGTCGGGTGCGGTGCGCAGGAACTCGTCGCGCCGCCGGTCAGACTTGATGAAGTCGGTCGAGACGATCGTGTGCGGGTAGCGCTGGAAGATGGACTCGTCGTGCGCCAGGCCGCGCTGCAGGCGCGTGACGGTGGATCCCAGGACCAGGACCGCCTCCAGCCCGAACTTTTGGCGAAGCTCGGCCTGCCACTGCTCGGCCAGCGAAGGCGGGCACAGCACCGTCAGGCCTCTGGCCGACCCCTGGGCCAGGAGTTCGCGGGCGACGAGGGCCGCCTCGACGGTCTTGCCGATGCCGACGTCGTCAGCGATCAAGAGGCGCGTGACCTCTTGGCGCAGGGCCATGAGCAGCGGCACGTACTGGTACGGACGTGGGTCTACGGCCAGGGACGCGAGCGAGCGGAACGGGCCGCCGGTGGAGCGGAACCCGATCCGCAGGGCGTCGCGCAGGAGGTTCGCTGAACGGTAGTCGCCCACGTCGTCGAGGCTCGGCAGCGGGAAGGTCGCCTCCTCGACGTGCTCCACGTGCGGGAGCACGCCCGCGATGTCTGCCTCGCCGCCAGCAAGTGGGCGGAGCACGAGGAAGTCGTCGGTGCTGTCGGGTAGCACGACCCACTCCCGTCCGCGAGCGCGGACGAGGGTCCCGGAGGCGTAGGGCATCAGACGGGGCTCCCGAAGGTCGAGGGGTTCTCTGCGATGAGCTGGTCCAGGTCTGTCGTGTCATCGATAAGGACGACGTGCCAGCCGGCGCTGACGAGGTCCCACGGAGTCTCGACTGGGGCCTCCGCGGTGCTCACCGCGACGATGGTCTGGAGCGTGTCATAGACGAGGTCGGCGGGAAAGCCGGAGACTTCGTCGTCGATGCGGTCTGGGAGGCGCAAGCCTTTGGCGAACAGGGTCTCGAACAGCGTTCGCGCCCGGGGCGCGGCGGGGAGCACGACGTCGTCGGGTGTCGGTGAAGGCGTCGCCGCGACGACCGCTGGGGTCGTGGCGGCGCCCGTGAGCCGACGGAGCCGGGCGATCGCCGTGCGCCGGTCGATGGTCTCGTGGTGCATCTGGTTGCCGTAGGTGAGGAGGCACTGGTAGCAGCCGCGAACGCAGGCGTCTTCGGCCTCGGCCCCGGTCTCCGGGTCCATGTGCATGATCTCCAGCGCCTTGCGGGCTACCTTTGCCAGCGCATCCGGCTCGGACTGGAGGAGGCGTAGCACGCCGGCGCCGCCCTCGGCGTACTCGACGAGCAGGAAGCGCCCGCGGGTTGCATCGGGGTCCGTGCCGGGGAGAGTGTCGGGCAGCATCTCGCTGGACAGTTCGGAGTCCTCCAGCTGGTACGTCGCCTCGACGCCGCGTTCCAGGGCGTACATCAGCGTGACGGCCTCGGACCGGTTGAGGTTCTGGGCCCAGCGCAGGATCGCGATGTTCTTGCGGTCCTGGACGAAGGGGATGACCTTCTGCGCGGTCTTGAGGTCCTCAGCCTTGACCTGAGTCTCGTCGTCGTCCGCGGGCTCGTCGGCCTCCTGGGCGCGGGCCTCGGTGAGCCAGGTGCCACGGACGGTGTCGAGGTAGAAGCCGTGGTCGTCCTTGTTCTTGCGACGCCGTTCGCCGATGTTCGTCATGCGGAGCTCGGCCGCGTCGCCGTAGCGCAGGTCGAGGAGCCGTGTGCCGGTGGTCTCGACGGCGGCGTCGGCAAAGCCGGGGTCGGTGCCGCGCGGGAGAAAGCGGTAGCTGGTCAGGACCTCGAAGCCGACGCGGGTGCGCTCCTCCTCGTCGGCGGAGATGCGCTCTGCACGCCGGGTCACGACCGCCTGGAGCGGCAGCATCCTGTCCATGGTCGCGGTGAGCTGCTCGCCGCAGTTCTCGCAGACGTCTATGCCCACTGCTCGCTCGTGGTGGTAGCCGCAGCTCGTGCAGTACGACGTCTTGTGGAGAGTCAGCTTGCCCGTCTCCCCCTCGCCGTCTCGCGGCAGGTTGACGCGGACCACTCGGTAGCGGGCACCCTCGTGATAGATGAGGGCGCGGGGCCCGAACTCGCGCAGCGCGATGAACCGAGCACGCTGGAGCCAGGTGGACTCCCGGTTCTTCGCGTTCGGGATACCGGGAATGTATGCGGCGAGCGGCAGTCGCGGGAACGAGTAGCCGGGGAGGAAGCCCTCGGAGGCGAAGTAGCGGTAGGGGTAGAAGTCGCCCTGACCGGCCTGCTCGCCGGAGTTCAGCAGGAGCTCCAGCTGCCGCTGCGCGTCGGCGTGCCGATAGCGGGCCGCCTGGCGGTCCTTCTTCGCGGAGGAGGCGATCTGCGCCTGCACGTTGGCCAGGTCCATCTCGGACTTCACAGTGCGGTGCAGGGTGCGCCAGCGCTCGCAGGCCTTGTCGAACTCCTGACGCGCCTGGTCGACGACGGTCTCCAACCAGTCGTCGACATACCACGGAGCGTGGTCCAGGACGGGCTGGAGCGGGGCGAGGACCTGGCGGGCGGCTTCGTGCGCCTTCGCGGCCAGGTCCGGTGCCGTCATCGCTGCCGCGAGGTCCGCTTGCACGGCGTAACTGGTGGCGGTGGTGTCCACGACGTCGCTCATCGAGCGGCCGAGCGTCGCGCCGGATGCCCCCAGCCAGACGGCGTGGACGTGGGACCGGACGAGCTCCTCGTTGGTCAGGTCGATCCGCGGTGGCTGGACGCGTCCGGAGACCATGTCGTTGCCGCGCTTGAAGTAGTAGGTGTCGTGTGCATTGCCGGACGCGCAGTACGTCACGACCAGGGCGGGATCCCCCGAGCGGCCGGCCCGACCGGACCGCTGGGCGTAGTTCGCCGGGGTGGGTGGGACGTTGCGCATGCCGACGGCGTTGAGCTTGGCAATGTCGACGCCAAGCTCCATCGTCGGCGAGCAGTAGAGGAGCTTGAGCTCCCCCTTGCGGAACGCGTCCTCACGCTCCTCGCGGTCCTTGGCTGGTACCTGGGCGGTGTGCTCGCGCGCGACGAGGCCGACGAGGTCCTTGCCGATCGTCTGGTACATGTCCCGGAAGAACGGCAGTACGCGGGCGGTGCGCTCAGGATCGACGGTACGGCGGATGGGATCGGGGGCTGCGTGCGTGCCGTCGCCCGCGACCACGCGCGCCTGGTAGACGCGCAGGCGGTAGCCGTCGGCTCCCTTGTCGTCCTTGAACTTCACGAGGACGTCAGCGTTGACGAGCACGTCGACGAGTGACTGCATGACCGCGTCCATCGTGTCGAGGTCGATCTTGGCGGTGTCGAGCCTGCCTGCAAGCCAGCGGGCGTAGCCACCGCGAGGAGTTAGCGAGAGGTATCCGGGGGCGCCGCCTGCTTTCTGCGGGGTGAGGGAGCCAAAGCCGAGCGTCGGCAGACGCTCCTGGTCGCCAACCGTCCAGACTCCGCTGAGGTGCGTCTCGCTGGCGCGCTTGAGGGTCTCCATCCGTTCCTCGGAGAAGACCTCTGTGTCGAGGGCGAGGACACGACGGAACTCGTCGAGGAGGACCTGGACGTACTCGTACCGCTCGGCAGCGGTCCGGTGACGGAGCAGGTGATGCGTGCCGGTCCACCGCTCTTCGGCGCCACACAGCCGCTCGGCGACGGGGTACTTGACCCGGATCAGTCCCGTCTGTTCCAGGTTCGGCAGCGTCACGCGCCAGCCTCGACGGAGGTCCTGGAGCGCCCGGAACTCGATCACCTGGCGCAGTGCTCGGTCCGCCTGGGTCGTGTCGAAGGCCTCTGGCGCCTGCATGTAGTCCTTCGACTCCAGCGGCAAGTACTTGACGATCCGAGAGACGAAGTCCTCCGACGGGTCCAGGCCCGTCTCCCCTGCCCCCTTCGCGGCCAGGTAGAGCGCCGAGCGCAGGAGCCCCACGAGCATGAAGTCGTTGACGTGCCCGGCCTGGAGGCTCGCGTCCTGGCGGTTGTCCACGAAGGTGAGCAGTTTGCGGGCCTCGTCGGGCAGGTCCTCTGCGGCGTTCAGCGACCGGATGATGCTCGTGGACAGGATCGTGACAGCGCTGGACCGTCCCTCCATGTCGAGTGTTGCGACCTTTGAGATCTCGCTCTGGCGCGGATTGTTGTAAGCGATCTCGCAGCGCAGGCAGAACAGCAGGCCGCCCGGAACGAACGTGGTGTAGGTGCCGTCTGCCGTCGAGACCTGGGTCTCGTGAGCGTCGGTGACCGGACGGGCCTTGCCGAGGAGGTCGACACGGTACGACGTCGGCACTCGGTGCCGCCGCGACGGGACGACCTTCCCTGCCGGGTCTATCCAGGTCTGCGGGAGCTGGGGCAGCATGTCCACGGGCATGGGGTTCTTCGTGCTGATGTACAGGTACCCGTCGCCGTCGTCGGCCTTGACCAGGTTCCCGGTGCGGGCCCGGAACTCTCCGCCCGCCCGGTCGTGCGTGACCATCAGGTACTCCTGGCCGCACTCCCTGCAGAACGCGAGCGGGTACAGGCGCCGCTCGGCGCCGTGCTCCTCGGTGTAGACCTGGTAGTCGTGCTCGATGACGCGAGTGTCTTCAGGCTCGGCCGTCACGTAGACGGATGCACCCTTGGAGATGAACTGGTGCAGCCGGAAGGCGAAAAGGGGCCGTTGGGTGACCGGGTGCTTCGCCTTGGTCGCTCCAGCCATCAGGGTCGAGCGGATCGCCTGGGCGCAGGACGACAGGCTCCTGCCGGTAGTGAGCGCGAGGTCCTTGGCTGCGTCCTCGACGGTGATCGGCGTCGTGCGGACGAGGATGCCAGTCCCAGGTTCCTCGTGGATGCCGAAATTCGACTCGATCCATCCGGCGAGCGGGTCCTGGCGCAGGGCTTCGTAGCCTGCTGCGAGGACCGGGTCGTTGCTCTCGGCGTCGGCCCTGGCGTCAACGGCGGCAGCGAGCGCCTCTGCGGCTGGAGCGGGGTCCTTCGTCGCGCGGACGAGCGTCTCCACGATGACCCGGTCCGGAGTGATGTTCGTCCCGAAGATCGTCGAGGCGACGGCAGCGACCTCGCGCCGCTGGCCTTCTACCGTGTCCGCCGTCGCCATGGTGGCCGAAGTTCCCACGCACTGCAGCGCGTCGCCGACGCCCGTGGCTTGCCGCACCCGGCGTACGAGGAGCGCGACGTCGGCCCCCTGTCGACCGCGGTAGGTGTGCAGCTCGTCGAGGACGAGGAACCGCAGGTCGCGGGCTGCCTCGACCAGCTTCTCGCGCTCGTGCGGCCGCACGAGCACGTACTCGAGCATCACGTAGTTGGTGAGGAGGATGTCCGGTGGATTCTCCAGGATCGCCCGGCGTTCCTCGTCGGACTCCTGTCCGGTGTACCGACCGAACGTGACCGGGGGCTTCCCGTTTCCCTTCTCATCGACGAAGCCCTTGACGAGGTACTTCTCGAGTTCTTCCATCTGACTGTTCGCCAGGGCGTTCATCGGGTAGACGATGATGGCCTGGACTCCGCGACCGGACCCGTTGCGCAGCACGTGGTCGACGATCGGGACGATGTAGGCGAGCGACTTGCCCGAGCCGGTACCGGTCGTCAGGACGTAGGAGTCACCGCTGCGGGCTGCTTCGATCGCGTCGGTCTGGTGCTTGTGGAACGTGATCGGGAACGCTGTCGCGGGGCTCTTCTCCTTGCCCACGCGGAAGATCTCCGCGGTGCGCTCGTGGAGGCCGCCGTCGGCCACGAGGTGCTCGACGGTCCCGCCGGACGCGAACGACGGGTTCAGCGCGAGCCACGGGTCGGGCCACTGGGCCCCCTTGGCGACCTGCTCGTCGACGGAGGAGCGGATCCGCTCGTCGCGCAAGTCGAAGTAACCCGTCGTGAACCGCCGGTAGTCCTCGATGAGGTTCCGATGAACCTTGAAGGCGTCCAATTCCCCTGCCGTCCCACCGTCCAGGCCGGTGGTCGTCACCAGCGTCGTACGTCGTCGAAACTACCAAGTGACCACCGATGTCACGATGGCGAACCACGGGCAACGGGCCTCGTCAGAGGAATCACTGACAGGTTCACCCGGTCCGGCGCGAGGCGGCGCCGTCTCCTCGCTGGCGTCTCTACCCTCGCACCTGACATCCCATGGGCCCATCCCCCGTTTCGGTATCTCCGACTACCCGTTCGGGTAGCCCGCGGCTCAGCCCGGTAACGACGCCTTACTGTGGGGCCGTGACAAGAGTGCTCATCGTGGACGACGACGCCATGACTCGGTCCCTGATCCGCAGGCTCCTGACTGCTGAGGGCCTGGATGTCGTCGGCGAAGCGGATGACGGCGGCCAGGTGCTCCACGCAGTGGCCAAGTACCGACCCGACGTGGTCCTTGTCGACCTCTTGATGCACCGCGTCAACGGTGTGGAAGCCATTGGTCAGGTCGCTGCCCTGCCGGACCCACCGTACTGCGTTGCGCTGACGAGCCTGAGCACCGAAGACGCCGTCGTGCAGGCGATCGAGGCCGGCGCTGCGGGCTTCCTCTCCAAGAACGAGGACCAGGAGAACCTCGCCGCCCACGTCCGCAGCGTCGCGGTGGGCAACGGGGTCCTGGGGACCGAGGCGACCGCGGCGGTCCTGCAGCGGATGAGGGAGCGATCCGAGGACCGTGCAGGCAGCGGAGTCGCTGCCCGCGCGAAGATCGCTCTGCTTACCGAGCGCGAACGCGACATCGCTGCATTCCTCGTCGAGGGACTGGGGAACACCGAGATCGCCAAGCGGCTCTACCTGTCCGAGGAGACCATCAAGGTCCACCTCGCCCAGGCACGCGCCAAGCTTGGCCTGCGGAACCGGACACAGCTGGCCGTGCTCGCGGCGCTGGCAGGGCTCGAAGCACCCGACTGACCTCTCGCGGTCGCCACCAGAACAGGACCCGCGCGCGACGGTGATAAGTAAAACCCCTGCTCGGCGACTATTCTCGTTCCGTGCCTCAGGTGATCATCCCGTCGGAAATCCCTTCGATCGATGGCAGCCTGCGGTCTCTCGTCTGGTCGTTCATCGAGAAGCTGCGCCGGGACGACACCGCGCCAGGGCTACGCATCAAGCCCATGACCGGGGCTGCGGACCGCCGGGCGCGGACCGGCCGGGTCAATGACAGTCTCCGCGCGGTACTGATCCAACTCAGTGGTTCCGACGGCGAGAACCGGTACATCTACCTGGGCACCTTCGAACACGACGAAGCCAACTCCTACGCGAAGAACGTGGTGTTCCGACGCAACGCCCAGACGAGCGGCGCCGAGGTGATCCGCGTCGACCAGAGCGGAGCTGCGGCCACACCGGTCCCAGAACGCACAGCCCACGCGGTGGCGGGATCAGGGGCCGGCCAGGAAGCGTCCCCGACGGGCCCCTTGGTCCCGATTCTCCAGGCTCACGACATCACGTTCGAGGATCTGATCGACCTTGGGATCGCCCCGCTGATCGCCTACCGAGCGATCGGAGCGACCGACCAAGACAGCCTGATGGAGATCGCTCTGGCCGCGCCGTCGACGTTCCAGACTGATGCCCTCCTGTGGCTCGCCGACGGGAAGAGCATCCCGGATGTTCGGGCTGCCTACGACATCGAGCCCGTCGCGGGTGGCACCGAGAACGACACCGACGACGACCTAATCGACGCGCTCAAGCATCCGACGTCCCGGATGGAGTTCACCTACCTCGAGGATGACGAAGACCTACGGGCCGCCATTGACGGCACCTTCGCCGCCTGGCGGGTCTTCCTCCATCCAGAGCAGGCGGCGTACGCGACGGCGAACACGAAGGGCGCGTTCCGCCTGTCCGGCGGCGCGGGGACCGGCAAGACCGTCGTACTGCTGCACCGTGCCCGCTACCTGCATCGGAAGAACCCCGACGCGCGGATCATCCTTACGACGTACAACAAGACGCTCGCCGGAGCCCTTGAAGACGGTCTGCGAGAGCTGGACAAGGGGATAAAGCTCGCGAAGCGGCCGGGCGACGTCGGAGTCCATGTCGCGACGGTCGACTCGATCTCCTGGCACCTGGTCTCACATGCTGCCGATCATGGGCTCGACCTCGCCGCTGCTGTGCACACCGTCTTCGGGCGCCCTCGTGGTGGTCTCATCGAGATGACGGAGAACGAAGTCTGGGACGCCGCGCTGCGCCAAGCCGGCGAGCAGCTGCCTGCGCCTTTGCGTCAGCGGGACTTCTTCGTCGCAGAGTACGCCGCCGTCGTCGTGCCCCAGGCAGTCAGCACGCGTGAGGAGTATCTCCGGACCCGGCGCCTTGGACGAGGCGTCGGGCTCGGCCGGGCCCAGCGGCAGGCGGTCTGGGAGGTCATCGAGGCCTACCGCTCGTTGTCCGTCGACGGGAACACCACCGACTTCGACGAAAGGGCAAAGCTGGCTGCTCTCGCCCTCGACCAAGCCGCTGCCACCGGTGGTCGGAGTATTGCGGACCATGTCCTGGTCGATGAAGCCCAGGACCTCACGCCAGCGCGGCTCCTACTGCTCCGGGCCCTGAGTGCTCCCGGGCCGGACGACCTCTTTCTCGCCGAGGATTCGCAACAGCGCATCTACGTTGCGAGGACCGTGCTCTCTCGCCACGGCATCCACGTGACCGGCCGCTCCCGCCGACTGCGCCTGAACTATCGCACGACCGCCCAGAACCTCGACTATGCGGTCAGCGTCCTGGCCGGTCACGATCTCACAGACCTGGAGGACGGAGTCCTCGACGACACCGGGATGCGGTCTGCGCGGTCCGGACCGCCGCCCGAGCTGATCGGTCGCGGGACGCTGAACGAGGCCTACGCAGCGACGGTCACGAAGCTTCGGGGGTGGCTCGAGGACGACGTCCCGGCGGAGACCATCGCCGTCCTGGTCAAGACGAGGCATGACGCCACCGCCATGCACCAGCGCCTGGTCCGCGAGGGAGTACCGAGCCAGTACGTCGGCAACAACGTTGCCCCCGGAGGGGACCGGATCGTCGTGATGACCATGCACCGGTCGAAGGGCATGGAATTCCGCAACGTCCTGATCTTCGGTGCCGCGGCTGGCGCGACCCGAGCGCTCGACCGGCTGCACGAGGATGAACGGCCCGAAGCGCTGCAGCGCGAGCGGTCGCTGCTGTACGTAGCAATCACCCGGCCGAGAGACCGGCTCGCAATCGTCTGGCACGGCGCACAGAGCGAACTGCTTCCTCAGCAGAGTTCTCGTCCGGTCGCCGCGGCTCCCGACCCCGGCCGCACGCCTGAAGCCGAACGCGCCGAAATCGCCCGCGAGGTCCACGACTCTGTCGGCCACTACCTCGGAAGGATCGGATTCGCAGCGTCCGCACTCGCCGTCGAGTCGGACAGCCCCGAGGTCCGTGAATTGTCCGCACTGATTCGAGCCGACGCTCAGAGCGCCCACGTCGGGCTCCGAAGCGTCCTGGTCACGCTGCGTTCTGGGGCTGACGGACAGACCGCCGTCTCCTTCGCCGACCTCACCACCTTGCTGAACGAACTCAAGGGGATCGGTGCCAGGGTCACGAGCGCTGTCGACCTCGCCGAAGGACACACCGCGCCCAGTACCCTCACCCGGGCCTGCTACCGGATCGTGCAAGAAGCCGTCACCAACGCCATCAAGCACGCGAGCGGGCTGCCGATCGACATCACACTCCGCGGAGCTCCCGGTATGGGGGTGACGATCGTGGTCACCAACCCACTCCCGGACGGTCTCACCGGCCTGCCTCGTCCGGACTCCGGAATCTCCGGAATGACCGACCGCGCCCGACGCCTCGGCGGGACCCTCTCCGCGGGGCCGTCCGGTGGATCCTTCGTCATCGACGTGCGGCTTCCATGGCCGACGGGATGAAGACCGCGACGATCGTGGTGGCCGGGCCCTCCCGGCCACCACGATGAGCCGCTACAACTCCAGGTCCAGCGCTTCTTGTATGAACCCCATGTCGTCGGCAGTCACCTGGTCCGGACCGTCGTCGTCCGCCTCCTCGGCCAGGCTCTCCGGGAAGGCGTACTTCCCCGCCTTGGAGCACAGGTCCAGCACGTGGGGCAGCTCACGCCCGTCCGGACGGTCCTCAGTGAACCGCTGTTGGTGGACGAAAGTCGCCCAGGCCGCCGCGGCGTCGTCCCCGTCGGATGGGGCCAGGCCGGCGACGTCGAACTCGATGATCCTGGGCACCGGGGCGGTCTCGTTCGGCGACGGGGCCTTGACGCCGTTACGCGTGAACTTGCGCAGGCTCCGGTTGTGCTTGTTCAGGTTCTTGTTCTTGTCCGTCAGGCTGTAGAAGACGCGGTCACCAGTGTCCGTGTCAGCGGCGCGAAAGAGCCCGGACGTGAAGCCGGAGACCCCGTCCTCGCCCGGGACGGTCCACCACATGGGCGTCTCCAGACGACCGGCGTCGGTCCGCACGCGGACCACGCGAAGCTCCTTGTTGTGCGCGGCGAGTCGCGTCGTGGCGGCTTCGCCGAGGGAGATCGCGTCGGCTCGCAGTCCGGTGTCAAGCAGCCAGGACCACCGGCTGCGGAGGTTCGCCGCATCCGCGAGGAGCAGGAGCGGACGTCCACGGAGCGACGGGAGGGCCACCCTCATGAACCGCCCCATCTCCTCGCTCTGCCGCTGAGCACTGGCTAGGTCCTTGGGTCGCTGGTCGGCGCAAGCGAGATCGCAGAGGAGCTGGTTGTAGGGAACCCAGTCCTTGGTCTCAGGCGTCCGGGCCATCACCCGCGGCTGTCCGGGCCGGATCAGGACGGCGATCGGCATGAAGACAGGACGGGAGACCGTCGTGGTGACGTTGCGCCGTACCAGCCAGAACGCCACCTGGTCGATCTGCTCGGGTAGGCCGAGCCCGGCCGAGTGCGGGGTGCCCAACCCGATCCCGAGGGACCGGATCCCGTCAGCCCACGCCGCCGCGGCCCGGAATGTCAGGTCGTCGCCGTCGCCAGTGGTGATAAACTGGGTGACCCGACCGGCACGCGCGGCCCCCTGGCGGATCGCGTGGTATGGGTCCTTGCGACGCTCCTGCTTCTGGTAAGCATCCGGGCCCTGGATCTCGACCAGGGCGAGCTCGCTCGCAAGCTCCTGGCTCCGTAGGAAGGCGCTGACCGCCTCCGCTCGCTCGTCGATCGCCTGCCGGTGGGCAGCGCCGCGCTTCGGCGTCGTGCCGTCGCCGAGCGCGCTGGCCATGCGGCCGGCCGGGTGGCAGACGAGCCTCACTCGGAGGTCCCCGTCCTGGAAGATGACGTGATCCGATGGCATCCCGCTGTCCGGCTCGAGGCCGAGCCACTCCCCTGCGGCCTTCACCAAAGCCGCGCGGACCGCGTCGGTGTCGGTGACGAGGTCAATCCGAAGCTCACTGCCCTGCAGCCCGAGGGCGAGCATCTCGCGGTTGACCTGGGCGTTCCTCGCCTCGTCCTGAGCCCGCTCTGCGGCCTTGACGGGGTGCTCAACCTTCCACACCGCGTGCTTCTGCTCGTAGGCAGCACGCTTCTCCTCGTACTCGCGGGCTGCCTCTGCGTCGTCCGGCGCGTGCTTGCGCCGCGGTTCCTTCGGTTCCATGGGCAACGACGTACGCTCCACGAGCCGACGCTCGACTCCCACCAGGGAAATCTTCTCCAGCTGGAGCGCCGGTTCAAAGGCGTCCGGTAGGGCCCCGGCCGCCCAAGACAGGATCCGCCGGCGCTCGTCTGGCATCACCCCGGGCTGGACCGCATGCGTCCGCATTCTCGTGTGGAAGGCCACCACCGCCTCCAGGTTCGAGGTGGGCGGGAGGTAGGCGCCGGGATCGTTCTTGATACGTGCGGCGTCGGGGAACTTGCCGCCCACGGTCAGACTCTCGAGCACACCGGCCGGACCGTTGTTCCGCCAGACGTAGTCCCCCACCGTCTTGCTCCAGGTCAGGGACGGCACGGCGAACCGGGCCCCGGCGAAGCCGGTCGCCGGATCGGCAATCGGGAGGACATACACCGACGGCGAGAGGTTCGGCGGGACGAAGAGCTTGTTGTCCGAGACCCACCGACGGGTCGAGACCGCGAGGTGCAGCCGCGGAGCGGGGTCAAAGGGAACGGTCCGCAGGACAATCGTGAGGACGGCCGAGTAATACCAGAGACGCGTCTCGCCGTTTCGGCTCTTCTTGGGGTACGACTGCGGCGGCCAAGACATGAGCTCGGCACCGTTGTCACTGGCGACCTGGCGGAACGAGAGCTCACCGTCGAACGTCCCGAGTCGCAGGATCCGCTCGGCGATCGCCTCGGGGATCAGCCGGTACAGCACGGGGTCAATCGTCGCGGTCCGTGCCTCGTTCACCCCGATGCCGTCGGGGTCGATCTCGGCAGGTCGCCAGTCCGTCGTGTGGGAGTCGAGGTCGAGCGCCCGGACCGCGTCGCGCAGCCGGGGATAGTCGCTCTTCGCGTCAAGCTTGGTCTGGAGCCAGGACTGGACCACCCGCTTGAGCAGCCCGGCGTCCATCGGCTCGCGCGCGTAGAGCCAGGTGTTCAGGCCATCCTTCCGGTCGAGCTCGGAGCCTGAATACAGCACATCTGGCACGAGCGCGCGGATCGCCCGGTTCACGCCGTAGACGGGCAGCTTCTTCTCCGGGTCGTACGACTTCGCGTCGTGCTCCCAGACCTGGCGGATCACCTCGGGCCAGGATCCGGGGAAGTTGAACGCGTGGAACCCGCCCAGGAGCTGTGGCAGGTCCGCGGGTAGCCGCAACCGGTAGGCGGCGGTCTCGATCCGGTCGTAGGTAGGCATGTCAGTCCCTCTCGTCGATCTTGTTCAGGGCGTCCCAGAAGGGCTGGAACAGCGCGGCGGCCACGGTCCTGTCAGCCGGCGTCTTCGTGTTGTCGCGCGGGTCGAAGTACGGCGCGAGGATCTGCTCGAATCGGCGCAGGAGCGAGGTCCGTGGAGTGTCGACAGTCGCGTCCAGCTTCGCCGTGGAAGGGACGAAGGCCGCGTCGCAGAACCGCACACGGGCCTCAACGCCGCCGCGGACGAGTCGGCCGATCACCTGCCACATCACGACGAGCTGGTCCCAGGCAAACGCGTCCTTCTCGTCCTTCCCCAGACCGCTCCAGGCGACCTTGCGGGTCAGGTAGCGGAACCACTTCTGCTGGGCCTCCCGGCGGAATCCGGAGGCGGCGGCGTCGATCGTCGGAAACCTGCCCGGCAGACCGAAGAAGTCTCCCCCGGGCCTGGTCGCGCGCACGGCCCAGTCGTTGATGGCGTGGATGGCGAGATTGATGTCGTCCGGCCTGTCGTGCGGGCGCACCAAGAAGTAGACGGCACCGATCGCGGCAGTCCCATCGGCCAGGACGATGTTGTGCCCGCGCTCGACTGCGAGCAGGGGCGCGATGAGAATCTCGCTGTCGGTCGCGGCGAAATTGGTTACGTCACCGCGGCGCAGTGCGTACCAGGCATCGTCCTGGTCAGCGTCGTCGGCGATGAGCAGGGTCACCTTGTTCGCCCATCGCGGTTGTGCGTGGAGAAACTGTGCGGCGGTCCGCGCCTCGTCGTAGGAGCCGGTCAGGAGCAGGATTCGTCGGCGGTGGTCAGGCAGGTCCGCCAGCTCAAGCTCCAGCGGGCTGAGCGAGCCGACCAAACCGGGGGCGGCGACCGCGAGCGAGGTCAGCATCGCCTTCATGGCGGCGGGGCGGTCGTGCTGGGGCGATCCGGAAACAGTGATGGCGTTGCCGTCCTGGTCGTACTGGAGCTCGACAGAGAACCGGGTCCTGCGGACGGCGTCGACGTTCTTCTGCGGCGGGCGCAGGATGGCTCCGACCGACGGGCCGAGGTGGTAGCGGGTCGAGGTGCCGGCCCAGCTGGTGCCGGACATGAGCAGGACGTGCGGGCCGGGAAGGCCCTCGGACAGACCAAGGGTTGGGAGACGGCGGAGGAGGTCGCGTCCGATCCCATTGCAGTGGAAGTAGCGCAATGAACCGCTGTATGCGGGTGGTCCAGGCCGTTCCTCGCTGAACTGGAAGCCGAGGATGTTTCCCATCGGAGACTCGGCGATAACGGCGTCGAAATCCTGGGGAGGCCGGCGGGTGAGTGTGTTGGCAGCAGACTCGAGGTTGAGCTCGGCCTCGACGCTAGGCCACATGTTGGTCAGCGTGGTGAGCTGGTTGGACAGGGCTGCAACGAGCATCGCAAGGCCGAAACGTCCGCGATCGCGCTTGCGGTCGTCGGCAGAGCGGTCGTGACCTCGCGAGGACTCGAAGGCGCCCCGCGTGAGTTCCACGAGGCACTTGTCGAGCCGGGCGTCGTCCTCTCCGAAGGAGAGGAAGAGGTTGGTCAGGTCGACGAGTTCGGCAGCGATCCTTCCCCTGTCGTCAGAGCGGTCGTGGACCGCCTGGATGGGATTGTCCCGGAAGGCGTCGAGAATGCTCTCGAAGAACCGGGCGTCGGCCTCCTGCTCGGGGGTCCGGTTCTCGTCGGAGCCTGCCCACCGGCTGTAGAGACGCTGGTGGAGGATCACTGCGCTGAAGTAGTTGGTACCGACCCACGTGCGCAGATCCTCCGAACCGTTGAGCTTCATGTAGATGGCGTCGGCGGCGTTGTGAACGACGTGCAGAGCCGACGTCCACCGGGCGATGAACGCATCACCGAGGTTCTTGCGTCCGTGGGTGGTGAGCTGGTTGATGTTGTGCCGCTGCAGCCAGTCGATCCAGGAGTCGTCGCCGCTGTCGCAGAGCGTCTCCGCAGGCGCGAACGCCGTGTCGAGCTGGGTCTGCACGCGATCTGCCTCGTCGACGATGATCAGGTCGCTCCGGTCGGCGGCCGCCTCCAGGTACCGGACGTTCTCGTCGGACTGGTGACGCGGCACACGGGCATGGAGCAGGCCCGGCATGGTCGCGACCCACACGGGCGCCTCCACGAGCTCACGTGCGGCCTTGTGTCGTGGACACCGTGTCCAGAGCGGGCAGCCGTGCGGCTGGCCCACCTTCGCCTCGTCAGCCCGCTGCGCGGGCCCGTCGTCGTACGTCCCCAGGTCGAGCGTGTGGACGACGGCGTCGGCCACGGGACGCAGGCGCTCGCAGGGAGCCTCGTGGAGACGGAGCGGCTCGACGCCCTCGTAGCCTCGCAGGGCGTCGACCGGGCACGCACTCGACAGGTAGTCGAACGCTCGGCCCGTGTGAGCAAGCATCGAGGCGTCCCCAGCGGAGTGACGTCGGCGGTGCAGCCGCTGGAGGTGCCGTTCACGGGTGGAGCGGCCGATGACGGGCGCCGCACTGATGTCATCGTGGCGCAGGTCGTTGAAGACCGCGGTGCTCCTGAGGCTCTCGGCGACGTCGCCGACGACGATCGTCACCTTCAGCCCGAGCTTCACGACACAGTGGTAGGTCAGCAGGTGCATGATCGTGCTCTTACCGGCACCGACCATGCCGACCATGTGGAGCAAACCGTCGAGTGTGAGCTCCCACTCGGCGTCGTGCCGGAACCCGTCGTGACCGAAGGACGCGGGGCCGTCCGGCAGGGCAACAGACATCTCGACGTCGCCGAGGCTCATCTCCCACTTGCGCGGCATCTTGACGAGCGGGTTCGCCACCTCGGCGGCGTCCATCTCACGGGCTGCGGCGCGCAGGTCGGCGCGGCTGACGACAATCGGCTCCCCCTTGCCGGTCTTGCCGGAGCGAAGCGGCATCCGGGCTGGTGTCGAGCCATCGACGAGGGTGACGGGGAGCTTGACGGCATGCGTCTCCCGCCCTGTGCTGAACCGGTGCTCCCCCGCGCCCGCGATCGGCAGACTCTTGCCGGGGTTCGAGTCGATCCCCCGAAGGGCTCGCTCGTAGATGTCGAACCGGTCGGGAGCAGTTGAGGGCTGGCGTCGCACGGCCACGGCGTCGATCAAGGCGATGTCGTAGCCGCGGAACCTCTGGTCGACAGCCAGGTACTGCTCCAGACGCTGGGCCCAGACGTACCGGCGCCGCAGAGCGGTCAGGTAGTAGCGAGCGGTCTCGATCCTCCGCAAGGTCTCGTCGGACAGGTCCGGGACGAACGCCTGTGCGTAGGGGAAGCCGCTCAGAAGCGGCCACAGGTCGATCGCTCGCGCACTTGGGTCCACGTCGGCCAGCAGGTAGAGCGCGAGCTCGACATCGGCTAGCTCTGCCGGGCGGGGCCAACCCGGCCTGCCCTCGGGCCAGCCCTGCAGGGCCTGGACGACGGGCAGGCTCCAGCCGCGGGTGCTACGCATCCGAACCCTCCTCAGTAGGGATGCTCAGCCTGCGATCCGCGTCCTTCAGGAACTCCTTGACGAACCGCAGCGCGAGCGGTGGCCGACCCGCCGACTCCCGAGCGGTCCGGAACTTCTCGAGGTACTGCTTGTCCCCCGTGCGCCGGTAGTCCGGGACAACGAGGAACGCCTGGTCCCGGGGCGGGTCGGACGGGATCCCGGCGAACTTCCGGCCGAGCACGCGTGCGTTGGCGTAGTCCTTGACATCGACAGCCCATCTCGCGCCGTCGGGGAAGGTGATGAGGAGGTCGTAGGTGTCGAACCTCGGCCACATCTCGACGTCGAGGCCGCGCTTGCACAACTTGGTCTCCAGGTCGAGCTCGAACAGGCCGGGCCCGGTGACGAAGGTCCGCAACGGCAGGCGCAGGTGCAGGACGCCGCCGGGCGTGTCCGCGTCGATCAGACGACCAACCTTGGTCGTCCGGGCGCGGCAGCGATCCAGGTCGCACCGCCACTCGTCCTCCCCGACCGGCCGCAGCAGGCAGCCGCAGCTGGCGCACTGCGCGTAGTGGTCGTCGCGGCGCAGACGCGCCGAGGCGGGCTCGTAACAGCGGTCCAGGAGGTCGACGAGCGGCATCAACTCCATCCGAGCCCGCTCAGTGACGTGCTCGGTGTAGGTCAGCGTCGGCCGGGTGATCAGCAGGCGCCGGAACGCCACGTAACTCTCCGGGGCGTCGAGGGCCCGGCAGATGTCGAGGACCTCTCCGAGGACCTCGTTCTCGAGCTTCTCCCCGATCGGGTCGTGGCGGTTCCCCACGATCAGCTCAGCGCATTCCTGGGTCGGGCTGCGAGTGTCCCCATGGACTAGAACAGCCTCCGACTGGGAGCCCGGCAGCCACTCCTGGACCTGACGGTCGGCGATCAGGTCGATCATCGCGGGCACGCTGTCAGGGGTCGCGTACCCGTCATGGGGCAGGGTCCGCAGCACAAAGTGGTTGTAGACGCGCTGGACGACGTCGTCGTACACCAGCTTGCCGGGCACCTCCTGCTGAGCGAGCCGATGGACGGCGACCGCCAGGCCGGCGACGAAACCGGACTCGTCGATGACTTCCACGTCACGCATCGGTCTCCTCCTCGGATCGGTCCGCCTCCGGGCACCACTCGCGGTAGGAACAGGAACGGCACACGGCCGCTCCCGGGGTCGGGCGGAAGGTCTGGTCCTCGCGCCACCTCCGGGCCACGGGTTCGACGACGGCACGGGCGGCGGCCACCGTGGCTGGGTCGGACGGGTCGAGGTAGCGCAGGTCAGCACCGCGGTCGGTGAGGTACTCGACCTCGATCCGCGCGACCGGCTCACCGAGCGCACCGGCGTGGCAAAGCAGAACCGCGAGCGCCAGTTGCAGGCTCTTTCGGGTGCCGAAGAGGTGCTTGTGGCCGGAGGGTGCGGACCTGCTGGTGGTGGTCTCGCGCCATACGAGGTCTCCGTCCTCGCGGTAGATGAGGTCGGGCTTGGCGTCCAGCACGACGGAGGCCTCGGGATCGAACATCACCACCTCTGGCTGGACCCGGAGGTCGGATATCTCAGCGCCGGTGTTCAGCGGGCAGAGGACGGCATGGTGACTCAGCAGGGTCTGGGCCCGGACGCTGTCCTCCGGGCCGAGAGCGTCCGGGGACACAGCTGCATCCGGGGCCTCGGACGGGCACGGCCCGGGATCATGGGTCCCGTGGGCGGCATCGAGCAGGCCGTCTATCGCACGGCCGACCCGAATCGGCGCCGCCTCGCGGACGTCATTCGACAGATGAAGCGCATGCAGGCGGGCCTGGCGCGGGCAGGCCTCGTGATACCGGAGGTTGGTGGCGGAGACCTTGCGGAGCGGCGCCGACGGCCTGCTGATCGCGAGCAGGCCCGGTGCGTGGCGGATCGCCTCGCAGGTGTCGACAATCTTGCAGTTGTTGCAGTTGCGGCCGGGGATCGCTGACGTCTCCCCCAGGATGCTCTCCGCGACGGCGCGGCCGTCGCGGTCGTAGAGCGCTGTCGCCTCGTCCTGGGTGCCATCGAAGAGCTCCTGGATCGATCCGTCAAGCAGACCGACCTGGCGCACGGAGACTCTGTCGGGCTGTACGTCCGGAACCGTTTTGGGCTGGAACGGCTTGGACCACTCTCGGGGGGCCGGCCAGGTGGACACCGTTCCGTGAGCGGTAGTGAGGGCGGCGATCGCGACCTTCGACGGTGCAACTCGTCGGCTCGTCGCCGTCGCGAACGCCAGAATGACAAGGAGTCGACGGCGCCGGTCGGGACTCACGTAGCCCCGGCCCCAGGAGTACAGCTCGCGCAGTTCTCCGCCGGCCTTTCCGCGCCGGACCCAGACCCCGGGCTCGGGGACGAGACCGTCAGCCAAGAAGTCCGGGTAGTTCCTCACCGCGTTACGGATCCAGCCGATCTCCGGCTCGTCGAACCTGCCACGCAGAGACGTCAGGCCGTCGAGGACCTCAGCCTTCGAGCGTCCGTGCAGCTCAATTCCATCGAGAGCCGCCAGGACCGGACGCAGGAGGAAGTCCTCAAGCCGCTCACGGTCCCGATATGGCCGGTCGTGGTAGTCGGTGACGCGTGCCTTGACCTGGGCGGAACGGGGGCACGACGCGTCGTCGGCCACGGTCCCGGCACTTACCCGAACGATCGGAAGCGGAAGGCTGACTGCGCCGGCCGGGCGCGTCGGGGAAACCACAGTGGACTGCGTCGTCGTGGGGGCCTGTCCGCCGTAGAAGGCAGAGGGAGTGGTGCGTCCACGGGTCATAGCGGGTCGGAGCGCGAGCAGGTCGGACATCGGGTCTCCCCAGCGAGTAGCGGACGATTCGTCGCAGTGGCACGAAACCACCGCGACTGGTGCTCCCGCGGTCATGCCGGTGTGTCCACCACTCTTCCGCGCGCCCAACATCTGCAACATCACCAAGATCGGTAGACCGCCATCCCCCATTCAGGTATGTCCGCTCGGCCCAGGCAGCCGAGAACTCGACTCACCCGACGCCCGAGACCACCTGCCATGGGCGTCCGTCTGTGCACTGAGCGTGTCCAGAGGCACGCAGCAGGGCGCCTACAAGGTGGGGCCAACCGTGGTCACCCTCGTCCGAGTGGACGTCTCAGCGTACGAACCGAGAAGCCCTGCACGGATATCGATCGCCACGCGCTCGTCGTGAAGCATCGGCCCGAGCGCCCGAGGCACGCCGTCTGGGAGAAACTGAACCGTGCCCGGCCCCGGGCGGCGAGTCACGCGCGCGACCCGGAATTTGAGAACCGCGCAGACGTCGTCGGCGTTGAGCAGGGTGCCCTGCGCGGCGATGGCGGGCAGGACGTGGCCGACGTCATGGCCGTGTGCTTCAGCACGGCGGAGTTCGCGGCACAGCGGCCCGAACGCGTCCGTCGTGATGGCCGCGGCGGCTTCGTCCTCGGTGAGTCGGCCGGCGCCGGTGAGAGTGCCCAGGACGAGGCGGGTCCAGCGTGGGCGTTGGGCGTGGTCGGCGAGGTGTTCGTACTCGGCGACGAGCCGTTCGTTGCTGGCCCACTTCTCGTGCTCGGCGTGGAGGGTCTCGTGGGCGGAGAGCTCGGCGCCGGTGTGGGCGAGGACGCGGTAGAGGATCGCTCGGGCGGTGGCGGCTTCGGGGGGTGGGGTGTGGTCGCCGTCGGGTAGGTCGGTGGCGACGTAGGCGTGGTTGGCGTACCTGCCGCGGGTGAGCGCGACGTACAGGTTCTCCCGGGCGGTCTTGGCTGTGACGACGACGTGGCCGGTGTCGACGGTCAGGCCCTGGGCGCGGTGGGCAGTGACGGCGTAGCCGAGGTCGAGGTGGTCGGCGACGTACCGGGCCGGCAGGACGGTCGTGGAACCCAGGCGGACGCGCCCGGCGGTCGACCTGAGCCGTCGGGCTTCGATGGCGCCGTCACGTCGGACGCCGGTGATCTGCCAGCGGTCCCCGTTGCGGACGAACCCGCCCCGGAGCGTGACCAGACGGCGGGCGTTGTAGCGGGTGATGACGATGTCGCCGACGGACGCCTCGGTGCCGTCGGCCAGGACGACGGCCCGTGCCGGGTCGACCAGGCCGGCGAGGATGCGGTCGGCGCGGGCGCGGCGGTTGAGGTCGGTGACAGTGGCGGTCGCGTCCGCGATCAGCACTGACGCGCGGCCGTCTTGGAGGTCCGTGGCCCAGGCGGTGTAGGCGGCGTCGAGCACCTCGTCGTGGGTGCCTTCGTGGAGTCGGCCGTGGTCGTCGTACGCTGCGACAGCTTCGGGCAGGCCCGCACGCAGGGCTTTTGATGCTTCCTTTTCCCACATGTGGACGAACCTGTGGATATCGGTGACCGTCGGTGTGTCAGGGCAGGCGTGGACGAGCATGCGGAACGCTCCCCCGGCCTCGACGGCTTGGAGCTGGGCCGGGTCGCCGACGAGCAGCAACTTCGCGCCCGCGGCGTGGGCGGCTTCGGCCAGCGCGGTGAGGGTGCGGGTCCCGGCGAGCGTGGCCTCGTCGACGATCACGAGCTGCCCCCTGCGCAGCCGGGCACGGCCCTTCGTGGTCTGGTGGAGCCACTTCGCAGTGGTCTCGGCGCGCAGGCGGATGTCGCCGCCGAGGACCTTAGCGGCCGCGGCGGACGGCGCGAGCCCGATGACCGACCCGCGACCGTGGGCCGCGGTCCAGGCACGGACCAGGGCCCGCATCGTGGTCGTCTTGCCCGCGCCGGCCGGGCCGACGAGCACGTCGACCGTCCTCCGTGACCGGGCGACCGCGGCGACCGCGCGCGCCTGCTCCGCGGTGAGGTCCCGTCCGCGATCGGGGCGCCCGACGGCGGCCGCGACCTCGCTGGCGCCGACGGTCGGCGCGTGCAGGTCGTCGGCGAGGTCCAGGAGCCGCTGCTCGGCGTCCCAGACCCCGATCGAGGTGAACACCTCGTGGTGGCGCGGGCGCAGGCGCGAGGTCCCGTCCTCGTGTTGCAAGACGGGCGGGGTCGGGGCGAGCTCGCCGGGGGTGAGCGTGATCGACCCGGCCTCTGCAAGGTCGACGATCCGCGCGGTGACCGTCTCGCGATCCCGTGCGGTGGCGAAGCGCCAACCTTGGGTCTGCCGGGAGGCTTCGGCCCACAGGTTCCAGTGAGTCCAGGTCGACCTCTTGTCCGACACCGCAGCCAGCGTCTGAGCGGCGGCCTTCTCCACGGCGTCCGCGTGGGCGTCGTCGGCGCTGAACACCGGCTCGGTGCCCTGGGTCGTGAGCCGACGGGCCAACCCGACCGGGTCGCCGTCGGACAGCAACCTGGCCGCCCGGCGCCGCCAGGCATTGGTGAGGTCGTGCAGGGAGTGCAGGACCTTCTCCGGCCGGGTCGCCAACGTGGCCCGGGCCCGGAGCCGGCCGACCATCGTGCCGGACGGGCGACGACCATGGGCCGCCACGTAGTCGTCGATGAGCTGGTCCGTGCACGCGTTGATCTGCGCCGAGCGCGACGAGAACTCCTCGATGAGATCCTCGCCGATGCCGGCGATCTCCCACTGCGGCGTCCGGTCCGCGCCACGGGCGCGCAGCTCCCACCCGACGCCGAACGTGGCGGTGAGCCGGTCACGCAGCAACGCGTCGTAGTGCGCCGACAGGGCCACGGTAGCCGCGAACAGCGGCTTGGCGTCCAGGGTCCGCCACTTGCCGTCCGCCGTTGTGCGCACCTTGTTGGAGACGACGGCGTGGGTGTGGAGCTGCGGATCGTTGGAGCGGGAGTCCCAGTGATCGAACGCGGCCACGACGATCCCGTCGACGTCGGCCTGCTCAATCCCGTCCGTACCCCGCCTCGTCGCGGCGACCTCGCGCTCGAGGTGGTCCAGGGTCTCGCGCACCGCGGCGTGGTGAGCCTCGACGATCCTGGCCTGGGTGTTCGCGTCCGCCAGTGCCCACAGCACGCTCACCGACTTCGGCACCGAGAACGTCAGGTCGAACCCTGCGACCGCGTGCTTGTCGCCGGCGCGGTACTCCTCGGATTCGATCCGTGCGACCGCCGTCGCGCGCTCCGCCTCGCCCAACTCTGGTGCCAGGTTCGCGACCCGTTCCGCGATCCGCTGGACCGCGGGCTTGTACTCCCGGTAGTCCCGCCCGAGCCGATCACCGGTCACCGGGTGCCGACCCGCCCCGACAAGGCGACGCAACTGGGCCTCGGTAACCTGCTCTCCCTCGGCGAGCACGCCCGGCCACGACCCGGCCATGTCGCCGACAGGCATCTCGCCGAGGGCGGCGAGCCCCGAACCGAGCCACATCCCGGGAGGCGTGCCAGCCTCCAGGTAGTAGCGGGTGACTCGGTCCGGCGCCGCGCGGTCGCCATCGCCTCGCGCCACGGACTTCAGCAGGTAGGCATAGCCGTGTCCCGCGCTCACCTTGCGGATCGACATCGTCACGACGGCGCACCTCCTGGATGAAGGTGCGTCGTGGACGCCAAATCCATCAGCGGGAGGCCCCCGGCGGCTACTGTATGGGATCGTGTCGACCCGCCGAACGCGACGCTTCTTACGGCAGCCGCTCTTCCTTGCAGGAGTTGCTGCCTTCCTGGGTGTCACCCTGATTGCGATGTCCTGGCTGCTCCGCTCGGATGCCACCTGGCAGGTGTGGCTTGGGGCGCTCTTGATGAACGGTGGAACAGCATTCCTGCTTCTGGCACCCATCGAAGGCATCAGCCGGCGTCTGAGTCAGCAGATCGACGAGGTGCGCGCAGAAGTGCGCGGCCTGGAGGGGTTGGACCAACGGGTCGATGACGCTTTAGCGGCCGAGTGGAACGATCTTCAGAAGTCCTTCAGCAGCCTTGCCACGGACAGAGCGTCAATGAAGCTTGTGCGGACCGCATTGGAGGTTGCCGCACGCGAGGGACTGATCGACCCAGAGACCGGCCTCCGAGTTCGAACGCACCCGACCGTGAGTCCGCGCCTCCGCATCCGACTGGTTCGCCGGCGGGCGGCGCTGCCACTGCTCAGCCATCGCTCACAACTTGAGTTCACGCTTGAGACATCCACCGGACAGGTCGTCAGAACTTGGTCCGAACGGCGCGCTGGCAACATTGAGCGACTATTCACAGAGATGGGCAGGCTCTTATGGAAGAGCGATTTGGCGTACGTCCCCGCCCCGTCGGAGGCGCTGAGGCATCTGGCGACCTCGCTCACCTACGCGCTGGAAAACGTTGACGCTCGCCCCATGGTGGAGTGCTTCGAACCTCAGTGGGCACTCACCACGGATGCGATCGTCGCCCCGAGTCATGGCTGCGTGATTGAGCACGGACGCCCAGATCGGATCCAGATGTACACGCGCGTCAGCGCGAAGACGTGGTGCGATCGAGAATCCCACGACTACGCCTACGATGCAGGCCGCGCTCTCTACCCGATCAAGGAAGAACTTGATGCTCTAGAGTAGCCTGAATGCAATCGGTGTGATCGGTCTCTGCTCTGTTGCTGAATCTGCTGTGGACTGGTTGCTCTATGCATGGTCTTGGCTCGTCTCTTGCTCTACTTCCATGTCGTGACTCCTGGCTCTGATCTGATGACTTGAGTCCTCCTCATGTCGTCTGCCTGGCTCACTCTCCTTCCTGCTGGGTCTGGCCCCGTCGACCGAGCCAGCGCTCGTTCCCCTCGGAGCGCGGCAGTGAGCCCGGGCGCCAATGGCGCCCGGGCTCACTGCCGCGCTGTTCGGGTCAGGCCGTCGCGGCCTCCGTGGCGACCGCCTTCGGCGGCGCGTTCTTCGTCTCGGCCGCGCGGGTCTTGGCGACGTTGGTGCTCGACGGGCGCGGGTTGACGTTCGGGCCGGGCTCGGGCTCGGGCTCGGCGTGCGGGCCGCGGGCGATCTGCTCGACGGGCGAGAGGTTGTAGCCCCAGATCTCGAGGGCCGTGAGGTAGCGGGCCTCGTGGCCGGGCGCGCGGCAGGTCTGGACGCCGGTGCGGGTCTCGATCGCGGCGAGGACGATGACGAGGGCGATGTGCTGGGCCCGGGCCGGGCTCGCCTTGGCGATCAGGTCGCGGATCCTGCCGGCGTTGCCGATGGGACCGGCCACGCCGAGCCAGTCGGCGGCGAGCGTGTGGCCGTCGTAGTACGCCTTCTGGAGGGTTTCGGCGTCGGTCGCGAGGGCGGTGGCGATGAACGCGGAGGCGTCCTTCGGGGTGGTCTTGCGCTTGGCGAACTCGGCCAGCCACTCGCGGCGGACGGTCTCGGCGGAGCGCCAGGCGGCGTTGTTCTCGATGACCTCGGCGCGCTCGGCCTTGGCCTTGACGGACGCCTCGGGGTCCATCGGCTTGCCGGTCGGCGTGGTGCGGAGGGTCTTGTGCTTGTTCGCCTTCCACGCGTCGCAGACCAAGGCGGCGGTGTACGTCTCGGAGCCGTAGGAGTGGCGGACGTACCCGGCGTGGCCGGGACAGTTCCGGTGCGTCTCGGCGGTCAGGGCGGTGCCGACGGCGTCGGTCAGGTCGCCGAGCACCTTGATGGTCTTGTCGTCGTGGGCGGGCGTCGGGATGAGACGGACTCCGGCGTCGGCGAGGGACTGCGCGACTGCGGCCTTCTTGGCGGCGCGCTCGCGCTCGTCGCGGCGGCGCTGCGCCTCGTGGGCGAACTGACCCGGCGACTTCAGGGCCGTCGCGGTGAGGGCCTTGACCGCCTCGCCGTCGCCCTCGAACTCGGCGATCACGGCGGCCTGGTCCAGGGTCAGGTCGTACTTGCCCTGGACGGCGGTGGCGACCTTCGACTTGGCGACGTCGAGCGCTGTGGTGACGTCCTTCTTCGCGTGGCCGGTCTTCTTGGCGATCTGCGCGGCGGAGACGCCGAGCAGCGAGAGCTGCTGGAACCCGGCCACGCGGTCGGCGTTTCGCAGGGCGGTCCGCTGGTCGTTCTCGGCGATCTGCTCGATCAGGCGGCGGGCCTCGTCGCTGTCGGCGTCCACGATCCGTGCGGGGATCGACTCGCGTCCGGCCTCGATCGCGGCGAGGGTCCGGCGCTGCCCGGCTCGGACGAGCATCTGCCCGTCGCTGGTGCGCTGGACGAGGATCGGCATCAGCACTCCGTGCTGGCGGACGGAGTCGATGAACTCCTCGGTCAGGTCGGCCTGGGACCTGACGTTGGCCTCGATGACCAAGTCGCGCGGGTCGACGAGCGCGAACTGGGCGCCGTCACCCGTGGTCGTCACAGCCTTCTCGACGGTGGTGTGGGACATGATCGGTTCCTTTCCGGATGCCCAGGGTGAATCCCCGAGCGATATCCCCATTCTATTTCACCCCGGCGAATTCGACAAGCAATGGGGCGATATGGCGACTATTTCTCGACCGATATCGCGCGGTCAAGAGTGACCAGTTCGGCCGCAGTTCCGACACGCGTGCCAGGTACCAGCGCAGCGGCTCGACCTGCGACGACCCGCCACCAGCCCAGGCCGTAGGCGGCAATCGAGGGCGACCAGTCGGCCACCCCTTCCTGCTCCTCGGAAATGACAACCCGAGGGGAGTTCATTTTCCTCAGAAATGTGACCAACGAATTCACCGCGTCGTCTGTGGCTGCCTCGATCTCGCGGATCGTGTCGCGGGCGCGAAAGGAGACAGGGTCCTTTCCGACCTCCCAGCGCCGGACCGTGTTCTCTGCCGTCGACAGGACGCGTGCCAGATCCGGCCGGGTCAGTCCCAGACGGACTCGGGCGATCTGCAGCTCGCTGCCGGTCATCCGCTCGGACTCCGGCGGGCGAACAGCATGCCGGACATCGTGGCCGGGGGCCACGTGCTCGTTTGTCATCGCGCCAGCGTACGAGGACGACCGGCATCCCAGATGCGTCGCACCACGAGACCGATGCCGACGGCGGTGAACTTCACCGCCAGCCAGGCCCACCACCACGCCACCAGCCACAGCACCGGGTCCACCGGGTTCCACAGCAGTGCCGCACCAAGTCCGAAGAGCAGGCCGAGGACGACGGCCAGAGGAAGTCCGGCTCGCCGGTTACGGCACATCCATACCGCGAGCCTCGAGGACGCGCTCCACAGCAGCAGCACGCCGAGGCCATCACCCTCAGACCGGCCCGATCCATTGGCACGCCCCAGGTAGGCCGGGATCGACGACTCGGGCAGCGCGCCCGAACCCGTGCGATGGGTCATCTCGTACTGCGCCCATGTCGGTGCCGTCACTCGACTCACCTCCCCGCCTAGATCGAACGTGTGTACTTACACGGTACGCGTCGCGGCAACATCGGTCGAGCACTCCCGCTCCGAGCTGAAACCCGAAAACGCTCACCTGGCCGGCGGCCGTCTCGGCAAGGACTTCGTCCTTGTCTTCTTCTGGGCCAGTGAGGATCTCGCGGACGACGTCGGCCGGGTCGTTCGCGTCAGGGCGCCAACCATCGCTTACCCCCTCAGTGGTGCGGGCCCGCTCCGTGCAGCAGCGTGTCGATGACAAGCGTTGCCAGCTCGTCCGGATCCTGCGGATCCGGGTGCTGCTCGGTGCCGGGTCGGTCGAGGGCCTCGCTGAGCAGGGCGTAGTACACCTGCCGCGCCCAGCCCAAGTCGGCGTCCGGGGCAAGGAGCCCTTCGCTCTGCGCCCGGGCCAGGAGCCGGACGGTGTGGGCGTCGATGTCGTTCCAGATCGCGGCCGCCGCGCTGGTGTGGGCGGTCGCGTGGCTGAGCGTGAACCGCCAGGTGTTCTTGACGCGCAGCACGTTCGCCGTCACCCGGTAAAGCGCGACGAGCGCCGGAGCAGCATCGGGACGCGCGTCCTCGATGGCGTCGATCAGCTGCTGCTTCGCGGATACCACCAGTGCTTCCAGGAGTGCCTGCCGGTTGGCGAACCTGCGGTGCACGGTGATCCGGGTCAGTCCCGCCGCCTCTGCGATCTGTTCCATGGAGGCGCCCGCGTCGTCGGCGAGGACTCGCTCGGCGGCCTCCAGGATCGCGCGCACACTCCGCTCGGCATCGGCTCGTAGTGGTCGGCCCATCACATCCCTCTCATCGGCTCCAGTCCCAGACGATACACCTCCGGTACCGATCGGCGAGTATCTGATCGATAACTGTTGCGTCTACTCGTTTAACTGATACATTGCTGTCACGGATCAGCGATGAGCGCGATCCGCGAGACAGCAGGAGCTCACGATGATGAACAACAAGCGGGTAGCCCTCGTGACCGGTGCGTCCTCCGGTATTGGGAAGTCGGCAGCCCTCGCCCTGGTCGAGGCCGGGTTCGAGGTGGTCGGGACGAGCCGTGACGCGTCGCGTGTGGCCCCGGTCGGGGGCGTGACCTTCGTCGACCTCGACGTCGCCGACGACGACTCGGTCACCGCCGCGGTCGGTCAGGTGATCGAGCGGTTCGGCCGTATCGACGTCTTGGTGAACAACGCCGGCTTCGGCTCGTCCGGCGCCGCCGAGGAGAGCTCCACCGCGCAGGACCAGCGCGTCTTCGACATCAACGTCTTCGGCGTCATCCGCATGACCAAGGCCGTGCTCCCGCACATGCGCGCCCGGCATAGCGGGCGCATCGTCAACGTCTCGTCCGTCGTCGGATTCATCCCGGTGCCCTACATGGCCGTCTACGCCGCCTCCAAGCACGCCGTCGAGGGCTACTCCGAGTCCCTGGACCACGAGGTCCGCGAGTACGGCGTGCGGGTGCTCCTGGTCGAGCCCGGCTGGACCAAGACCGCGTTCGAGGCCAACAGTGCCCAGCCTGACCGGCCGCTGCCGGTCTACGCCGAGCGGCGCCACGGCTTCGAGCAGGTCGTGGCCACGGCGGTCAAGAACGGCGACGACCCCGCCACCGTCGCGCAAGCCGTGGTCAGCGCGGCCACCGACGCCAAGCCGAGCCTGCGCTACCCCGTCGGGCAGGTCGCACGCGTACAGACCATGCGCCGCCTCGCCCCGGCCAGGATCTTCGACCAGCAGATCCGCAAGCTCAACGGCCTGCCCGCCTGACACCCATTGCCTGACGACCAACGGCCGGCGACAGCCGAAATCAAGCACGCGTACAAGTCCAAGACTTGCCCGCCCCCATTCGGCGAACTACTCACCGCCGACTGCGCATAAACCCACCCACTCCCGGACGAAGCGACACCTCCCCATGGCTCTCACCATCCCGCTCGAGTCCCACCGACCCGGCGCCGCAGACGTCGACCACTACCTGCGCACCGACCTCGCTGCCACCTCGGTGACCACCGGCTCGTGGGTCGGCGCCGGATTCCACGGTCACGGGATCGGCTCCCTCGCTCGACTCCTCGTCCTTCATCTCAGTTTCGAGGGCCTGGCCGCCTGGGAGATGGTCAGCGAGGGCCACGCCGACAACCCGGCATCCAACGCCGTCTCGGCCAAACGCGGCTACCAGGTGGCCGACGAGCGACGCGTCGCACGAGACAGCTCCCCCGTCACCATCCGTCGCTGGGCGATGACCAGAGAAGCCTGGGACGCCCGCCCGGGCCGCCTCCGGGCGGACATCCACCTGCACGGCCTGGACCCCGTGATCGAGTACCTCGGCATCAGCGCCGGCCGACCCTGCACGCGTCGGCGGGCCATACGCATCAGCGAGACGCGGTCAGATCTCCTCGGCGCGGTCGTGGTGCTGGGTCACGGCCAGGTGCCCCCCGCCGGGCAGCTGCACCACGGTCCCGGTCAGGGGTGCGGTGGCGCCTGCGGGGCGGTAGACGTGTGCGGCTCGCTGGGGCCGGCCGGCCTGGTCCCAAGCGCGGATGTGCGTGGCGAGGGTCTCGGCGGCCTGCTGGGCACGGGGTCCGGCGCCGCGTGCGCCGAGCTCGTGCCCGCCGTCGACGGCCCACCAGGCGAAGATCGCCATGGAGTCGCCGTCGACGTGGACGAGGTTGGACCAGGACTCGTCCAGTGCCTCGCGGGCCAGGCGCGCGTTGTCGAACCCGGCCTGCGCCAGCCCGGGCAGGTGCAGGGCCAGGTGGGTCCGCAGGCCGACGAACGACCCGGGCGGGGCCAGGACGACTCCCGTGCCGACGCGTGCGGTCTGGTCGAGGTCGACGGTGGTGGGCAGCGCGGTGATGTCGGTGGTGGGGTCCCAGGCGGTCACCGTGACCGGGACGCCGGCGATGCTGACGTCCTTCGTGGCCGGGTGGAGTGCGCCGACACCTTGGGCGTCGACGAACCCGCAGACGACCGCGGTCCTTCCGACCAGGAGATCACCGGTCCGGTGGAACGCGATGGACCAGCACTCGTTGGGGTGCCGCAGCCGCAGGGGCACGACGATGATCCCGTCGGGCGTGAGCTGATCCAGCCACACGGCGGGGATGTCCCACACGCCCATGGTCACGACGATCCGGTCGAACCGGCCCCTGCCCAGAGGCAGGGCGCCGTCGGCGCACACCGCGGTCACCCGGTCGTCGTAGCCGGTCGCGGCCAGCGCCGCACGGGTGCTGTCGGTTACGACGGGGTCGATGTCGACGGTGAGGACCTCACCTGCCGGGCCGACGAGGTGGGCAAGCATGGCGGCGTTCGGACCCGAGCCGATCTCCAGGACCCGCATCCCCGGCTCGACCTCCGCCTGCGCCAGCATCCGGGCCTGGAGCCAGGGCGCACTCAAGCTACTCAAAGTCCGGCCCGTCGCCTCCTCGCGACGGGTGCGTACGACGTCGTCCGCGTACGCCTCCTCCAGGGTGGTGCCGGGCGGGCAGAACGCGTGCCGCGGCACAGCCAGCATCGCCTCCCACACTGGCTCAGGCACCTCCAGGGCCCGACGCTGAAGGCCGGTGCGCAGCTCTTCGACGAGCCGTGCGCGTAGCTCGGCGGCGTGGTCGGTCGCGGGCATGGTCGTCACCTGGTCCCCCTGCTGCTTGTTCGGTTCGGGCGTGGTTCCCGCCGCGGCTGGCTCGTGAGAGCGACCCGCTGAGGCAGAGCACGGTTGGCGTTCGGCTACCTCTGCGCGTTCTCCTTGGCCTTGCGCACTGCGGCGAGGTCGACCAGTGGCCAGGGTGTCCAGACGGGCCGGTCGTCGTTCTCGCGGATCGTGCGCAGGCGCAAGTGGAACTCGGCGCGCACGCCTGGGTCGATGGCCAGGATCGGGATCACGGTCGTTGTCACCTGGAGCTCACGGATACGGCGCAGGGTCGGATAGTGGGACCAGTCGCGCAGGTCGAACCCGTAGACGCGCGCGAAGCGGTCCTGGTGGTCGGCCATGTGGGTGAAGCGCGCGGCGTTCACGGCGGTGGGCAGCAGGTCCCACTCGTGGTGTCCGACGGCGGCGCTGTCGAAGTCGCACAACACCGGGCCGGTCGGGGTGTCGATCAGAGCGCCGGTGTGGGCGTCGGCATGGATCGGTCCGGCCGGCAGGGCGTACTCGACGTTGGTCAGTTCCTGCTGGAGTTCCTCGAGCAGGTCGGTGAGGTAGGCCCGGAGGTCGGCGGGCAGGTCGTCGTGGTCCAGCCGAGGGCGGATCTCGGCGATCTGGTTGAACGGCGGCAGGTCGGGTGCGGGAGCTGTCTGGTCGTGCAGGCGCCGTAGGGCGGTCGCGAGGTGCTCGACGTCGGGGATCGCCCCGCTGTCCTGGACGCGGTCCCAGACGGTGACCGTGTGTCCGGCGACGTCGAAGGGTTGGGCGATCTCCTCGACGGGCACAATCGTGGGGATCTGGTGCTCGCTGAGCCAACGGGCGAACCTCACTGCGACGTCGGCCTGCTCGCCGATCCGGCGGGAGGCCGCAATGCGGACCACGTACGGGTGGTCGGCCAGCGAGAAGACGGCGTTGTTGGTCAGCTTCAGCAGTGTTGCGCCGGCCGGGTCGAGTCCTACCTGCTGGCAGGCCGATTCGAGCAGCGCCCGGTACTTCGCAAGGCCGGGCTCATCGGTGCTGGAGGTCACTGAGTTCCTCTCACCGAACGGATCTGAGCGATCACGTCGGGGACGTCGGGGTGGTGGAGGCCGGCGAGGGTCGATGCCAGCGGCGCGAGCCTATCCGCCACCCGGACCGAGCTCAGGGACCGGGCTGAGGTGATCGCGGTGGAGGCCAGGGCGACAGCGGTGTCGCCGTCGCCGAGGCGCGCGGCGGCTCCGGCGAGGATCGGCAGGGCGAGCGCTCGCGCCCTGATGTGGTGGTCTCCACGCTCGACGAACGATGCGTCGAGATCGGCTCGAGCCTTCTCCAGGGTCGGGGTCGTCGCGCCGGGCAGGGCCGCGCGCGCGGTCCCCGCCATGGCGTGCAGCTCCCCGGCGTTGAACCACCAGGCCCATCGTGGTGCCGCGTCGTGGTCAGCGGCGCCGAACTCGAACGATGCCCGGCTGATAGCGCGCTCGGCTTGCTTGGCGTCGCCGATCTCGGCGTGGGCCCAGGCTTGGTTGATCGAGATCATCGCGGTGGTGACTCCGTCTCCGGAGTTCTGGGCGGCGATCTGGCCGAGCTGGAGGAACCGCAGTCCGTCGCCGGGCATCCCGGCGTGGAGGTGGACACGGGATATCCGGAACAGGACGTGGGCCGTCATCGCCCAGTCGTCGCTCGCCCGGGACAGCTCGAGGGCGCGGCGCAGGTGAGCGAGCGCCGGCTCGTGCATGCCGACGTCGAACGAGGCCCACCCGGCAAGGACGTGCAGGTCGGCCAGCGCCGCGTAGAGGCGGGCGCGGACGTCGTCAGTCATGGTGGCCAGGAGGAGCTGCTGTGCCCAGCGGGTCTGGGCGGCGACGGCGTCGCGGCACGCACCGCCGCCGTGGGCGTCGTCGACGCGCCACATCGCGGCAGTGAGGGCTTGAACCTGGTCGACGTCGGCGTGACCGATCCGCTCCGGGGCGGGGGCTGTGGCGTGGTCGACGGGCTGCCACCAGCGGCCGACGTCGTCCGGTGAGATGCCCATCGTGGTGGTGGCGGCGTGCGAGAGGAGGCTGATCGTCGGTTCTCGTTCGGCGGCGGTGGTCGAGAAGGATGCCGAGGCCAGGTCGAGCAGGCTGGCAGTGCCTTCGTCGTAGGCGAGGCCGAGGTAGCCGCGTGGGACGCCGAGGCCGTCGGCGATTCGGACCAGGACGTCGTGGGCGAGGACCTGCCTGCCCTTGTGGAGGATCTCGTAGACCTCCGCGGGGGTCTGGCCGGTCAGGCGTGCGATGCGCCGCTGGGCAACGCCAACCCTCCCGAGGAGCTCGTAGACGGTGCGCAGGTCGCGGCGAGCCAGTGCCAGGCGCATCTCCGGGCGCTCCCACGTAGACGCGGGTATCGCGTCCTTCGTCGGATCGACGTTCACCGCTCCCCCTCCGGCCGGCACGTTCGTGACCAGGGTATTCATCGCTGACCTCTGGCGGCAGGAAGGGCTCGTCAAGACGACTAGCCGGGCGAGTCGTCCCCGATGACGTGCCGAACCGACCGCCCCGACCCCTCCGTCGCGGCCCATACGAGCCGGGACGATTCCGGCATCGGAGCACGGCACGGCCGACGACGGTGGGGAGATTGGGATGCTGGGACTGGAAAGCAAGCGAGTACTGGTGGCGGGCGCCGCATCCGGTATCGGCGCCGCCACGGCGCGCTACCTCGGTGAGTGCGGCGCCAGGCTGTACCTGGGCGACCTCGACGTCGCGGGCGCCGAGCGTACTGCCGAGGCGGTCCGGGACGCGGGAGGTGAGGTGGCAGTCTCGGGCTTCGACCTGGCGGACCGCGACTCGATCGCCATGCTGATCGCCGACGCGACCGGGGCCCTGGGCGGGTTGGACGGCCTCGTGAACGTGGCGGCGGCCGTGCAGCTTGCCGCTATCGACGTGCCCGTCCACGAGATGGACCCGTCGGTGTGGGACGCGACCTTCGCGGCGAACACGACCGGGTTCGCGCTGCTCATCAAGCACGCCTTGCCGCACCTGATCCACGCCGGCGGTGGCGCGATCGTCAACACCTCGTCGGGGATCGCGACGACCGGTGAACCGGTCCGGCCCGCCTACGCGGCCTCCAAGGCCGCGATCAACGCCCTGACCCGGCACGTCGCGGTCACCTACGGCGCGCTTGGCGTGCGTGCCAACGCCGTGGCCCCGGGACTCGTGCTGTCCGAGTCGGTCGAGGCGAACCTGACCGAGGAGTTCAAGGCCATGCTGCTGCCTGGTATCCCGCTGGGACGGCACGGAGAGCCGATCGACATCGCCCAGGTCATCGCCTTCCTCGTCTCGCCGATGTCCAGGTGGGTGACCGGGCAGGTGTGGAACGTCAACGGTGGTGGGCTGCGCCGTGACTGAGACCGTCGAGGAGTCCGGGGATGGTCGGCGCCCGCAGGGAGCGGCCGTCGCTCATGGCGTCTCGCCGTGGGACCTGCCGGACCTGGTCAGCCTGGTCCGGATCACTGGGGCGCACCGCCCACGTGACATCTACGACCGCCTCCAGGACCGCTGGGGCTCGGTTGCACCGATCGCGATCCAACCCGGCGCCCCGGGATGGATCGTGCTCGGCTACGCCGAGGCGGTCCACGTCCTACGCAACGACCAGCTGTTCTCCGCCGACGGCGGCCGGTGGGCAGGCCACGACCGCATCGGCACACACCACGGATCGCACCTGGACGTCTACGTCCCCCGCGGCGGGCGGATCTCGGTCAACCACCAGGACGGGCGCACACACGCGCGTCTACGCATACCTTTCGACGACGCCATCGGACGCCTGGACGAGGCAGCCGTCGCCGGACGAGTACGGTTCCTGTGCGAGCAACTGCTGGACCGCATCGGCGAGCGAGGCCACGCGGACCTGGTGGCCGAGTACGCCGCCCCGCTGCCGATGATGGTCACCACCGGACTTCTCGGCTTCGCCCCGGACGTCGGCGCGACGATGATGCACCTGGTCGCCAGGATCGTGGGAGGCGACGACCCCGAGGCTGCCGGGCACCAATTGCAGGGGCTGCTCGGCGAACAGATCGGCGCACGCCTGCACGCGCCGTCCGGGGATGTCGCGAGCCTGATGGTCCACCACCCGGCGTTCGCGAACCTCACCGAGGTGGGCGACGCGCTGATGGTGTTCGCCGGCGCCGCAGGCGAACACCTCCTGGCGTGGATCTCCCAGACCCTGCTGCTGCTCATGGGCGGTGGCCCGATCGCCTCCCGAGCCCGGCACGGCGTGGTCAGCCTGGACGAAGCGCTCGACCTGGTCCTGTGGCGCGAGTCGCCTGCGGCACACCTCATCCCCAGGATCGCCAGGAAGGACACCGAGCTCGGCGGCCACCTCGTCCGCGAGGGCGAGGCTGTCGTCGTCGCGATCCACGCCGTGAACAGCGACCCCGCCCTGAGCCCGGACGACCTGTGGGACCAGGTCGGGAACAAGGCGCACCTCTCCTTCGGAGCCGGCCCGCACGCCTGCCCCGCCCAGCGCATCGCCTACATCGTGGCCCGCACCGCCGTCCAGACCGTCCTGAACCGCCTCCGGCCCCGCCTTGCGGTCGCCTCCGACGAGATCGAGTGGACCTACTCGATCTCCAACCGCAGACCCGCCCGCCTGCCCGTAGTGTTCGATCCGGAAGACACCGAGCCCATCCCGGAGTGGCCAGACCCCTCCAGGCTCTGATCGCGGGACCGTTCATCCTCTGTAGTCAGTGGCCCGAAGCGCGGTCCGGTGCGGCCAGCTACCGTGAGGACATGGATCCCGTGCGCTTGAGTAGGCCCGCGGTCGGCATCCACACTCGCCTGGTCATCGTCCGCGGACCTTCCGGGTCGGGCAAGAGCACCATCGCCCGCGAGCTGCGCACTCGCATGGGTCGGCACGCGGCGCTCGTCGAGCAGGACTACCTACGCCGCACGGTCCTGTGGGAGAAAGACACCCCGGGCGCCCTGAACATCTCGCTGATCGACACCGTTGCCCGCCACGCGCTCGAGGCCGGGTACAGCGCGGTCGTCGAAGGCATCCTTCACGAACCTCGATACGGCGACATGCTTCGCGCGCTCGTCCGGGACCATCAGGGAGCCAGCGTCGTCGCCCATCTCGACGTGCCGTTCGACGAGACCATCCGCCGGCATGCCAGCCGACCTCAGGCCGCAGAGTTCACTCCTGAGGAGATGGCGCGATGGTGGGCACCGGACGATCGGCTCCGCATCGACGGCGAGATCATCATTGGCCCTCAGATTACGGTCGAGCAGGCCGTCAACCGCCTCCTGGGAGCCCTCGAGGACACCGCCAAGCAAGCCCCTTCTGATCTACCGACCTGACTCACGTGTAGGCGGTCCAGACCGCGTCGTCGTCGCAGGCGCGGAACGTGTCGAACCGGTGGCGCCATTGCTCGCGGATCGTGGGGCTGATCTCCAGGACTGGCAGGACGCTGCAGACGAGCTGGAACTCACGGATGCGCCGGAAGACCGAGAACCCGGGCCACGTGAGGATGTCCAGGCCGTATCCCTCGGCGAGCTGGCCGTGGTAGTCGATCGGGTAGCGGAAGCGAAGTCGTCCGACGGCGGCTGGTGTCAGGTCCCACTCGCGGGGCCCGGTTGCTGTGGCGTCGAAGTCGCAGAGCACGGGGCCGGCCGGGCCCGCGATCAGGTTGCCTGCGAACACGTCGCCGTGGATGGGTCCAGGGTCGAGCAGATAGTCGACCTCGGCCAGGTCCGCTTCGAGTGCGTCGGCTGTCTCCGTGAGGAACTGGTGCTCCGCCGCAGTGAGCACGGTCTGGGACGCTAGGCGGTTGCGCATCGCGCCGATCTGGTTCCACACGGGCAGGTCCGTGGGAGCGCCGGTCAGGTCGTGCAGACGGCGGATGATGCGGCCGAGGTCGTGTCCGGTGGGGCGTGGCCCGACGTCGGGCACCTGGTGCCAGAGCGTGACCGCGTGCCCGTCGATCGTCAGTGGTTGCGGCACGTCACCGAGCAGGCGGACCGTCGGCATGTCGTTCTCCGCGAGCCAGCGGGCGGCGGACACGACGGTCTGGGCTCGGCGTCCGACGGCTTCGGATCCCGCGATGCGTACGACGTAGGGGTCGCGGGCCAGGGCGTAGACGGCGTTGTTGGTGAACTTGATCAACCGGGCTCCGGTCGGGTCCGCTCCGACGAGTTCGCAGGCCTTGGCCAGGACGTCACGCGGCCAGTCCGGTGTGGAGGGTGCAGTGCTGGTCTCGTGGGTGGTGCTGGTGGTCATTGCTCTCATCCTGCAGCACGCAGCTGCGCTACCTGTCGGCCGAGGTCGGTCGCGTCGGGGAAGGTGTGGTTGCCGGTCTGGATCTGCAAGGGCTCGAGGCGGTCGATGGTGCGCACGGAGTGCACCGTCCGGGCGGCTTCCACTGCCTCGTTGCCCCGCGCGATGCCGTCGTCGTAGGCACCCAGGCGCAGCTGTGCGACCGACAGGGCTGTCAGCTCGAACACCCGGTTCCGTGCCATGTCCTGGCCGCGGACGTTCAGGGCTGCGTCCAGGTGCTCGGTGGCGGTTGTCAGCTGGGCCTCGGAGGCGTCGGGCAGGGCCGTCAGGGTGACGCCGATCATCGCGTTCAGTCCGGTCTTGCTGAAGTACCGAACCCAGCCCGCCTGCGCGGGGCCGTCGGCGTTGCTGAACTCGTCGGCGGCGCGGGTCAGGTACCTGTCCATCTGCTTCGAGTCGCCGAGGTAGGCATACGCCCATGCCTCGTTCGCGCACAGCATGGCGACGGTGACCGTGCAGCCGGAGTCCTGCGCGGCGATCTGGCCGAGCTGGAAGAACCGCAAAGCCTCGACGTACATGCCGCGGTGAAGGTGCAGCCGGCCCATCCGGTACAGGACGTTCGCGGTCAGTGACGGGTGGTCGGCAGCCCTGGCCTGCTCCAGCGCCCGGGAGAAGTGCCTTCGTGCGACCGAGTACATGCCGACGTCGAACGAGGTCCACCCGGCCAGGTTGTGCAGGTCGGCCAGCGCGACGAGCAGGCCTCGGCGGGTCTCGTCGCTGGCCTCGGCCCGGAGAAGCTGCTGTGCCCAGCGGACCTGTGCGGAGATCGCGTCCCGGCAGGCGCCGCCGCCGTGCTGGTAGTCCACTGCTCGCATCGCGGACGTCAGCGCCGTCAGGTGCGCGACGTCCGCGACACCGATCCGCTCCGGTGCGGGTGCCACCTGCCCGTCCACCGGCTGCCACCACGATGCGACCTCGGCGACGTCGGTCTCCATCGTGACGTTCGCCGCGTGCGAGAGCATCCGCCGCGCCTCGGTGCGCTCGTCGACGTCCGTCGAGACGCTAGCCACCGCCAGGTCCAGCGCGACCTCAGTCGACTCGTCGTATGCCAGGCCCATGTACCCGCGCGGCACGCCGAGCCCGTCAGCGATCCGGACCAGGACGTCGTGCGCGAGGACCTGCCTGCCCTTGAGGATCTCGTACACCTCCGACGGCGACTGCCCCGCCCGGCGCGCGATCGACCGCTGGGAGACCCCCGCACGCTGGAGCAGCTCGTAGACCTGCTTCAGGTCACGGTGTGCGAGCGCGAGGCGCATCTCACGGCGCTCCCACACGCCTGGACTGATCGGTTCGTGGACGTACGGGTCGACGTTCATGGCTCCCCCAGGTCGCCTGGACTGAGTTCAGCGTATGGGCTGCCCGCCCCGCACGGGAGGGCCCCTCGAGCATTGCCCGGTGAAGGCGACTAGCCGCGCTAGTCCCCTCCGGGCGCTTGGTGAACGGGCTACCGCCGCGTCTCCGCATGCTGCCGCTCCCCGGCAGATCGTTGGCCTACGCCCACAGCCGGGCCGCCCACCGCTGATCCTCGACCCGGCGCGAAGGCGGACTGTGGCGGCCCGCGATCACCGCGGACCGGAACCGACGGACGGCGCCGCCGCCCTCGTCTCGAAGGGGAAGCGATGAACGTGCAGAACACTCCAGGAGCCAGGCCATGAGCGCCCCGGCACCGGTCGCGGTCGGCTACGTCGCCGGCGCGGAGACCGCCGGCCAGCGCAAGGCCGTGGTCGACTACGCCGCCGCCGAGGGCATCGCCCTGGCCGAGGTCATCACCGACCAGGCCGACACCATCACGATCACCCAGATCGTCGAGGCGACGGCCCTGCACGAGGCGAAGCTGCTCCTGCTGCCCGTCGACGCCCCGCTGTGCCTGGCCCATCGCGGGATCCAGCACTCCCTGGCCAAGCTGGGCGCGACCTGCCTCGTGGTGCCCACCGGCAACGACACCGAAGGGCGGGCCGAGGCGTGACCACCAGGACCACCACGATCACCAGGCGCCTGGTCGCGCTCGATGTCGACGGCACCCTCGTCGACACCCGCGGGCTGGCCTCCGCCGCGACCCACCAGGCCGTCGGGCTGGCCCGCGCCGCCGGGCACGAGCTCGTCCTTGCCACCGGCCGGTCCCTGGCCGGCTTGCTGCCCGTCGCCACCGCTCTCGGCCTGACCGGCGGGTGGGCCGTCGGGTCCAACGGCGCCCTCCTGGTCCGGCTCGACCCGACCGCACCGAGCGGATACATCGTCACGGACGCGCACCTGTTCGAGCCACGCCGGGTCGTCCGCCGCGCCCAGGAACTCGTGCGCGGAGTCGTGATCGCCATCGAGGACGTCGGCGTCGGCTGGCGCGTCTCAAGGCGCCTGCCCGACGGCGCCCTCAACGGCCCCCAGACCCTCACCTCCGTGGCCGACCTGTGCGCCACCCCGGCCACCAGGGTTGCCCTGGTCGGGTCCGGCATCCGCCGCTTCACCGACGCCCTGGCCGCGACCGGCGCCACCGTCACCGCAGCCGGCTCGGACTGGCTCGACGTCGTCGGGCCCGGGGTCTCGAAGGCGACCACCCTGGACCAGATCCGTCAGGAGCTCGGGCTCCCGGTCGAGGCGACCGTCGCGGTCGGTGACGGGATGAACGACTGCGACATGCTCGCCTGGGCCGGACGCGGCGTGGCCATGGGCCACGCAGCAGCCCGGGTCCGGCACGCCGCCGACGAGACCACCGGGAGCCTGACCGACGACGGCGCCGCCACCGTCCTACGCTCCCTGGTCCCGCAGACCGCCCTCGACCCCAGCCTGTCACCCCTGGCCGCCCAGCTCGCATCGGCCGTCGACTCCAGCCCCTCACCCGTGACCCTGCGCGTCTGGCACGGCACAGGGCCCGCCCTGACGAGCGTGACCGCCTGGCACCTGGACGACGGCCCCTGGCGCACCCACGCCCCCATCCCCGCCGGAACCGGAGCCACCATGCGCGACGTCGAGAACGCCGCCACCCAAGCCGGACTCGCCTACCCCGCCGCCGACATCGCACTACGCGCCCGCTGGCGACGCACCACCCTCACCGACGCACCCACGTCCTACGAGCTCCCCCTGTACCGCGACTGACTGTCGCCCACAAACTCGCGACCGGGACCCCTCCCCACTCCCCAGCCCGGACGCGAGCCCGCCGGCCCCTCGGCGGGACACGGGCCGGGACCAACCGCTCTGGTGGTCCCGGCCCGTGTGCGTTCCACTCAGCGGTCGACAGCCACCTGGATCGTCGTCTGGCGATGGGTCCTCCGTGGCGTTCAGCGAGGTCGTCCCCGCCCTCAGCGAGACCGCTGGTACACCACCCGGTCGCACCCCGCTCCATTGAAGTCCGGGGTCACAACGACGCCGTCGACCGTCACGGGTGCTGGCACGTTCTCGAAGCCGAGCGACGCCAGGACTGTCATGGCGTTTGTCGGCTGGAGTAGTACGCGCTGAGCGCTGCCTCAGCTCCTGATCCCATAGCGGTCTGGATTCGCTGCCCACGTGCTGATCGCAGGTCGCCTGCGATGTGGATCCGGGGATGTTGGGCGTCGGGTGGGCAGTAGCCGTGGGCGGCGGGCCGGGTGCCCTCGATCGTGGCCGGCATGGCGCCGAGGTTCGCGAAGACCGTTGCCTTTCCTGGCTCGGCGCTCCGTCTCGCCGGGTCAACGGAGTGGTGTTCGACCTGTGTGAGCGTGACGCGCGCGTCGTTCCTGACTTCGTGGGTCTTGTACTCGTCAGCAGGCGGGTACAGGACCTTGAGCCGCACGTCGAGATCGGGGTGGGCGCGCAGGAACGTCCCGAGTGGCCGGTCAGCACCAAGGACCTGCCAGGTCGCGCCGCCCGCGTGTGCCGGGTCTGCCGCCCAGAGCGGAGTCAGGACCGTTCCGGGCGGTGCGGAGAGCCAGTCCACGTCGTCGGGCTGGGCGGGACGCACACCGGTGGCGACAACGGCGTGCCGGCCCACAAGCGTCGTGCCGTCGGCGAGGTCGACGGTGACGTCCTGGTCCGATGGTCGGACAGCCTTTGCCGTGGCACGGATGACGACGGCCCCGCTTCGGGCGACGTCGGCGATGATCGCCTCTGCCAGGTCCGGGCCGGTGCTGTGCCCGCCGAGCACGTTCTGGATCGTCGGGATGCGCCACAGGGCGCCCCCGATCTCGGAGCCCGGGTCGACGAGCGTGACGGTCATGCCGACGGACGCCGCCATCACTGCGGCAGCGCACCCGGCTGGTCCGCCTCCGAGCACAACGAGGTCGACGCTCGTCGTCATGCGGGGGCGTCAGTCGGAGTGAGCCGGGAGAGCAGTTCGTCGACGGTGAGGAGCTGGTACTTACCGATGAGCCGCCGGGCGACGGTCAGACCGGCGTCATGCACAGGGGTACCGGCGTCGCTGGCACAAGCGTCGGTCACGATCCATGGCCCGTACCCGTGCTCGAACGCGTCGACAGCCGACTTGAGCACACAGCTCTCCGTGGCGACCCCGCAGAAGACGAGGTCGGTCCACCCGTGCTCGGCGACCAGGGCAGCGCCCTCCGTGCTGAACAGCGTGTAGCCAAGCTTGTCGACCACAGGGCTGCCGTCGGTGAGTGCAGCGATCTCCGGGGAGAGGTCGGTCTCGGGCGAGTCGACCAGCCGGGTCCACCGGAAGTACTTCTCGTACGCGCTACCCGCCTCGTTGAAGAACCGGGTGAACACCACAGGCAGCCCCCGGGCCGTCCACTCCTGGATCAAACCGACGACGGCTGGGGTCACGTGCCGGCTGTGGTGGTTGAGGAACCCGTTCTGCATATCGATGACGACCAGCGCCGGGCGGGTCAGGTGGTTGGTCTGCATGTTTACCGCCCCTCGTCACGCAGGGCAGCCTGTGCCCCGCGAAGGATCTCGGTCAGTCCGCTGGTCTTCACGATGGTCTCTCTCATCAGGCAGTGCTGGGACGTCTCCAGCGGACGGGCGGTGGTCAGGCGGGCCTGAGCGGCACGGAGGAATCTCCAGCCGTACTGCTCGGGCACATCGGGGTCGTGTCCGTCCTCGACGGCCGACTGCAGGTGGGTGGCATAGCACCACATGGCTTGGACGAGCACTTCGATGGCGACGAGCTCGTCGACGGTCAGGGCACGTTCGGGTGCAAGGGGGTGATACGAGATCCCGGACCAGCCGACATAGCCTGCCGAGACTCCGTGGACTCCTATCGCGGCGACGTCCGGATGCGTGAATCCCGACTCGAGCAGGGCTCGTTCGGCGGCCGCGCCGAGCGACACGATCCGTTCCGGATCGGACCGGTCCACAAGGGGCGACGGGGTCGCTGCCAGCTGAAGTGCGCTCTCCAGGACTGCAGGGTCCCAGGGCGTCGTGTGCATCCAGTAGGCGGAGAAGACATAGGGCGGTCGCAGCGCGCTTGGGTCGTTGCTGGCGAGCAGGTCGGCAAGGGCGTGAGCGGCCCAGCTGGGGTCGGTGCGGTAGGTCTCGTACCGCCAGACCGCGAGGTCGGCGAGACTCGGCGATGTCTTCGGCTCGACGATGTGAAACACCACGACCCCGCAGGGGTGGACGTAGAGGGTGCATCTGTCTGCCGCCGGGTGGTCCACGGCTGCCGATCCGAGGTCAAGAACGGTCTGCGGACGAGTTGTCCCAAGCCGCTTCATGAGCCGGTCGGCCTGGTAGTGCCCGATGAAGGCCGGCATGAACTTGTGCGAGTCGAGGTGCAACGACTCCGTCCCGCGGCCGGGTGCCTGCCGGGCGCCGGAGGTCTGGAATCGTTCGCTCTCCTCGGGTGTCGCTCGTTCGAGTGCGGTGTCCAGAAGCGCCTGCGTCTCGGGTCGCGGGTTGTACGACGAGCCGCCGGACTCCCATTTGGCGACCGCCCGGTCGCTCACGCCCAGGTGCTCGGCGAACTGACGCTGCGACATTCGCAGCGCCTCGCGCAAGAGCCTGGTCTCCCGACCTGTCCACCGGTTCACGGTGCCCGTCATCGTCCCCCTGCCACAGCGATGTGCCGAGCCGCTCGCCACGACAGTTCAGCGACCGTTCTGCACTGGTTCGGCAATGGTGCCCGACACCGCGCCTCGCGGTCACGCCGACATGCCCTGGCAACGCGCTTAGCACATCGGCGCAGGTGAGACGGCCAACAGGGTTCAGTGCAGGTTCGGCGGCGGTGCTGTTCCAGGTCGTTCCGGGTGCCCGGTATGTCCGTGACGCTGATCACACGTGCTCGCCGGTGGCGGACACGCCCACGACACCTGATCGAAGGAGCACCATGATGCGCACCGCAGTGGAGAACCGCGCCGTGAGCCCGGCGCACGAGGCGGAGTTCGAGGTCGTCGAGCGCAAGGGCATCGGGCACCCGGACTCCATGGCCGACATCCTGGCCGAGGAGTTCTCACGCAGGTACTCACGTTTCGGACTTGACCACCTCGGCGTCGTGCCCAACCACTGGGTCGACAAGGTGGCGCTGATCGGGGCGGGGTCCACGGTGGAATACGGCAGCTTCACGGTGAACAAGCCCATCAGCGCGTACTTGTTCGGCAAGCTCACCCTGGCTGTGGGCGAGACCGTGCTACCGATCGAGGAGATCTTCCGGACCGCCACCGACGACGTCCTCGTCGAGGCGACACGCACGGGCGCAATCCTGGAGCACGTCCGCTACACAGTGGAGAACACCAGCGGTACGGCGCTGGACCACCCCCGCGCGTTCTACGCCCCCACCAGCGCGGCCCAGGTCGAGCCCGCCACGGAACTGCGGGCGAACGACACGGCGTTCTGCGCAGCCCACGCACCCGCGACACCGACCGAGCTGCTCGCGATCGCGCTGGAGAACCACGTCAACAGCGAGGTGTTCGCCCGTACGTTCCCAGCTGCTGGATCGGACGTGAAGGTCATGCTGCTGCGCGGCGAGACCGGGCTCGACATCACAGTCTGCCTCCCGTTCCACCCGGCGCTCACACCGACCGGCGAGTCGTACCGGACGATGGTCGCCTCGGCCTACGAGCACATCGTCGACACCGCCTCCGCGCTGGCGGCGTCGCTCGGCATCAGCGAGGCAGTACGCGTGGCGGTCAACACGAAGGACGCCGCTGGCGGCGCCTACCTGGCGCCGTTCGGCACCTCCCTCGGCAAGGGCGACTGCGGGCTGGTGGGACGCGGGAACAAGGCCGACGGCGTGATCGCGTCGTCCCGCTCGGCTGGTGTCGAGGCCCTGGCCGGCAAGAACCCCGTGCACCACACCGGCAAGCTCTACACGCTGGCCGCCTCGCGCATCGCCGACCGCCTGCACGCCGAGCTCGGGCTGGTGAACGAGACCGTACTGATGTCCCGCAACGGCGACCTGCTGGACCAGCCCGCCTTCGCCGGCGTGCGGCTCGCCGGCCGTGCTACGGCCGCGCAGCGGGCCGCGGTCGACGAGATTGTCCGCGACACGATCGACCGCCTGGACCTCCTGACGAAATGGCTGCTGGAGACCCCTGCGGTCGAGCGGTTCCGCGACCCTCGCGTGCGCGTGGCCGGTTGATCATGGGCGACCTCCGCGAACGTGACGTCATCCTGATCACTCTGGACTCATGCCGGTACGACACCGCCATGCAGGCCAGCACACCGAACCTTGACCGTCTCGGCCCGGTGCACCGAGCTGAGACAGCCGGGACGTTCACCCTGCCTGCGCACGTCGCCTTCTTTACCGGGCTCATCCCCGCCCCGACCCAGGGCAAGCACCTATTCAGCGGCGTGCCGTACGACGCCGTGTGGCGGTCCGCGGCCGCGCGTCCGTCGGCTCAGCGTGTTGCCGTCCCGTTCACCGGCCGCATGCTCATGGACCACTACCGACGCAGCGGCCACCGCGTGCTGGGGGCGGGCGGCGTCACGTTCTTCGACCCGGAGGAACCCGCGAACTGGATGCCGAGCCTGTTCGACGAGTTCCGGTACTTCGGTCGACCGAACCGCACCGCGGTACGGTCACGGATCCGCGACCGAGGAGACGACCTGACGCTCTCCCATGTCGACGAGCTGGCCGACGCCTGCCTCGCCGGTGGCCCGTTCTTCCTCTTCCTCAACTGCCCCAGCACCCACATCCCGTACACCACACCCCACTCGCCCCTGGACGACGAGAAGGAGAAGCTGCTCGACCGCCTCTATTCCCTGCATGACTCGAAGGCGTCCTCCTCGGACGCCTTCACCACCGAGGAACTCACCACACTGCGGCAGATGCAGATCCATGCCCTGCAGTGGGCCGACCACCAGCTCGGACGGCTCTTCGACCAGGTGGCCCGCCGTGAGCCGTTAGTCGTGGTCTGTGCCGACCACGGTGAGGAGTTCGGCGACGGCGGCCGGTACGGACACGGTCACCCGCACCCCACAGTCACGACCGTGCCCCTGTGGTCCGGGCTCCTCACGCCGAAAAACCGATGAAGACCCCGGCCGGCGACTGGATCGCCGACACCGTGCGTCTCGCCCGGCGGCTGCCGGACGACGTCGCCACCACGGTCCTGGCCGAGCGGTATCTCGAGCACCTCGGATGGACACGCACCACATCCCGATCTGTGCCCTGGATCGTGTTCGACGGCCCTTCAGCCGTCGGCAAGGACACCCAGATCGGTCTCGTCGCGCAAGCTCTGCGTTCGACAGGGTTGACCGTCTACGTGGTCGGCGGAACGGGCGCCGGGACCGAGCTGGGGCCCTTGATCGGGCGGGTCGTCACACGCAACATCGGGGTCGCGGGCGGGTCGCGATGGGTGGCCGACTATCGGATCAAGTCAGCGGCATGGTCGGCCATGCGGCAGCGGTCCACCGGGAGCGCCGACGTCGTGCTGTGCAACCGCGGGCCCCTCTCCCAGGCGGTCTACTCCGCCATCGCGGGCTGCCCCAGCCTCCTGGACAGCGCCCGGCTCGCCGCAGACACCGACGTCCGCCCAGGCGACCTGCACCTGCTGCTCTCCTGCCCGGACGAGCTGGTGGTCCACCGGGCAAGCGCACGCATCGCTGCTGGCGAGAAGGTCGGTCGTGCCGTCGACACTCCGGCGTTCTGCCGCGCAGCCAACCAGGCGTTCCACAGCCTCGTCCCGACTCTGCCCTGGGCCCGAGCCGTGGACGTTTCCGGCAGTCGGGAAGAGAACCTGGCCGCGATCATGCGTCTGGTTTGCTACGCCGTCGGATCGGGCACGAGGGGCAGATCCGAAGGGGTGGATGCCGGTGCCTCGTGAGGCGTGGACCGGAAGTTGCGCGATCGCCAGGATCGACGGGCCCGTCGTAACGCGGCTCGGCGTCTCCCCGCATCACGAGTCATTTCAGGTGGGCGCACTGCGCACCCACCTGCTCACCGCGGCGATCGCCGGTGCAGCGGCCCAGTCCTCAGGGACCGAAGCACGCGTGCACCTTCGCTGGGACGACACCAACCCCGCACGCGCCACGGCGAAGCACGAGGCCCATCTCCGGGCGGAGCTCACCGGCGTGGCCGGAGTCCCGCTCTCCTCCACCGATCACCAGTCGGAGCACCAGTCAGCTCACCAGGCGGCGGCCGAACGGCTCACTGCCCTTGGCCTGGCCCGAACCGAGAACGGCTGCTCGGTCCTGGACGTCACCGCGGTCGACTCCTACCTTGACGCCGCCGGCATCGACGTCCGAGCGATGCTGCGGGCTCGTCTCGTCCACCTCGACGAGGTCCCCGACCCGCAGCACCAGACGGTCCGGCTCACCCGGTCGGACGGGACCGCGCTGTGGCATCTGGCAACCGTGGTCGACGACCTCGAGTCCGACGTCAACCTCGTGGTCCGCGGAACCGACAAGATCGACGCCACGGCGATCCAGGAACGCATTCGGGCCGTACTGGCGCCAACCCGGCACGTGGCCTACATCTTCCTCCCCCGCATGCGCCCGCCCGCCGGGGCACCGAAAACACGGGTCCACGACGTCCTCGCGGCCGGTATCGACCCCGCCACGCTTCGGTGGTTCCTCGCCGAGAACTACATCGTCGGTGACCAGCCCCCAACGACCTTCGACGAGGTCGTCGATCGCCTACGTCCCGTCCTGCCGAGAGCCAGGGACTCGACGCTGGACCTGCACCGGCTCCGGGCGATGAACCGGCAGGCGACCAGTACGGCAGCCTAGACAGCTCGGTGGCGGCGACCCGTAGGGGTCGCCGCCGCCGGGTTGTGGGCTCAGGCCAACTTCGCCGCCGCGACCGCCAGCCGCTCCAAGGTCCGCTCCCGGCCCAGGACCTCCATGGACTCGAACAGCGGGAGCCCCACACGCCGACCGGTGATCGCCACCCGCACCGGTGCCTGCGTCTTGCCCAGCTTCAGACCGAGGTCTGTACCGATGGACTCAAGGGTGGTCTTGAGCGCATCCGCGGTCCATTCGACGTCCGCGTAGGCGGCCACGGTCGACTCCAGGATGGCCGCCGCGTGCTCGGTCCCCACCGCCTTGGTCCATGCGTCCTCGTCGGTAGCCGGCTCGTCGAGGAACAGGAAGTCGACCATGGGCACGACCTCGGACAAGAGCACGATCCGGGTCTGCACCAGCTCAGCCACCCGCGCGAATACCGCAGGGTCGTAGGCAGTGGCTGGCCAGGGGGCGTCGTCGGAAGTCAGCCACGGCTGGACCGCCGAGAAGAAGTCCTCCAACGACATGGCGCGGATATAGTCCCCGTTGAACGCCTGCAGCTTCTTCACGTCGAAGAACGCCGGGGACGGGTTGACGTCCTCCAGCCGGAACTCGGCCACGATCTCGTCCCACGGCACGATCTCCCGGTCGCCCGACGGCGCCCAGCCCAGAAGCATCAGGTAGTTCCGCATCGCCTCGGCGAGGTAGCCCTCAGCGCGGAAGTCCTCCAGCGCGACCCGGTCTCGCCGCTTCGACAGCTTCTGCCGTGCCTCGTTCACCAGAACTGGGGCGTGCGCCCAGATGGGAGGCTGCGCCCCGAGCGCCTCCCAGATCAGCTGCTGCTTCGGCGCGTTCGGCAGGTGCTCCTCAGCACGCATCACGTGCGTGATGCCCATGATCATGTCGTCCACAACGTTGGCCAGGAGAAACACCGGCGACCCGTCGCCGCGAGCGATGACGAAGTCCTCGAGTAGCGCGTTCTCGAACTCCGGCTTGCCGCGTACCAGGTCCACCACGACCGTGGTGCCCTCGTCCGGGGTGCGGAACCTGATCGCCCGGCCCGGCGCAGCCTCCAGGCCACGGTCCCGGCAGAAGCCGTCATAGCCCTTGTGGCTCGACCCAGTCCGCGCGATCACGTCCTCGCGTGCACAGTCGCAGTAGTAGGCGCGCCCGTTGGCGAGGAGCGTGCTGATCGCCTCGCGGTGCTTACCGGCGTAGTCCGACTGGAACAGCGGCCCCTCGTACTGCGACTCGTCGATGCCAAGCCACGCCATCGAGTCCAGGATGCCCTGCACCCACTCCGGCTTACTCCGCTCGGCATCGGTGTCCTCGATCCGCAGGACCAGCGATCCACCCGATTGGCGCGCGAAGACCCAGTTGAACAGCGCCGAACGAGCGTTCCCCACATGGAACATGCCAGTCGGCGACGGAGCAAAGCGCACGCGGATCTCGGGATTAGTCACTGGAAAAGCCTATCGTCGGCAGCGAAGTCTGGGCCGGTCCCAGATCCGATCGGGTCCCACCACGCTAGGACCCGCGGTCCGACCGCAGGGACCACGTGCAGCAGTGGTTCGGCGTTCGTTCGGCGAGACACACGAAGCTACGGCTGTCGCCGCCGATAGGTTCTGCACGGTAGACAACCTGCAACGAGTCGACGGACTTGGCGCCCTCTCGATCCATCCATCGATCCGTCTTCGGATCGAGCACGGCCTCGACACCCGCCGACAGGTTCCCTGGCTCACCTGACCCTCGAACGCACAACCACGACGAGCGGCGTCGCGTGTCGTCGGAGACGAGGTCAGGAAGCCTTCAGCTAAGGCCGACGGGGCGGGCCGTGGGGCTCGACGGACGCAGGGACCTCTTCCGACGGGCTGGCATACAGTCCCGTACCTCGACCAGCGAGCACGTGCACGTTTCTGACCTGCACCGGAACGTTTTCCGCTTGGTGTGCGCGTTTCCCGCCTGCGCGGTATCCATCGATGTCACGTGGCAGTCTCGGCACCGTCGGGCCGGCGTCACCTGGTCCGCCTTGGGAGAGTCTCACTCGAGGACCTCCGACCAATGCGGTTGTCAGCAGGCAAAATCTTGGTGCACTCTTGGAATCGCCGAAAGACAGTTGCTGTGCTTCACGGAGCAACGGCTTTCGCGAAACGAGCGCCCGCACCACTGGCGAGGGGGTCCGTCATGCGAGTCGCACACCGGTTGGCCACTCTCGTGGCCGGAGCGCTGGTGCTGTCGTCGATGGGCGCCTGCACCAGTTCGACAGATCCGGATCCGACCCCGACCGTCTCCGGGTCCATCTCCGCGTCGCCTGCCCCCAGCCCGACCTCGGATCGCGACCGTGCCGAGCAGAGCGCTCGGGCAGCCGTCGACAGGTATTACACGCTCCTTGACGAACTCGCCTCGGATACCTCCCAGCCGCTCTCCCGTCTCGACGAGGGCCTCGCCGGCGACTACCTCGACGCCTGGCGCGCGGACCTCGAGCGCAGTCGCGCCAACGGATGGAGCCAGAAAGGTCAGACCCGCGTCGTCTCGGTGACGACGCAGGGTGTCACCACTTCGCCCGACGGCAGCGCGATCACCGTCTTCGACACCTGCTACGACGTAAGCCAGGTCGACGTAGTCGACGGATCGGGTACGTCGGTGGTTCCCGCCGGGCGACCCGACCGAGGCTGGTCCCGCCTCACGTTGAGCAACTCCGACTTCGCCGAGAGTCCCGACGGCTGGCGCGTCACGGCAGGCGAGACCCTGGAGAAGGACCCGTGCGCCGAACCGTGACGACAGCCCTCGTCGCGCTGGCGGCGACAGTCCTCTGCGCCGAGGCCGCTTCGGCGGATCCTGCGTCGTGCACGCTGGTGAACCCGACGACGGGCACGTGCGTCGTGGAAGCTGTCGATCCGGGCAATGTCGGTGGCGTCAGCAATGACGCTCCGGTCGGCGGCCCGACGCGACAGCCAGCGGCTGGTCCCGACCGTGGGAGCGCTACCGCGCCCGACGTCGAGGGCACGCCCGTCTGCCTGAACGCCGGTCAGCCGGTGCCGTGCTCGACGGACAAGGGGTTCTGGCGGCAGGACGTTGGGTGCTACATCTCGCCAACACCGGCGAACCCGCAGCCGGCGGAAGGCACGGCGATGTGGGAGCACTTCGAGCAGGAGTTCAACAGCGGCCCGGACACGGGGGCGGTGTACCCGTGCTTCGACGCGGCCGGTGCCCAGGTGTCGCTGGTCTACTCGCCGAACCCGCCCGAGGCCGGCCCGCCGCCGCCCTCGCCGGGCGAGGTGGCGCGGCAGGCGGTGGCCCAGATGGATCTCCAGGCGATCCGGATAGGGATCACGCCGGGTCCGGGCGAGGTCGGGATCGTGGGGTTGTCGACGTGGTTGTGGGTCGACGGCGCGGACGCGACGACGTTCGGCCCGATCACGCGGACCGCGACCGTGCGGGGTGTCTCGGTCACCGCTACTGCGCGCGTGCGTGAGGTTGTGTGGGACATGGGCGACGGGGCGGTCGTGAGGTGCGCGTCGGCGGGCACCCCGTACGAGTCCCGGTTCGGCAAGAGCGGGAGCCCGGACTGCGGGCACACCTACACCCAGGATTCCGGTGACCAGCCGGGTAGCACCTTCACCGTGTCTGCGACCTCGCACTGGGTCGTGGAGTGGGAGGGCGCCGGACAGCAGGGAACTATCACGCTCGACGGTCTGACCAGCGAGGTCGCCGTCACGATCGGAGAGGCGCAGGTGCTCGTGAGCTGACGGGCCCGGCGCGGAGGGGGCGACCTATGACGAACACAGCCACCCGACCTGAGGCGGCACCACAGGTGCCGCCCCCGGCCCGCTCTGCGCCGCCGCCGAAGGTCCGACGTCGTCCTGTCGCCCTCCTGCTGGCCGCTGTCCTGACAGTCGCTGGTGCGGTCGGGGCTGGGCTGGCGTGGTCGGCGACGTCGGACGCGCGGGAGGTGCTGGTCGCCGCCCGGACGATCCCGCGGGGCACGGTGATCGACGCGGACGACCTGCGCCGGGTTCGGGTGGGCTCCGGGACCGGGCTGTCCGCGGTCGGCGCTGATGCGGCCGGTTCAGTGGTGGGCATGCGCGCCGCGCTGGACATCGCGGCTGGTTCGTCGATCTCGCCGGACGCGGTGACCGACGCCGTGGTCCCGGCGGCTGGTGAGTCGATCGTCCCGGTCCCGCTGACCACCGAGCTGGGCACGCGCCTGGCGCCCGGGGACAAGGTCCGGGTGGTGGTCACGCCGTCGACACCGCAGACCGAGCCCGGTGGCCTGCCGGCGTTCTCCGAAGGGGAAGTCGTCACGGTGCACGTGGACCAAGCGACCAAGCAGACGGTCGTGGACGTCCTGCTCCCGCATGAGGAGGCGCTGGAGCTGACCGGTGGCCTGGCGGCCGGGACTGCGCAGCTGATCCTGGATTCGCGAGAGGCGGGCTGAGATGGCCGTCATCGCGCTGTGCTCCGCGCAGGGTTCACCCGGGGTGACGACGACGGCGGTCGGTCTCGCCCTGGCGTGGCCGCGTCCGGTGCTGCTCGTGGAGGCCGACCCGACTGGTGCGTCCGGGGTTCTGACGGGCTGGTTCAAGGGCGCCCGGGACTACGAGGCAGGGTTGATCGAGCTGGCGTTCACCGCAGAACCGGTCGCCGACCTGCTCCCCCGCGTCGCTGTCCCGCTCGACGAGGCCGATCCGGAGGCGCGGGCACGGTTCGTCGCCGGGCCGCGGTCGCACGTGCAGGCCCGGGGTCTGGGTGACCTGTGGTCACCGCTGGCCGCTGCGTTGGCGGGTCTGGACGAGACGGGGCAGGACGTGCTCGTCGACGCGGGTCGTCTGGGCGCGCCGGGCGCCCCCGACCCCCTGCTGGCCGGGGCGGACCTGACGCTGCTGGTCCTGCGTGGGCACCTGCCCGCGGTGGCGGGTGCGCGGGCGTGGGCGGAGCTGGTGCGTCGTGACCGGCTCTGGGCCAACCCCGGCCTGCTCGTCGTTGGCCCGGGTGACCCGTACGGGCCGCGGGAAGTCTCCCGGGTGCTGGGGCTGCCGGTGCTCGCCACGTTGCCGGACGACCCGGACGGCGCCGCCGTCTACCACCGCGGGGCTCCCCCGCCGCGCCGCTTCGAGACCAGCGGCTACCGGCGTGGACTGACTGCGGCGGCGGACGTGCTGCTGGCCGCGGTGGCTCGCGGCCGCGGCCAGGCGCCGTCGGTCAAGGGCCCGGTCGTCGCCGCTCTGCTCGAACGTGCCGCCGTCCTGCGCGGTGGCGGCCGGGCCGACGACGGCGCGGACCCGGCGAGGCCGGACGAGAACGAGGAGGCGCGGGCGTGACGACGATCCAGGACCCCGGCGACCTGACGGACATCGACCTCGCCGACACGGATTCCGCCGGCGTCGACCCTGCTGATGTGCCGTTCCTGCGCACCCCGGCCCCGCTCGAGGTGCCGACCGCTCGCGGCCGGACGAAGCCGGACGCGAACCCCTGGAGCGCCGCTGCCCCCGCACCAGCACGAACCACCGAGCCGGGTTCACCGTTCGCGGACCTCAGCCCCGCCGGTGAGGGCGTGATCCGTCTCGGGCCGCCGGTCGACTGGAGCGTGGTCCAGCTGTTGCGGACGCGGGTCTCGGAGCGGTTGTCGCACGTCGTCTCGACGGCGTCCCCGGCAATGAGCGCCCGGGACAAGGAGCAGGCGGGCAAGGACATCATCGTCGACCTGATCGGTGAGCATGTCGCCGACCAGGTCGCAGCTGGTCGGCCGCGCCCGACCGCGCCGGCGCAGCAGGGGCTGGCGCGGGCCGTGTTCGACATGGTGTTCCGCCTGGGCCGGTTGCAGCCGTTGATCGAGGACGACCGGGTGGAGAACATCCTCGTGTTCGGTCACGACCGCGTGATCCTGGAGCTGACCGACGGCACCCTGGTCCCGGGCCCCGCGGTGGCCGACTCCGACGAGGAGCTGGTCGAGTTCGTCTCCTTCCTCGCCTCCCGGTCCGAGTCCAGCGCCCGGGCGTTCTCCGAGGCGAGCCCGGAGCTGCACCTGCGGCTGGACGACGGGTCGCGACTGACCGCGATCGCCTGGGTGACCCCGCGCCCGCAGCTGCGCATCCGCCGCCACCGGCTGGTGGTCGTGGACCTGGACGACCTGGTCCGCCTGGACCTGATGCCCCGGCTGGCCGCGGGATTCCTCGCCGCGGCCGTGCGGCAAGGACTCTCGATCGTGGTGTCCGGGTCGCCAGGGTCGGGCAAGACGACGGTCGTGCGAGGCCTGTGCGCCGAGATCGACCCCGAGGAGCAGATCGTGACCGCCGAGTCCGAGGCCGAGCTCTTCCTCCAGGAGCGGCTGCCCTACGTGCTGCCGATCGAGGCCCGGCAAGGCACCGGGGAGTACGGACCGGACGGGCGGCAGGCCGGGGAGTACACCCTCATGCAGGCGGTCATGGCCGCAGTCCGGCTAAACGTGCAGCGCACCATCGTCGGCGAGGTCCGCGGACCGGAGGCGTTGCCGCTGCTGCTGGGGATGCAGAACGGGACGGGATCGATATCCACGACCCACGCCCGCGACGCCGGCGCGGTGATCCCCAAGCTGGTCAACTGCGCCCAGACCGCCGGGCCGCAGTACTCCCACGCCACGTTGACCGACGCGTTCGCCGCGACCATCGACCTGGTGGTCCACCTGCAGATGAAGGTCGTCCGCGGCCCGGACGGCACGAAGAAGCGGGTGCGGCGGGTCGCCGAGATCGTCGCCGTCGAACCCGGGGACTCCCCCGGGACACCGGCCACGACACACGTGTTCAAGGCCGGGCCCGACGGCGTCCTGCGCCCCCACGTCCTACCGGACCCGCTGCGCGCTCTGGCCGGCGACGGGTTCGACCTGGCCGCGTTCACCGCCGAGCAGGAGGTGGCCTGATGGAGCTCGCCGTCCTGTCGGGGTGCCTGCTCGGCCTCGCCGTCTTCTTCCTGGTGGCGTGGTGGTACGGGTGGGACCTCCTCCCCCGCCGTGCGGCCCGCCGCCGCCCCGCGCGCCTGACCCGCGTGTCGCAGCGGTCCTGGGTCCTGGCGGGTGCCGGCCTGGCGGCGGGGGTGGTCGGGTGGCAGGTCACCGGGCTGCCGGTCCTGGTGGTCGTGGGGCCGCTGGCGGCCGTCGGGCTGCCGTGGCTGTTGTCCGACCCGGTGCCCGCCCAGCAGATCGCCCGCCTCGAGGCGCTCGAGGAGTGGACCCGGTCCCTGTCCGGGGTGCTGGGGTCCGGGCAAGGGCTGGAGCACGCGTTGATCGCCACGGTGCGGTCCGCGCCGCGACCGATCGCAGGCGAGGTGCAGCGCCTGGCCGGGCGGATCGCGTCCCGGCACGACACTGCCGGTGCGCTGCGGGCGTTCGCCGAAGAGCTCGACGACACCACCGCCGACCAGGTCGCCCTCCAGCTCATCACCGCCTCCCGCAGCCGCGGCGGCGGCCTGGTCGCCCTGCTGACCCGGATCGCGGAGTCGGTCGCCGACCAGGTCAAGGCGCGCCGCCAGGTCGAGGCCGAACGCGCCAAGTCCCGCGCGTCCGCCCGCTGGGTCACCCTGATCTCCGCGGTCATCCTCGGCGCGCTGACCCTGACCGGGGACTTCATCGACCCGTACCGCACCCCCGCCGGGCAGCTCCTCCTCCTGCTGCTGCTCGCCGCCTACGTCGGGGCGCTGCTGTGGATGAAACGGCTGTCGGCCGGGCCCAAGCCCGTGCGCCTGATCGGGGGCCGGTCATGAGCCCGCTGGCGTTGGCGATCTTCTCCGGTGCGCTGGTCGGCCTCGCGCTGGCGGTGCTCGTGGTGCGGCTGCTGCCGGCGCACGTCGACCTGGCCGAGGCGATCGGCCGGGTCACCCCGGCCCGGCACCCGGGCCGGACCACGACGACAGAGGCGGCCGGGCCGCCGTCGGACCGCACCGAACGCCTCGGCGCCTGGGCCACGCGGACCCTGCCCTCCGCGGTGTGGGCGCGCACGCCGCGCCGTGAGCTCGCGCTGCTGCAGATCCCCCTCGCCCGGTTCTACGGGGAGAAGGTCCAGTTCGCCGTCGTGGGGCTCCTGATGCCCCAGGTCATCGCCGCCTGCGCCACGGTCGCGGGGCTACCCGTGGCCGCCGTCGTCCCGGTCGGGGCGGGGCTGCTGCTGGCCGTGGTCCTGTTCTTCACGCCGAACTACAACGCGCACACCGGCGCCGCGGTGCTGCGCGGCGAGTTCCGTGTCGCGCTGGCCGCGTTCGCCGACCTGGTCGCGCTCGAACGCGCCGCCGGGTCCGGGGTGCGGCAGGCGATGGAGAACGCCGCCAGGGCCACCGACACCCGCGTGTTCGTCCGCCTGGCCGAGGAGCTGGCGCGGTCACGCTGGTCCGGGCTGCCTCCGTGGGACGCACTGGCCGGGCTGGCCGACGAGCTCGGGCTGCCCGAGCTGCATGACATCGCCGACGTCCTGCGCCTGTCCGGCGCCGAAGGCTCGGCCGCCTACCAAGCCCTCGCCGCCCGATCGGCAGGGCTGCGGTCCGCGATCCTCAACGACGACCTCGCCCGCGCCAACGGCCTCGGCGAGCAGCTCGCCATCCCCGGCTCGCTGCTCGGCGCGGTGTTCATCGTCCTGGTCATGGCGCCGTTCCTGCTGCGGATGACCGCGAGCACCTGACAGGAAGGAGTCCCCACCGAGAACCCCGGTGGCGAGCCCCGGCCCACCACCACAGCCCCCCACGCAAGGAGTGATCACCATGCTGTACCTGCTCACCACCCTGGCCCTCCTCGGCCACCGTCTGCACCACAGCCTCACCGACCGTTACCAGCGCGCCCTGGCCGCCGACCGCGACCCGGAGGAGGGCGCCATCACGCTCGAGCAGGTCATGTGGGTGGGCATCGCCATCGGGTTCGTCACCCTGGTGGCCGGCGCGATCAGGACCTACCTCGATGCCCAGGTCGGCAAGATCCAGTAGCCGGTCCGAGGCCGGCTCCGCCACGGTCGAGATGGCAGTCCTGCTGCCGATCCTCCTGGTGCTGCTGTTCCTCGGCGTCCAGGCAGCGCTCCTGCACCAGGCGCGCAGCCTGTCGATCGCCGCTGCCTCCACCGGGGCACGCGCTGCCGGAGCCGAGCACGGCACCGCGGGCGCCGGGATCGCCGCCGCCGAGGCGTTCCTCGCCGGGACCGGCGACGACGTGTTCAGCACCTGGACCGTGGAGGCGACCATGACCGACACGACAGCGAGGGTCACAGTCACCGGCGTCTCCCTGTCGATCGTGCCGTTCTGGACCCCCGAGATCCGGCACAGCTCCACCGTCGCCCGAGAGGAGGTCACCGCCCCATGAGAAGACGCCCCGTCCACGACCCCGAGTCCGGGTCGGCGACGATCGAAGCGGTGATCATCGTGCCCGTCCTGGGGCTCATGATCATGCTCATCGTGTTCGGCGGCCGGGTCGCGATCGCGCACCAGTCCGTCCAGACCGCCGCGTTCCAGGCAGCGCGCACCGCGTCCCTGGCCCGCGACCCGGTCCAGGCGCACGACGACGCGGCGACCTCCGCACATGCCAGCCTGGCCGACCAGGACATCCGGTGCACGGCGACCGACGTCGCCGTGGACACCACCGGGCTGACCACTCCCGTCGGCACCTCGGCGAGCGTGTCCGCCACGGTGACCTGCCACCTCGACGTGTCCGACCTCGGCCTGCCCATCCCCGGCAGCCGGACCATCACCGCGACCATGACCTCCGCGGTCGACCAGCACCGGGAACGACCATGACACCCCGCAAGAGCTCCGAGGACGGGTCGATCAGCACCTGGGCCGTGCTCAGCGCCGTCGTGCTCGCGCTGTGCGTCGGGCTCGCCGTCGACCTCGGCGGGCAGATCCACGCCAAGCAGCGCGCCCACGACATCGCCGCCGAAGCGGCCCGCACCGGCGCCCAACAGGTCGCCGCCGAGGCCATGACCGGCGGACCACTGACCGTCGACCCCGCCGGCGCCTACTGGGCTGCCACCGACTACCTCACCGCGTCCGGCGTCACCGGCACCGTCGAGACCAGCACCGACCAGGTCACCGTCACGGTCCACGAGACCTACGAGCCTGTGATCCTCGCAGCCGTCGGCATCGGCCCCCTGAACGTCAGCGCGACAGCCTCGGCACACCTGGTCCGCACCGTCGGAGGGAACCGCTCATGACCACCACCCGGCCCCGGCCCGACCACCCTGTCCAGCGCCCGGCACCCGCGGCCGGCCGGCCGGGTCGGGCTGCCGCTGTGCTCGCACTGCTTGGCCTGGCCGGGCTGCTGGCCGGCATCCCCTACCTCCTGGTCGTCGCGCACGAGTACCTGTGGACCGTCACCACCTGGGACGACCTGCGCCTGCGCCTGGACTCACCCGACAACGGCACGCTGCTCGCGATGAGCCTGATCGTCGTGCTCTGGGGCGTATGGGCCTGGCTCACCGTCACGGTCCTCGTCGAGATCGTCGCCGCCCTGCGGCACGTGCCCGCGCCCCACCTGCCCGGGCTCCCCCAAGCCTTCGCGCGCCGCATCGTCGCCACCGCCCTCGCCCTCGCCGCCGTCCCTGCCGTCACCCAGTCCCCGGGCACGGCGCACGCCGTCGTCCAGACCGCACCCGAAACCGGCGCCGGCACCGGCGCGGCGCCCGCGCCCACCGTGCTCGGCTCCACTCTGCTTGATGACGCTAGCGACGCTCATCTCGGTCGTTCGCGCTCTACGCCTGTCGGCGCCGTAGATGACGGCGGCCCGGTGACCGACGGCGACCACGCCACGGCGTCGGGCAATGACGCTGCCGGCATCCCGCCGACGCCGGCTCCTGCGTCGGTCGAGCATGTCGTCCAGCCGGGCGAGACCCTGTGGCGTATCGCCCGCGAGCAGCTCGGCAATCCCCGACGGTGGACCGAGATCGCCGACCTCAACCCGCACCTGGCTGACCCCGACTTCCTCACACCTGGCCAGACCATCCGGGTCCCCGCCGCACAGGCACCTGCTACCGAGGTTGCCCACGTCGAGGCACCCCGGACGACGACCTATACCGTCCAACCCGGCGACACCCTCTCCCAGATCGCGCTGGACACCCTGGGTGAGGCCGACCGCTACCCCGACATCGCCGGCGCTTCCTCCGGCACCGTCCAGCCTGACGGTGACCGGCTCACCGACCCTGACCACATCGAGCCCGGCTGGACGTTGACCGTGCCGGGCGCCGCGACACCGGTATCCGACCCTGTCGAAGACGTCACCGGGCAGGTGGCTGACCACACCGCGCTGCCGCCCGCCGACGTCGACGCACCCGCGGACACAGACACAGACACGGGCACGGACGCTCCGAGCGACCATGGCGGGCGCGACGGCGAGACCGGCGGCGCCACGAACGGCACGGGCACCGCGAGCCCCGGGAGTGCGCCGTCGGCGGGCCCTTCGCCGCGTGCAGGCGGGGAGGCACCGAGGAGCACCGAGGTGCTGGATTCCACGGTCGGTAGTGAGGACACCCCCGCCACGGATGAGGATGCGCCGGCTCCGTCGTGGCTCCTGCCCGGTTTGGCATCCGGCGGCGCGGTCCTCGCCGCCGGCCTGCACCTGGCGATCACTCGAGGGCGAGCACGCCAGGAACGACTGCGGAGTCCCGGACGGGCCGTCGCCCCGATCCCGCAGGAGACCGTCAGCGCGGCGGTCACCGCCCGGGTCGTAGGCGGCCGGCGGGCACCTGACGTCCGCCGGCTCGACGCCCTGCTGCGCGAGTTGGCCGGACCGAACCTGCGCGACCACACGCCTCGCCCGGTACTGGTCGCCGTGGAGCTCGCGGACGACACAGCGACAGTGCACCTCGCGACACCGGCGCACCTTCCCCAGCCCTGGGAGGGCGACGGCGTCCGCTGGTCCGCACCCCTCCGGTCCGCTCCCGAACGCTCGGACGAGCTGGTCCCGTACCCGATGCTCACCACCGTCGGGCAGCACGAGGACGGGACCGCGGTGCTCCTGGACCTGGAGCACCTGCGCACCGTCACGGTCACCGGTGACGCCGAGGAAGTCGCGGCCTTCGCCCGGCACGTCGTGGCAGAACTCGCGCTCAACCCCTGGACCGCGAACCTCACGACCCACGTGGTCGGGGTCGCCGAGGGCGCCGGAGCCCTGTCGCGCCACCGCGTCGTCGAGGAGCACGACGACGCCTTCGCGACAGACATCGGGGTCTACGTCAAGGAGTCGGCCGAGGTGACCCCGGACGGCGAGGACCACGAGGAGTTCCACATCGTCGTGGCCGCAATCCCGATGCCCGGCATCACCGAGTTCGCCGACGACATCCGCAAGCACCCCGGGCGGTCGAGCGCTGCCGTGATGAGGATCGCCCAGCCACCCCGCGGCGACGATGTCGAGCTGCGGATCGAGGGCGGGCGGCTGTACGTCGACGCACTGGGCATCGACGTCGACGCCGCACGGATGAGCAGCCAAGAGCTCGAGGCATGCACGAAAATCGTCGCCTTCACCCGAAACCCTGCCGACGTCCCGAACTCGCTCGTCGAGCACGCCACCGGCACGGACACCTCAGACCAGCCAACCACCACGGCCCCCGAGGCCGAAGACCCCCCGCTGGTTCGGACGACGGACAGGCCGGCCGACGCCGCCACGGCGGCCGGTGACCGGTCGCTGCTGCCCGAGCCCGACGAGGTCTACACCGCCCGCACCGCGAACACCCGCGAGGACCTCGCCCGGCTCGCACCGGTCGTCCAGCGCCCCAACGACGCCCTCGAGCCGGACCCTGATCCTGGGCTGGATGACGACCTGGCTGACTGGTACGAGCCAGCGTGCCGGCGCCCGCGCCTGGAGCTCCTCGGACCGGTCACGCTCTGGGGACCCGGACCCGCCGACGGGCAGGAAGGCAATGGGCTCCAGCCGCTGTTCGTCATGCTCGCGGCCTACCTCGCGCTCCACCCCCAGGGCGTCACCCTGGAGGACGTCTCAGCAGTCCTCAACGAGAACGTCGACAGTGACGTGCGCAGCAGGCTCTCGGTCCTGCGCGGCTACGTCGGCAACCGACCCGACGGCAAGCCACGCATCGGCCGGGGAACCCCCGGGCGGCCTCGCAAGGGCGTGCCGCCCACGCGCCACCTGTACAAGATCGACGAGATCCTCCTGGACACCGACCTGCTCCGCCGGCTCTACGAACGAGCCCTGCGACGCGGCGCCGACGGGCTTGAGGACCTCGTCGCCGCCCTCGAGCTCGTCCAAGGCGCTCCGTTCACCGTGCCCGAGGAGAAGTACGACCAGTGGGTCTGGGCCTTGCACCACGAGCGGTTCCGTGACGAGTACACCGCCCTGGTCGGCGACGTCGCCCACCTGGTCATCACCCGCGCGCTCCGGCAGGACGACGTTCCCCTCGCACGACGCGCCATCCAGACCTGGAGCACCGCCGACCCCGGCAACGAAGCACTCGCCAAGGACCGCACACTCGTCGAGCTCGCAGACGAACACCCCGAAAAGGCCAAGGAGATCGCCACCGAACTGCTCACCCGGCTCGACGACGAGACCGGCCCGGGCGGGCCCGGCAAGCGCAGCGGTGCGATCGACGCCACCCATCGCGCCGCCGTAGGTTGACCCTTCGACCGCTACACAGACCGAGCGCGTAGACGACTCGACCGGGTAACCACCCCGCTGCCACTGGCGGCCGGTGACGGACGTGCTCGCCCGTTCGCCAACCAGTACATTCCTGACATGGGTCTACCAGCAGGAAGCACGACCGTCCCGAGCGGCTCGCGGATCAGTTCGAACCGGGGCGGGCTGACGATGGCGACCGTCAGGATGATTCGCTCGTGAGCACATTGCCGCTCACAGAGCCGGACTTCGGTCTTGTCTGGCCGCGGGATCTCTTTGTCGCGGAACTCCAAGCGATCCTGGCCCGACCCGACAACGGTGCGGGGGCCGTGGGCGAACTGCTTCTCGAGGAGGCCTTCGCAGGGTCGAGCCCGGTTGAAGCCTTCAGAGCGAGTGAGTGGGGAGGCCGTCGGGTTCTTGCCGAACTTGCTGGTCGGCACGACGAGCTGCGAGAGGCGCGCGCGTCACGACCGCGGTACTACATGGAGCGCCGTCAGGGGCTACCGTCCAGCCACGCTCCCGACTGGGCCGGAGCCAAGCGCAGGTTCTCAAGAATCGTGCAGCAACTCGACGCAAGAGGCTACTTCGACCGCGCGTGGGGAATCGACTGTGTCGATGACCAGCGTGACTTGCGTGGCCCGGTCGACACGATCGAAGACGCGCTCGGCGTGCCGGACGTCGACCCGTTGCGCGACGCCACCACGTGGGAGCCGGACGTCTTCCTCTCCGTCGTGGAGGTTCTGCACGACCTCGTCGCGCGCCCGAGGAACGTGGAGCGCTACCACTCCTTCAGCGACTGCGGACGGCACCACTCCGAGCCTGTCGTTGGGGTCGGGCAAGCCGTATTCCGCATGGAGGTGAACCGACTATTCGCGGACCGCGGGCTTCCCTTCCGAATCGCCGACAGCGGGGAGGACGTCGGTCGGGTGGTCGGGTACTCCGACGACGCCAGGGAGACCCTCATGCAGAGCGCGATCGAAAGCGCCCGACCCGGGGAGCGGTCTGCTCTGGAGCACGCGATCGCCCTGTTCCGCTCCCGGAGCGCGGATCGTGAGGCGAAGCGCTCAGCGGTTAGCGCTCTCGCGCGGATCCTCGAGGAACACCGCAAGCTGCTCAAGGACACGCTCTTCAGCAAAGACGAAGGCGCCCTGTTCCAGATCGCAAACGAGTTCGACGTGCGCCACCGGCGCGAAGGGCAGCGTAGCGAGTACGACGTCGTCTTCCTCGACTGGATGTTCTGGTGGTACTTGGCCACGATCGAACTGATCACGCAGGTCGTAGGCCGTCAGCCTGACAGCACCTCATAGCAGCGACGCACCACGGCTCCGCACCTGCGACGTCTTGCAGCGATCGGCATGCCGAGCGCGCATCGCCCCTGGACCCTCGGCGTGCGCGCCTGCGGTCCCTTTACTTCGGGCTGAGGCACGTCGTCCGACCCTCGGCGTGCCATCGCGTTTTTGACCTGCGGCTACGACTGAGGCGCGTTTTCAATGCGCGGTTTCGCGCGCGCGATTGGCTCGATTCCCGGGCGTCAGCGTGGTGGCATGGACACCCGCCAGCCCGCAGGACTCGACCACCGCGCCAGCGGCTTGGTCGCTGCGTTTACTGCGCCGACAGTGGCCGAGACGGTCCGGCTCCTGACCCGTGCCGGGGTGCCGGTCTTCCCCTACGTGCCGCAGACCAAGCGGCCGGCGACGGAGCACGGGTTCCATGACGCGACGACGGACCTGGTCGAGGTCGCCCGGTGGTGGCGTACCTGGCCGGAGGCGAACGTCGCGATCCCGACCGGTGCCGCCTCGGGGTGGGACGTCGTGGACGTGGACGTCCACGACGACGAGTCCATCGGCCGGGCGGCGTTCGCCCAGGCCGTCCAGCGGGGCCTGTCGGCGAGCTGGGCGCTGCTGGTCCGCACGCCCTCGGGTGGCTTGCACGCGTGGTTCCCGAACGTGAGCCGGCAGTCCTGCTGGCAGGTGCCGGGCAGGCATGTCGACTTCCGGACCGACGGCGGCTACGTCGTCGTGCCGCCGTCGAGGGTCGCCTACGAGGACGGTTCATCGGGCCGCTACGAGGTGGTCGAGGTTGCCAGTCACGCTCCCGGCCCGGTCGACGGGCGGGCGCTGCGCGCCTTCCTCGATCCGCGCGACGACGTGGCCGCCTTCCCCCGGACCGCTCCGTGGAGCGTCCGACAGGGGGCTGACCCGATCAGGCTCGCGGACTGGGTCGCTTCCCGGCCGGAGGGCGGACGCAACGCCGGCCTCTTCTGGGCGGCATGCCGCCTGGCCGAGCACGGGCACGACTTCGGCACCGCACTGTCCACGATCGGCAACGCCGCCCTGCACGCGGGACTTGGTGCCCGCGAGACCGAGGCGACGATCCGGTCGGCGTTCCGACGCGCTACGCGCGCCGCACACCCGGTCCCTGACCGGGCCGGTTCCCTGCATCCTCCGGGCGGCGGGCGCCGCCTGGACCCTCCTGAGGTGGCGATCTCATGAACGACCAGCACACCCCGGTCTCCCGCACCGGGATCTCGAAGGCGTCGGTCCCGGACGGGCCGAACCCGTTCGCCGTCCACGGCGACCCGTCCGGGCGGCGCGACGCCGCGCCCGGCAGCGAGGACAGCCGCCGGTTGCGGTGGGCCCGGGTCACCGACCTGCACCACGATCCGAAGGTCGTCGGCGGCTTGGTCCGCGGCGTCGACCTGTACGGGCACCTGCTGCGGGGCATCCGCCGGGCTCCGGTCCGTGCCGCCAAGGCTGCTGCCCGCGGTCTGGCTGGCCCAGCGCACCGTGCCGCACGTGCTGCGACCCGGCAGGAGGTCGAGCCGTCATGACCGCGCTCGCCGATACCACCACGCCCCAAGTCGGCACGCCCCTGGTGCCCAGCCGGGTTCCCGATCGTGGGCGCGAGCCGTGGTTCGCCAGCCCGCACGGCATCCGGCGTCTGCTGCTGGACGTCTACCGGGTGGGCTGGCGCACGCAGCCGGACGTCCCGGCGCTGCTTGCGTACTGCCAGGAGAAGTACGAGCTGCTGGCGCGCCGGTACGGGCAGACGGCCGGGGATGCCGCTGTGGCGGCGTTCGAGGTGCTTCGCCTACCGAGCACGCTGGACGCCGACGACCCGTGGGCTGTGGTCACCCGGGCGGTGCAGCGCACGATGCAGGCCGCCGACCGTGCGGACCGCCTGCTCTGCTCGGTCGACCACGCCCGCCGCTCGATGGACCTGGACCATCACGTCGAGCGGTTCAGCGACCTGACCGAGGACATGGCGATCCCTGTCGCCGTCGAGCGAGCCGCGGGACTCGCGCAGGCGGGCACAACAGGACGGGAACCGGCGCACCTCGTGCCGGGCGCGGCCTCCGCACGGGACTCCCTCACGAGCAGGGATGTGCGGCTCGGGATGATCACCGCCCGCACCATGCTCTCGATGGCGGGCTGGTATCCCGAGGACGCGCGTGTGGTCATCGAGTACGTCTGTCACGGCTTGTCCGAGCACGGCAACCCGGTCTCTGCCCTGGACGCGCTGCGCCGGGACATCACTCCCCTGCACCTGCTGGACATCAGCCACCGTGCGTGGACCGACCTGTGCCGGGCACTGCTCGGTGAGCCCGGGCGCCCGGGCCTGCTGGAGCGCGCGGTCCTCGGCGCACGCCCGGTGCTGCTCCTGGCGGACGCCCGCCTGATGGCGGCGCTCGGCCGCACGGCACCAGCGCAGGGGGTGCGTCATGCCTGAGGCCCGGGAGCGGATCGGCGCGCTGTCGGTCGCCGTGGACTCGATCGTCGTCGGGGTCCGGCACCGCACGGACGTCGGCGACCTCGACGCGCTGGCCGCGTCGATCGCGAAGCTCGGGATGCTGCAGCCGATCACGATCACTCCGGCGCGGGTCCTGGTCTGCGGGTGGCGACGGCTGGAGGCGGTCAAGCGCCTGGGATGGGACGAGGTGCGTGTGTGGGTCCGTTCCGGGCTGTCCGACGAGGCCGGGCGCCTCCTGGCCGAACACGACGAGAACACCCTGCGCCAGGCCTACACCCCCTCCGAGCAGGCCACCTTGTACCGGGAGCTCAAGGAGGTGCTCGCCGGGGAGGCCCGTCGCCGTCAGGAGGCCTCCAGGTTCCGCCGCGAGCCCGGCGGCTACAGCGGTGACACTGGCGCCACGGAGACGGACACTTCGACCATTCCGGGACTCGTTGATTCAACGGGACCGGAGGCACTCGCCAGCCGTGGTGACACCCGGGACCAGGCCGCGATGCTCGCGACCGGCCGGAAGTCGTGGCAGGCGCTCGAGCGCATCGGCAAGCTCATGGACCTCGCCGTCGAGCCAGGTATCCCGTCCGCGGTGCGTGACCTCGCCGTGGACGCCGTGAACCGGATCGAGGGCGGCGGGAAGGTCGCCCCCGAGTGGGACGCCGTCCAAGCCGCCTTGCGCGAGCACGGCGAAACCACCGATTCCGCTGCACACGGCAACTTGGCGCCCGAACCGAGCGAGCCCGTCGCTGCGCGTCCGGTCAGCCTCTATGCGCTGCGGACGTGGGCGGCGACGTGGGAGGGCGTCTCCCAGCTGCTCGACCGGCACGACCCGGCGATCCTCGGACCCGCCCTGCCGCCGGACGACTGGAAGGCGATCTGCGACATGCGCCAGCGGCTGGACACGACGGTCGAGCAGATGCGCGCGGCCCGCGAGAACTCCACGACCGAGAGCACCGCCGTGCCGCTCGCGCCGGTCATCGCGATCGGAGCCCGGTCATGAACCGGGCGATGCCCGAGCGGTGGCGCCTCGCGGTCATGGTCCTTGCCGCAGGAGCCGTGGTCGTTGCGGCGCTGCTGCATCTCGTCCTGGGCGGGCTGCAAGCCGGACCGGCCGGGTCTTCCTCGACCGCGGCATCAACGCCGAAAACCACACGGCCGACGGCGCCAGCACCGACGCCCCACGCCAGCCACGACGACCCGGATACGAACACGGCCCGGCAGGCGGAGGGGTTCGCGCGGCGGGCCGTGTCGATCGTCTTCGACTGGGACACGACCGCCGACACGCCGGAGTCGGTCACCAGCCAGCTGCTGGCGGTCGCCGACCCGACCGGTGAGGAGACCCCCGGTCTGCTCACGGACCTGTCCGCGTACCTGCCCGACGAGGCGTGGTGGCAGCGGCTGCGCGAGTACGAGACACGCCAGTGGCTGGACGTCGACGTCGCCGAGGTCCCGGCCGCGTGGTCCGCGGCAGCAGGAACCGGACAGCTGCGCGACCTGCGGCCCGGGACCACGGCCGTCACCGTCCGGGGAGTCCGTCACCGATCCGGCACGGTCGCAGGACGCACCCAGGCCACGACGCACCCGGTCGTTCTCACAGTGTTCGTGCTGTGCGAACCGGCCACAGACGACTGCCGGCTGCTGCGCCTGGGCGCACCCGGCAAGGTCCTGGAGTGAGGCCACCATGCGAAAGTTCCTCTCCTATCTGGTCTTCCCGGTCCTGCTGCTCGGGCCGACCGTCGGCCTCGTCATCATCACGATCGTCAGCGCCATGGCCCGCCCGGCGGCCTGCGCGCCGGCCGTGACCACCGTCCCCGAGACCCTGACCGCGACGACGGCCAACGGCATCACGGTCCGGCTCGACCAGGTCCAGCTCACCCACGCCGCGACCATCGTGCGGATCGGCGCCGCGACCGACGGGGTGGGGCGCGACGCCGTCGTGATCGCTCTCATGGCGGCGCTGACCGAGTCGCGACTGCGGATGCTCGCCAACACCGTCTACCCGGACTCGGCGACCTACCCGCACGACGGCGTCGGGCACGACCACGACTCCCTCGGCCTGTTCCAGATGCGCCCAGCCGCCGGATGGGGCTCGGTCGCCGACCTGATGGACCCGGTGTACCAGGCCCGAGCGTTCTTCGGCGGCCCCACCGGCCCGAACGACGGCTCTCCTCGCGGGCTGCTCGACATCCCTCGCTGGGAGTCGATGCCCAAGGGCGCCGCGGCGCAGGCCGTCGAGGTCTCCGCCTACCCCGACCGGTACGCCGCCTACGAGCCGGTCGCCGAAGCGATCCTGACCGCACTGACCACCCCGACGGACGCAGCATCCCAGGCTTCCACGCCGGCCGTGGTTTCGGATGCCGCACCCGCAACAGCCCTGGCATCCGCCATCGTGTTCCCGCTACCCGAGGGGAGCTGGCGGCGGGTCTCCGGGTACGGGCACCGGGTCCACCCCGTCTACGGGACCACGATGCTGCACGCCGGGGTCGACTACGCCGCCCCGGCCGGGACACCGGTCCTGGCGCTGGCCGACGGGATCGTCACCCACGTGCTGCGCGACGAGCGCGGCGGGAACGTCGTCGTCCTCCTGCACTACATCGGCGGCGAGATGTTCGAGACGGCCTACGCCCACCTCCAGGACGGGTCGGTCACCGTCCAGGTCAACGATGTCGTCGCGGCCGGTGAGCAGATCGCCGCCGTCGGCTCGACCGGCGCGGCAACCGGCCCACACCTGCACCTCGAGGTCCACCCCGGCGGGTGGTACTCCCCCACGGACCCCGAGCCGTGGCTCGCCGCCCATGGCCCGGAGCACCTGACGAACGCCGCCCCGGCGGCCTGCTCGACCGGAGGATCCCGATGAACACGAACACCACGACAGCCGGCGAGCACGACGGCGCCACCGTCCGGCTGAGCGCGGACGACGCGCTGTTCGGGCTCGAGCTCCACCACGGTAAGGACGGGTGGACCGCCACCACGACCGGGCCGCACCTGCCGCCCGGCGAGCTCACCGGCGTGACCTACCAGCCCGAAACGGAGTCCAAGCCTCGCGGGGCCCGGACATGAGCGCCGTCAGGCCGGACTTCTCCGCCGTCGCCGGGACCGGGTTCGGCGAGGTCGTCGGCGCGCTGCTGACGTTCACGCTCCTGACCGCAATCGCGGTGCTCATCGCCTCGGCGATCACCTGGGCCGTCGCGGCCTCCGCAGGCAGCTGGCAGACCGTTGCCAAGGCCCGCACCGGAGTCCTCGTCGCCCTCGGTGGCGCTGCCCTGGCGGGAGCCGCCCTCGGCTGGGGCACCTGGCTCCTCAAGCTCGGCAACCACCTCTGAAACGGAAGGCCCGACCATGAACACGGCAATCAACATCGACCCGAACACCAACGGCCTGCCCGGCATCGGCGCCCTCCAGACGATCGTCGGCGCTCTGATGACCGTCGGCCTGATCTGCGCGGTCCTCGGCGTCATCATCTCGGCGATCGTCTGGGCGCTCGGAGCCAACTCGTCCAACCCGCAGCTCGCCGGCCGCGGCAAGACCGGAGTGCTCGTGGCGCTGGGCGCCGCGATCATCTGCGGCGCCTCGGTGACCGCGGTGAACTTCTTCTGGTCCGTCGGGCAGTCGGTGTGACCATGGTCTGCGCCGACCCGATCACCGCCGTCGTGTGCCAGCAGGCCGCCGAGCACACGCAGTCCGCCGTCGGCGGCATCCTGGCCGATCTCGCGGAGGTCATGGGCGATGCGGCCTCCTGGCTCATCACGAACCTCTGGACGGTGTTCGACGCGACCACCGCCGTCGACCTGACCAGCGACCGGTTCACCCGTGTCTACGGTCTGGTCTTCGGTGTGGCGGTCTTCCTCATGCTCGCGTTCTTCCTGCTCCAGGTCATCACGGGGATGCTGCGCAGAGAGCCTGGGGCCCTGGCCCGGGCGGCCGGGGGGCTGGCCAAGAGCGCGCTCGGCTCGTTCGCCGTCGTCGCGCTGACCGGCACGCTGCTGGAGATCACAGACCAGGTCTGCCTGGGCGTCGTGGCTGCGGCGGGCACCACGATGGACGACCTCGGCGCCGACCTGGCCCTGGTCGGGGTGTCGACGACGCTCGCCACGGGGTTGCCCGCCGTCGGCCCGCTCCTGGCGCTTTTCCTCGCGGGCCTGGCGGTCTCGGCCGCGTTCATCCTGTGGATCTCCCTGCTGGTCCGCAAGGCGCTGCTGCTCATGGCGGTCGCCCTGGCACCCCTGGCGCTGGCCGGGGCGTCCTGGGACGCGACCCGCGGGTGGGTGTCGAGGTGGGCGCAGTTCGTCGTCGCCCTCATCCTGTCCAAGCTGGTCGTCGTGGTGGTGTTCCTGCTCGCCACCTCGCTGATCACCACGCCGATCGACGGCGACCTCGCGGTGCTGTCGGAGAAGCTGACCGGCGTCGTGCTCCTCGCGGTGGCCGCGTTCGCGCCCTACCTGACCTACAAGGCGATCAACTTCATGGGGTTCGACATGTACCACGCGATGTCGATCGAGCAGGAGAGCAAGGCCGCACTCAACCGGCCCGTCCCGATCACCGCGGGCGCCGCCGTGGCCGGAGGCGCCGCGGCACGCAACATCCCCAAGGTCCTCGGGCCCGACGGCGGCGCGGCCGGCACCTCGAGCGGGCGCGCCGCGTCCCCGACGGTCGGAGCGTCGGCGGGCCGTGCGGCTGGTGGTGCTACCGGAGCAGCGAAGGCTGGAGCCATCGGAGCAGGCGCTGCCGTCGCGGTACCACTCGTCCTCGGCGCGCAGGCCGCAAAGACAGCCACCACGGCGGGCCCACGCGCCGGTGCCACGATCGGCCAGGCCGCCGGCCAGCAAGCGGACCACGCATCCGCCAGCAGCCCGCCCCCGCCCGCTCGTACCGCGCGACCCTCGCCGGGCGGGCCACCGGCCGCACCACCCGTGCGTGAGGTACCGACGGTGCTCAAAAACCAGGGAGGCAAGCGATGAGCACGCACGCGACAGCCGCGACGTCGAGCACCGCCCTGGCGCCGGTGAAGTTCTCCCGCCTGTCCAGGCGGGCGCTGCTGCTGGGCCTGACCTCCGGTCAGGTCACATGCCTCGCCGCGGGGGTCGTGCCGTTCATCGCCGCCGTCTACCTCGGCGCAGGCATGCTCCTGATGGTGCTGCCATGGACGCTGGTCGCCTGCGCGGTCGCGCTCGTGCCCGCCGGTGGCCGGTTCGTCGTGGACTGGCTGCCGATCGTGGCCGCCTGGACGTGGCGGAGGCTGACCGGCCACCTGGAGTTCCACGCCAGGATCGACCGGCCGCGCCCGGCCGGGACGCTCGCGCTGCCGGGTCGGGCTGCGGCTCTGCGGCTCGTCGAAGACGCGCTCACCGGCGCCGCGCTCGTCCACGACCCTCACGCCGCCACCCTGACCGTCACGGTCCCGGTCTCCTCAGCCGGGTTCGGCCTGCAGGATCCGGCCGATCAAGCACGTCGTGTTGCCGCCTGGGGGCGGGTCCTGGCAACAGTGTGCCGGTCCGGGCGCATCGCGGCCCTGACCGTGACCGAGCGGACCCTGCCCGGCTCGGGGGCATCGCTCACCGAGTGGTGGCAGTTCAGCGGAACCGACGATGATTCTCTGCCCGCCCGGATCTACGGCGAGCTCATCGAACGCGCCGGCCCGACCGCCGAACGACACGAGACAACCATCGCCCTGACCCTCGACCTCAAGGCAGCGACCTCCGCCGTCCGGGCCGCTGGCGGAGGCCTCCCCGGCGCCGTAGCCGTCCTGCGCCAGGAGAGCCAGACCCTGTCGACCGCGCTACGGGCCGCCGACCTCACCCCATCCCCGCCGCTCAATCCTGCCGCCCTCGCTTCGCGGCTGCGGACCGCCTACGACCCGAGCACCAGACCCATCCTGGAACGCAACCCGAAGGCCGGACGGGACCTCGCGACGGCCGGGCCGGTCGGGGTGAGCGAGACGTGGGGCCAGCTCCGGTCCGACGCCTCGTGGCACGCGACCCTGTGGATCTCGCAGTGGCCGCAGACCGCGACCCACCCGGGATTCCTCGCCCCGCTGATCCTGACCAGTGGCGTCCAGCGCACCCTCACCATCCGTTGGGAACCGGTCCGCGCCGACGTCGCCGCACGCGACCTACGCCGCAAACGGACCAGCCACATCACCGAAGCCGCCCAACGCGCCAAGGTCGGTCAGATCGACGACGCCACCCAGACCGCCGAGTACGACGACGTCCTGGCCCAAGAGGCGGAACTCGCCGCCGGGCACGGCGTCCTGCGAGCGATCGGGCTCATCACCGTCACCGCGGCCGACGCCGAGCAGCTCGAGCACGACGTCGCCGCCGTCGAGCAGACCGCGATCCAGGCCGGGTGCGAGACCCGTCGGCTGTGGGGGCAGCAATCGGCCGGCTTTCTCGCCTCGCTCGCGGTCGCCACGTGCAGGGTTCGGTAATTGATCAGGCCTCGGCAGGCTCGATCGGTCGGCGTAGCACGACGGGCAACAGGGTGAGATGAGTGGGTCGTTGCTCGTCACCACTTGCGCTGACCTGGTAATCGCCCCGGCGCTCTGGCTCGTGGTCGTCGAGCACGCGGATGATCCGTGGATGATCCCGAACGGCGGCGTGGGCCTTGGCGATGATCGCCGTGGCATCAGCGGGCTGGTCGATGAACACTACGAGCGCGATCCGGGACTGTCGCCAGAGGGTGTACCGGGTCAGGAGCTGGTCCAGGCCGGACTTCAGCGCAGCCTGTCCCTTCCAGATCTTGCACTCCCCGACGAAGGCGTCGCGGTCACGCCATCGCAGCAGGAGGTCGCTCTTGCCGTCTCCAATAAAGGTCTCGCCGGTCACGTGCCCCTGATAAGTCGCGTTAAGGATGCAGAGGATGACGTCGCGCACAGTCTCCTCATCGTGACCGACAAGCCGGCCGGCCGCGGCGGGCATACGTTCGAGGGAGCGGCCGAACGACGCGATCGTCTCCGTAACGCCCTCAGCGAGCTCGTCGGCTAGGACCCATTCGTGTCGTCCTGTTGCCGCAGCGAGAGCAGTCATCGACAGCGGAGCCGGCCGCGCAGGGATGAGCCGGGTCGACGCCGAACTCTTCTCCAGTGGAATGTTCAGCGCGGCCAGTGCGCCACGGAGCGTCCGTGTCGTCTTCCATCGGGGTTCGAGAACAGCAAGGGCCGCCTCCGCGATGGCGGCGCGGTCGCTCTCGATCTCTTGATTCACCGCCCGGACCTCGGCCTCGAGCCGGACTTCGACTTCAGCCAAGTACTTGCTCAGATGGTCTGCAGCAAGCTCGGCATCGTCATTGAACTGCAAGAAGACCAGCAACTCGTGCTGGTCACCATTGGACCTGCTGCCAAACTGGATCCGGCGCGTCAGCCGCGCCAGGGCGCCAGTGCACGGGTAGCGCAATTCGACCGTACGCCCCCGCTGCTGCGCGTACCGGCCGACGTAGTCCATCACGACCGGCAGAGGCGCGACAGCCGCCATGATCTCGGCGAGCAGCGTCTCTAGTGGTTCGACAGCCAGGCGCTCGTCCGCGATTGACCTCGCCCGCACCCGCGCCGGCTCCCACCGATGGTCGTTGATCGGATCTGTCGCTGTCGCGTCGGCCACTGTTGGACCTTAGCCCGTCCCAATGTTCCGCTCCGAGCCCGCTCGCGCTTCGCAGCCGGGATCGAGCGGCGGACGATGCGTAAGCAGTTCGACAGTCGCCCTGGGCCCGACCTCAGCTAACGGTATGGGGCGCGCACCTGCGTCCCATGAGCACCATGGAGTTCTCTCGAACCGTCCGGGCTGCGGGGACGCTGCGTCTGGAACTGTGGCACTCGGGCCGAGAGCCTGAGCCGCTCCCGGACCGCGGGTTCCGGCAGTCGTACAGCTACCGGATCACCGACACCTCTGATCCGTCGCATCGACCCGTCGAGGGGTCGGACCTGCGGTCGGGTGTCGGGGACCGGCCGGACGTCGATGCGATGCTCCGCACCCTGGCGTCGTTCCTGGTCGCGGCCGGGGAGGCGTACGAGCACACGCTCCGCTCCCCGGGGACGCCGTCGGACAACATCGACTTGTTCCCCGGCTGGGTGCCCGAGGCCGCCTACGTGAACTTTTACGAGCTGGCGATGCTCGCGATCGAGCTCGAGGCGTCCCAGGACCCGGAATCGGAGTACGCCCAGGCCTACGAGGTCGACGAACCAGAGGCCGCGTGGCCGCCTGCGCGCTGGTGGGACGTCGTGTTCCTCCAGGGCGACGAGGGATTCGACGTCGTCGACATGATCGACACGCGGGGTGTGGACGCCGCGATCGAGTACCTGTCGCAGTGGGACTCTCCCGACGAGACCCGCAACGCCGCGCTGTTCAACGGGCATGTCTACGACGAGCCGCCCGCGCATGCCGGTGACCGGACCGCAGAGTCGGGCCCGTACGTCCTGGTCTGGAACCCGGGGCTCGGGCACGTCAACCTGCTGCGCCGTTTCGAGGCGAGTGACGAGCGACCCGCCTGGTGGCCCGACCGCACATCGCGACTCTCGCCGGTGACACCGGGCGAGGTCGTCCCCGACCCGCCCGCCAGACGCCAGATGGACCGCCCCAGTGAGCCCGACGGGCCGGCCGCGTAGCTCGGTCGGCCCCTGCCTGCCACGAGACCTGTGCGAGGAACCTCATGTCGACCATCAGCGATCACGTGACGGGCGCCGAGCTGGCGCGCGAGTCCGTCCGCGCCTTGGTGCGCGCCACGATCCGTTTCGACCGGCCTGATGACCGTGGTAGCGGGACGAACGGACCGCCGGAGCATCTCGAGGACACCTACGGGGCGCTGGGTGACGTGCTCGCCCTGATCCGGTCGCTGTCCCAGGTGGTCCAGCAGATTGGGGCGGCCCATGACCGCAACGCCGACCGCGCCCGTGTCGGCGATGACCCGGCACGCGGCCGGGCCGCTGTCGGGGCCGTCCACGCGGGCGTCCTCAACGCTCTCCTCATGCTTGAGCACGCCCACCGCAGCCTCGACACAGCAATGACCCAGTCGAGCCGGATCACCTGGCTACCGCCCGCACCGCCGCCGCAGCCACGTTCACAGCAGACCCCTCCCGGGCCGTCCCCGTCGTCGCATCGTCCCGTCACGCAGGATGGGCCAGACCTGTGAACGAGCAGGAGCGACACCATGTCGCCGCCTTCCTGACCCCGCCGAGGCAGTCCCTGGCCGAACGGCAGGCCCGGCGCCAGGCTGTCAGGGTGCTGCAGGCGCGCGGGTCTGCGGAACCAGCCCGGACCCGGTCCGAGCCGGCCCGCTACCTGCCGCGCACCGGTGAGCCAGGACCGGCCGCGCTGCGGTCTCCGATCGGGCTGCGGGTCCCCCGGCATCAGGACACCTCGGCGACCTGGTCGGCCGCCTACCCCTTCCTCGCGGGCAGCGGGCTGGAGGCCGACGGGGTGTTCATCGGGCAGGACGTCACCACGGGGGCGTCGTTCACGTACGACCCGTGGGTGCTCTACCAGCGGGGTCGGATCACCGCCCCGAACGTCGTGGTCGCCGGCATCGTCGGCGCCGGAAAGTCGGCCCTGGCCAAGGCGTTGTACCTGCGATCGCTCGCCTTCGGTCGGCGCGTCTACGTGCCGTGCGACCCGAAAGGCGAGCACACCGTCATCGCCGAGGCCGTCGGCGGCAGGGCCATCCAGCTCGGACCTGGCATGCCCACCCGCCTGAACCCGCTCGACCCGGGCCGGCGACCCACGTCAGTCACCAACGAGCAGTGGACCGCACAGGTCCGCGCACGCCGCCGAACCCTGCTCGGCGCGCTCGCCGAGACGACGCTCGGCCGGGCACTGTCTCCGGTGGAGCACACCGCGATCGACGTCGCCCTGACGGCCGCGGTCCAGGCGTCCGACGACGTGCCGGTGCTACCGCAGGTCGTCGACCTCCTCCTGCGTCCCGACCGGGCAGACGACCCGGACTCCAGGCTCGTAGAGGACGGCAGGCCCGTCGCGCACGCGCTGCGTCGGATGGTCGCCGGGGACCTCGCCGGGATGTTCGACGGCCCCTCGACCGTCGCGTTCGACCCCAGCCTGCCGATGCTGTCCATGGACCTGTCGCGCGTCGCGGAGAACGCCGCAGCCCTGTCGATCCTCATGACCTGCGCCTCGGCCTGGATGGAGACCGCGCTCGCCGACCCCGACGGCGGACAGCGCTGGGTCGTCTACGACGAGGCCTGGCGCCTCATGGCCCACCCGGCACTGCTGCGACGGATGGACACCCAGTGGCGTCTGGCCCGCCACTACGGCATCGCGAACCTGCTCGTGTTCCACAAGCTGTCCGACCTGGACAACGTCGGCGACCAAGGCTCGGCCGCCCGCGCCACCGCCACCTCGCTCCTGGCCAACGCCGAGACGCGGATCATCTACCGGCAGGAGACCGACCAGCTCGGCCCGACCGCAGCCGCCCTCGGGCTGACCGCGGCCGAGACCGCCCGGCTGCCACACCTGGGTCTGGGCGAAGGGTTGTGGAAGATCGGCGGCAAGGCTTTCCATATCGCCCTTCAGCTGCATGACACCGAGCTGGCGCTGTTCGACACCGACGCTCGCTACAGCGCTCGCGCGTAGACCGCGACGCCGGGGTGTCGGCCGCGCCGGCTCCGGGCGTTCCCGCCGGCAACGAGCGTCGCACCAGTACGCCGCCCCGCATCCCCGCCTCGCGCGACAGGGCACGCACACCTGCCCAGTACGCGCCCCACAGGAGGGCGATCTCGGGAAGGAGCCGGTCACGATGGAATCGAAGGCTCGCGGAATCGGCGCATACGTCGCCAGACTCCCGTTCGTCGTCGGGCACCAGCTGTCCGACGAGCATGTAGTACTTGGGGCGTTCGACAAGACGGCCCGGTCCATCGTGCATGGCGCACTCCAGTGGGACGACCCCGTGCCGGACACGGTGATCGCCCAGGCGATGGCGGACTACATGTCCCGGGCGCTGCGCGAGGAAACGGTCGACCGGATCGTCGTGGTCGGGTACGGGCCCGACGGGCCGGGCCGCGCCACGCTGCTTGCCGACCACCTCACCCGGACGATGGATGTGGCGACCATGGTCCTGCACGTGGACGGCAGCACCTGGCGCCGCCACACCCCCGGCGGATGGACCCCGCCGCAGCAGATCCCGGACGGCGCGGTTGACATGGTGGCGCGGGGACGACCCGCACCCGCCGCGTCGCGGCAGGACCTCATGGACTCGGTCACCCCGCTCGAGAACCCCCTGTTCGAGCCCCTGGACCCGGACAAGGCACGAGAGCTCGCGGACCTGTCGCCCGTTCAGCGGCTGAGCGTGGCCGTGGGTGCGATGGAGGCCCTGGCCGCCGGAAGGACCGACGATCCGGGACGGATGCAGACACTCGCTCACGCCGTGACGTCGGACTCTGTCCTGCGCGAGGCCGTCATCGCGCACACCATCGCCGACAAGGTCCACGACGGGCACGTCGACGCGCTCGTCCGCACCTTCCGCGCGGCGCCACGGGACCTGCGGCCGACGCTCGCACTGACGGCTGCGGCAGCGGCCTTCCTTGCCGCATGGCACCCGCCTCTCGTCTGGGGTCTGCTCAACCACGCCGACCCCGAGGCGAACCTCACCTACCTCCTGACCCGCTCCCTGGAGGAAGGGGCCAAACCCCAACGCTTCCGCCCCGTGCTCATCGAGGCGGCCCGCGACGACATCGACCACGCGCAGCAGGCCTGGGAGGCGGACCACCCCGGCGCACCGCAAGACCCTGCTCCGCGGCCCGCGCCCGACCGCCTGGATCCGCAGCACCAACCTGCGCCCGCCAGCCAAGAACAGGTCCGACGGACGATGCCGGACAGCCCGGGACTGTGAGCCCGGCGCGGAGCCGTAGAGGGGAGGGTTCGACGTGGTGATGGATCGCCGTACGGCGCTGCGAGCCGACCGCGCTGAGGCACTGACGCTCGGCGTCAAGGGCAGCGGGCCGGCGGCCGAGCGTCTGAGACTGGCCGTGGCGCGGCGCATCAGCCGAGAGCACGCAGCGGTCGAGAGCGCGGCCTACGGACGGGCTGCCGAACGCCGCGATCCGATCGAGCCTGAGGTCCCGTGCCCATTCGGGCTGTTCGAGCTGATCGAGGCGAAATGCAGCATCCAACGGGTCGTGGACGGACCCGACTTCGCCCACAAGGTCATGCGTCATATGGGACGCAGCTGGCGCGAGGTGATCATCTCGGACGAGGACGGAGTCCGATGGGACAAGCTCTCCCCGACGCTCGAGGACTACCGCGCCGCGGCACACGAGACTGCCCGGATCCGCGCCGTGCTCCGGGCCCGCGGACTCGTCGCGCCACCCGGCCCAGGCCGTCGGGTACCGGTCGGGTTCTCCGACCCAGCGCGCAGGCCGGTCGAGCGCACCGGGCCACGGATCGAGCCTCCCTTCTGATTCCTCGGACCCACCGCACCCGCGGCTCGGGTCGTGACTGTGGGAGAACCCCCGGTGGCCGTCACGGCGACAACCCGTCCCTCGAACTCGGCTCGTACTTCCGGCGGCCTGCACGCTGGCAGGAGCGAGGCAGCGGGCGAGTTCGATCGGCACGCAGTCGTTCGCCGGGCGTTCCTATCCGGGTCGGCGCAGCGACAGACAGCGGCTGTCCACGTGCTTGCGAGGGTGCGGTAGCGCGACCTTCGGCATGCCACTCACGTGGTCGGGGTTCGGGGCCGCATGATCACCTGCGGGTGATCAGGTCCCAGTCGATGCGGAGGGTGAGGACGCCGCTATCGAGGCCGAGGACGACGCCGTCCGAGGTAGGGGCGATGGCGCGGGCTGTGCTCGGGAGGTGGGTGGTGTGCCGGCCGGGGCCGTCGACCTCCCACAGGCGCAGAGTCCAGTCCTCGCTGACGGAGGCGATCCAGAACGAGCCCGCCTGGTTCTCCAGGAGCGTGATGGTCCATACCGCGTTGGTGTGTCCTTCAAGGGTGTGGTGGGTGGCGGTGCCGGGGTCCCAGATCCGGACCGACCCGTCGTAGCCGCCGGAGACGATGCGTCCGTCCGGCAGGACGGCGACCGCGGTCACCGCGCTGGTGTGTCCTTCGAGAGTCTGGTGGGTGGCGGTGCCCGGGTCCCAGACCCGGACCGTCCGATCGTCACTGCCGGTGACGATGCGTCCTTCGGGCAGGACAGCGACCGCGTGCACCCCGCCGGTGTGTCCTTCGAGGCTGTGGTGGGTGGCGGTGCCCGGGTCCCAGACCCGGACCGTCTTGTCGTTGCTGCCGGTGACGATGCGTCCGTCGGGCAGGACGGCGACCGCGGTCACCGCGCCGGTGTGTCCTTTGAGAGTCTGGTGGGTGGCGGTGCCCGGGTCCCAGACCCGGACCGTCCGATCGTCACTGCCGGTGACGATGCGTCCGTCGGGCAGGACGGCGACCGCGTACACCCCGCCGGTGTGTCCTTCGAGAGTCTGGTGGGTGGCGGTGCCCGGGTCCCAGACCCGGACCTCCTCGTCGCCGCTGCCGGTGACGATGCGTCCGTCGGGCAGGACAGCTACCGCGTACACCCCGCCGGTGTGTCCTTGGAGGGTGTGGGTGGCGGTGTCCGGGTCCCAGACCCGGACCGTCCCGTCACTGCTGCCGGAGGCGATGCGTCCGTCGGGCAGGACGGCGACCGCGTACACCCCGCCGGTGTGTCCTTCGAGAGTCTGGTGGGTGGCGGTGTCCGGGTCCCAGACCCGGACCGTCCCGTCGCCGCTGCCGGTGACGATGCGTCCGTCGGGCAGGACGGCGACCGCGTACACCCCGCCGGTGTGTCCTTCGAGAGTCTGGTGGGTGGCGGTGCCCGGGTCCCAGACCCGGACCGTCCGATCGTCACTGCCGGTGACGATGCGTCCGTCGGGCAGGACAGCGACGGCGTGCACCCCGCCGGTGTGTCCTTGGAGGGTGTGGTGGGTGGCGGTGTCCGGGTCCCAGACCCGGACTGTCTTGTCGTTGCTGCTGGTGACGATGCGTCCGTCGGGCAGGACAGCGACGGCGTACACCCCGCCGGTGTGTCCTTGGAGGGTGTGGGTGGCGGTGTCCGGGTCCCAGACCCGGACTGTCTCGTCGTCGCTGCCGGTGACGATGCGTCCGTCGGGCAGGACCGCGACCGCGTTCACCCAGCCGGTATGTCCTTCGAGAGTCTGGTGGGTGGCGGTGTCCGGGTCCCAGACCCGGACCGTCCCGTCACTGCTGCCGGAGGCGATGCGTCCGTCGGGCAGGACGGCGACCGCGTACACCCCGCTGGTGTGTCCTTCGAGAGTCTGGTGGGTGGCGGTGTCCGGGTCCCAGATCCGGACCGTCTCGTCGTCGCTGCCGGTGACGATGCGTCCGTCGGGCAGGACGGCGATCGCGGTCACCCAGCCCGTGTGGCCAGTCAGCGTGAGGAGTTCCTGAGACGGGCTTGTAGCAGACCAACTCACGGACAGTGGATGCCGGTCTCGCATATAGAAGGGGTCCCCGAGCCGCTGCGTGGCCTCGACCATCGCGAAGGCCTCGCCCCGGCTGACCGCGTCGAGGTCCGCCGCGACCGGCGTGAGGCCCAGGAGCCGGTACCGGTCGCGGAGCGGCCCGGTGGGTATTGTCTGCAGGGTTCCGCGGAAGCGGCGCAGGTCCGCATGCAGGAGGAACTCGGCGTCGCCGAGCAGCTCGTCGCTCAGGCCGGCGGCCGCCGCGTGGTAGCCGAGGGACCGCTTGAGGTAGTCGGGCGCGTCGGACCAGCCGGTGGACCGTGCCTGCTGGAGGAAGGCGGCCGTGAGGCGTTGCTGGTCGCGTACGTTCCCGTCGGTCACCGTCGGGCCTCCCGGAGGGTCTCGTTGAGCGCTTCGTGGAACAGTCGGTACGCAGGGTCGCCGCGGGTGGCCTCGACGAGGAAGTTCGCGGCGGAGCCTTTGACGAACTGGTCCAGCACCGTGCGGCTGATCTCGCGCTCGAACAGGGCGTGGACGGCGACCTGCCACAGGTCCAGCGGAAGGCCGGGGGCCTCTGCGTAGGCGAGCGGGGTGAGCAGGTCTTGGGCGCTGAACCCGTCGACGTCGTCGATCCGGTCGAGGTATTCCTGGAGCGCGCGTCCTACGGCGTCCGAGCCCGGGTCGAACCGGAGATCGTCCGCCTGGACGGGTTGGGGGTCGAACTGCCCGTGGCTGTGGGAGAGGAGGCCGGCCACCAGGAAGTTGCGCCCCGCGAGCTCCGCGATCCGGGCCGCGACGGGGTAGGCGACCGTGACGTCGGCGTACGCGGTCGACCTGTCGGTCCCTGCGAGCTGGAGGTTGGCCAGGGCGTACTGGACGAGGTCGCCGAGCTCGAAGTACTCGGGCAGATCGAGGTCGACCACGACGCGGTGGGCTTGTGGTCCGAACCGGGCGAGGAGGTCGCCGTCGTCGTCCCGGCGCCGGGTGCCGGCAAGCACCCGGATCGGGGCGTCCGGTCCGGTGGCGGTCTCCGAGAGCGGGCGCAGCACTTCGTCGATCAGGCGGTGAGCATCGGTCGACTCGTCGATCGCGTCGACCACGACAGTGAACGGGCGAGGGGCTTCTGCCAGGCCGTCGGCGATGCTCTGGCCGAGCTCGCGGAGATCGGCCGGGACGTCGACGAACGCGGCGGCGGCGACGCGTTCGGCGACCTCGCGCGGGGTGCGTGACTTCGCGTGCACCGCGACGGCGACCGAACCGGCCGGGGCGAGGACCCCGCCGTCGTCGGGCAGAAGGGTGCGGAGTAGCGGGTCGGCCGTCGTGACGACCCGGCCCACCACGGCGGACTTCCCCACCCCGGGCGAGCCGGTCACCAGCAACGGGCGCCGGTCCGCCTGATCGAGCCAGTCGTTGATGCATTCCAGAGCGGCGCGCCGCCCCTGGAACCGGTGCCCCTTCTCCCCGCTGGTCCGCACGCCGCGCGCGCGGGCGTCCCAGTGGGAGACGTAGTCCGGGTCGGCGGTCACCTTCCAGGCGTGCAGCGCGACGTCATCGGCGCCGACGATGCCACCTTCGGCGACCCGCTGGAGCTGGGCGGGGAAGCGCTTGGCGGCCTCGAACACGGTGATCGCGCGAACCTCGTCGTGGTCGGACTTCTGCACGGTGATCGCCACGACGGCCTCAGCATCCGTGGACCAGATGCCTGCCCCGGAGAACCCGGGGGTCACGGGGCGTGAGCCCGGGTCGGTCGCCAGTCGGACCCTGCCGGAGCCGATCGGGCCCTCGACGGTTCCGGTTGCCGCGTGCCCGTCCCGGTCGTCCCGTCCGCCGCTGCTGCTGACCGGATACCCCCACGTGCGCCACTCGCCGGCGATCTCCGCCTGCCGGCGCGCCCGGATCCGGACGGGGGTCACGGGAGCGTCGGCGTTGAGCTCGAGGAGTGCGACGTCCGACGGCCCGGCGGCCTGGTGCACCTCGACCTCGAGCTCGACGTCCCAGTCCTCCTCGTGGTGCGGGAACGTCACGACGAGCGGCGTCTCGACCTGGTCCACGACGTGACGACATGTGATCAGCAGGGTCGGCGTGACCAGCGTCGCCGATCCCTTCTGTTCCCTGGCGCCGGGCTCACCCGACCAGACGATCGCCACCCACGGCGGCGGCCACGTCGTCATTCGGCAGCGGCGGGAGCGGCGGCCTTCCAGAGCAGCCGCACCTGGAGGGTGCCCTCGGTCGCCGCCTTGGCCACGATCCAGTTCGCCTTGCCCGACGCCTTGACCGAGAACGTCACCTCCGCCTCGTCCGGGCGTGCGTCCTGCAGCATGTCCAGCACCGCCTTGGCGGCCTCGACAGCGGGCTTGGTGGCATCAATCAGCCGCCCGGCGACGTCGCGGGCGCCGACGTCGGTCGGCCCGAGATCCGGGTCGACCTCGAACTGCACCTTCGTGCCGTCGTCCAGCGTGTACGTCGCGAGCTGCGTCATCGGAGCCATCCTCGAGGGGTGCAGGGACCGAACCACAGTATGGCCGGTTTGCCCGATCCGTGGCGACTGGTCAGACCAGCGTTCCCACCGGTCACAACCGCCCGTGCCCTGCCCTTACTTCCAGTCTGCCCCCGACCAGGCCTATCGGGTGCCTCGCGCCCCTGGAGCGGAATCTCAGCGCGGCTCCTGAACCTGGCACACGGTGCGCACCTGCCTTCTGAGACCGAGGAGGCCGCGATGGGCAAGGACAGCCGCTCGCTCGAGCAGAAGATCGCCGACCGCAACGCCAAGCTCGACGAGCTGCAGGCCAAGCTCACCAGTGCCGTCGACGCCCTGGTCACGGGTGACGACTGGCGACGCGCGCTGACCTTCGCCGCGCGGTTCCGTTCCCGGTCGTTCAACAACACCCTGCTGATCTGGGCCCAGCACACCGTCGCGCACGAGAAGGGCCTCGTCCCCGCGCCGGCACCGACCTACGTCGCGGGCTTTCAGCAATGGCGCGCCCTGGGCCGGCACGTGCTGAAGGGACAGCCCGGGTACCAGATCCTCGCGCCGGTCACCGCTCGCATGGCCGGCCGCGACGACGACCCCACCTCCTGGCACCGCCTGTCCAAAGGCGAGGAGCCCGCGCCGGGCGAGGTCGTCCGGACTCGGATGATCGGCGTCCGGCCCGCCTACGTCTGGGACGTTTCTCAGACCGACGGCCCGCCCATCTCAGAACCACCGACCATCCAGCTGCCAGCTGGGCAGGCGCCACCGGGCCTGTGGGACGGCCTGGCCGCCCAGGTCACCGCGCTGGGCTACGACCTGCGGATGGTCCCCGACGCCGCCGCGCTCGACGGCGCGAGCGGGCGTACGACCTACGCCGAACGCCTCGTTGAGATCAGCGCTGACCTGCCGTCCGGGGCACAGGCGGCCGTGCTCGCTCACGAGCTCGCGCACGCCATGCTCCACGCTCCCGGGCACGACACCGCCCCCGACGACGGCACCACTCCGGAGGCCGGGCGTGAGGGCCGGTCCCCGCACCGCGGGATTCGGGAGGTCGAAGCAGACTCCGTGGCCTTCATGGTCGCGGCCGCCCACGGTCTGGACCTGGCCGGCTCGACCGTGCCCTACGTCTCGGGCTGGGCCACCACCGTCCCTGGCAGCGACCCGCTCCAGACGGTCCAGAGCACCGCCGCCCGCGTCCGGTCCGCCGCCGTGACCATCCTCGAGCGGCTCGAGACCCGCCAGATCCCCGATGGATCACCACCGGCCCCGGCACCGAGTCCTGCCGCCCTGCCCGACCCCGCGGTCGAGCGACCTGCCGTCTCCCCCGCGCCCGCAAAGCCGCCCGCGCCGTCTCGGACTTCGCTGCCCGCGCCGGCACCCGTCATGGAAGGGATCTGAGGATGAGCGACGAGCGTCCCGTCGGCGTCCGGATCGACGTCGACTATGAGGGCCACCTGACGGTTCTCGCCGCTGACGTGGAGTGGGTGCCGCCCGGCCCCGGAGTTGTCAGTCCGCAAGTTCCTCTCGGCCGGAGCGACGTGCCGTGGGTCCTGGACAGCCTCCTGGCCGAGCACCGCCGCCCGTTGGACGTCGTCCTGTGCGACCGCGGAAAGACCTTCCGGGACCTGGTTCTTCCTCAGTCCGCGGAGCCCGACAACCCTTCGTTCTCGCCGGCTCCCCCGGGGTACGCGCCCGACCGTCACCGCCGACCGGTGGCGGTCGCCAGCGAGGGCGCCGTCGGCGGTAGCGAACCGGTGGGACGGCCTGCGCCGAAGCCCCGCCCGGGTCGGGGTACCGGATGGTTCGAGGCCGGTGGGTACACCCCGGGTGAGCAGGTCTCGATCGCCGTGATCGTCACGCGCGTCACCGCGGACGACCACGGCCGGATCTGCCTCATCCTGCCTGCGGCACTGCGCCCGATGATCGGTGACTCGGTCGCGATCGGCGAGGAGTCCCACGAGATCAACGTCAACCAGGCCGGCACGCGCGCCCCCGCCACGGGGCGCTGGATCCCCAGCCTCGACGGCCGAGCGCCCGCGCAGTCCGCCCTGGGCCTCGATGACCTCAACCTCGGCTTCCGCCGCCACGCCAGCGGCCCCGACCTCGGGATGTGAGAACCATGTCGCCCACAACGACTGGCCGCAGCGGCGGCGACGAGCTGACCAACCTCGCCCTGATCGCGCTGGTCGCGCTGCTGACCCTCTCGGCGGTGCTCCGGTTCGCCGCGAACGTCGCCGCGTTCCTCACCGGAGGTGAGACGCCCGACGGCGGGCCCGTGTCCGGGTTGGAGGTGCTGGCTGACCCCGCTCACCCCGGCAGGGCGTTCGGCGACGAGGCCTTGAACCCGTTCGTCTACTGGCTCACCGTCACCGTGCTCGTCGCGGCCGCGATGGTCATCACCTGGCTGGTATGGCGGGTCGTGGGAGGTCTGCGCACGCCGTCGGCGCACACGAACACGACCAAGGGGCTCGCGAGCAGGTCCGACCTGGCCCGCACCGGCTCCCGCACGTCCCTGGTGCGACGGTCGAGAACCCTGCGGCCCTCGCTGGTCAAGGCGACCCCGTCCGACGTCGGCTACCTCCTGGGCCACGCCCGTGGCCGAGAGCTGTGGGCGTCGGTCGAGGACTCCATGCTCGTCCTGGGCCCGCCCCGGTCCGGCAAGGGACTGCACCTGGTGATCAACGCCGTGCTGGACGCCCCCGGCGCGGTCGTGACCACCAGCACCCGGCCCGACACGCTCGCTGTCACCCTCGCCGCCCGCCAGGCCGTCGGGCCGGTCGCCGTGTTCGACCCTCAGCACCTCGCCGGCGACCTCGGCACCGGGATGCGATGGTCACCCATCCGGGGCTGCGAGGTCCCACGCCGGGCGATGGTCCGCGCCGCGGGCCTGGCGAAGGACACCGGGATCGGCGGCAAGGGCGTGGAGAACGGCGGCTTCTGGGAGAACACGACCCGCGGTGCGCTCCAAGCACTCCTGCACGCCGCCGCGCTGGGCGGGCGGACACCCAAGGACCTGTTCGTCTGGTCCCTGTCCCCCGCAGCCGCCGCCGACGCCATCGCGATCCTGCGTGCCCACCCCAAGGCCGCTCACGGGTGGGGTGAAGGCCTCGAAGGGATGATCAACGGTGAGGGCCGCTCGCGCGGCTCGGTCTGGATCGGCGTCCGCCAGGCCCTGGCCTGCCTGGCTGACCCCGACGTGCTCGACGCCGTCTCCCCCGGCCCCGACGAGCACTTCGACCCCGAACGGTTCCTGCGCGAACGCGGCACGCTCTACCTGCTTGCGACCGGCTCGGGCGCCTCGGCGTCCTCGGCGCTGGTCGCCGCGCTCATCGAGGACCTCACCGAGTCCGCCCGCAGGCTCGCCGCGCGATCCCCCGGCCAGCGCCTGGACCCACCGCTGCTCCTCGCCCTGGACGAGATCGGGAACATCGCCCCGCTGCCGTCCCTGCGGTTCCTCATGGCCGACGGCGGCGGCACCGGCATCACGACGGTCCCCGTGTTCCAGTCCATGGCCCAGGCACGCGACCAGTGGGGGCCGGAGTCGGCTGCGGCGATCTGGGACTCGTCCATCGTGAAGGTCGTCCTGGGCGGCACGTCCTCCGCGTCCGACCTGCGCGACCTGTCCGCGCTGCTGGGCGAGAAGGACGAGACCACCGACTCCTGGACCGTTGGACCCGACGGATCCCGGTCCCTGCAGCGATCCCTGCGGCGAGTGCCGGTCCTGCCGCCCGAGCAGATCCGCACCCTGCCGTTCGGCACCGGCCTGGTCCTGCTGCGATCCGCGCCGCCCATCATCGCCACGCTGCGGCCCTGGACCCGCCGAGCCGACGCCGACCAGCTCACCGCAGGACGTACCGCCTTCGAGACCAGCATCCGCGACACGAGCGACGGCACCGTCGGCGGCGGCTCCGAAGCCGCACCGGCTGGCTGATCACCCGTCCCGGGAGCAGCCCGCACACCTGCAAAGCGACCACACACCCCAGCGCGAGAGGGAAGACCATGCCCGAGCAGATCCCCACCTTCAACAGCATCGAGGGACGGCTCGCCGCCGACCCGCACCTCAAGCACACCGACGAGGGCAAGCCGTACGTCCGCGTGCGGTTCGCGGCCGAGCCCAAGCCCGAGTACCAGCCCGACGGCACCTTCGCGCAAGCAGAGCCCGTCGACTGCGTCCTCGTCGCCCGCGGCAAGGCCGCCCTGTGCCTCGCCCGCCGGTTCCGGTTCGGCGACGTCGTCGTGGCCTCGGGCCACGTCTCCGAGCACGACACCGGCGCGTTCGTCGCCCGTCGCGTCGGGCACGACGCCGCCCGCACCGACTACACCGTCACCCGCGTCCGACCGCGCCGCACCGAACGCGCCGGCCGCCGGACCGCCGCACGCCAGACACGCGACGGCACCGGAACGAGCACCGTCGACTCCGTCGTCGCCGGAACCGTGCCCGACCAACCGGCACCCGTCGCGTGAGAGGACCGGTCCCATGGCAGACGACGACAACCCCCACGCACATGGCCCCGGCGATGTTCCCCGCGCGGAGAGCCTGCTGGAGGCCTACCTCGCTGGATCGTTCAGGCTTCCGATGGACGTCGCCGCCCTCGGCGACGACGAGTTCGACGAGGACGACCTCGGCGAGCTCGACGTCCTCGGCATGGACGACGGGGCCGATACCGGACTCCAGCCGGGGACCGCGCTGCGGCCCGTCAACCTCAACCTGCTCAGCGCCGCCGAAGCCTCGGCGTACTGGCCCGAGCTCGACGGCTGGGTCCACTGGCTTCGGCACGACTACGGCCTCGGCGTGACGATCATCCCGCCGCTGTGGCACCGCCACGCCGAGCTGAGATGGGAGCTGTCCGCCCTGCACACCGCGTGGCTGGCCGCCTACGACCCCGAGGCGCACGCCGGCTCACCGGTCAACTGGCACCGCGAGCTGTCCGAGTCGATCCGCCGGCTGCACGATTGGGTGTCGCAGTCGGGCACCTCGCTCGTCGAAGACCGCCCCACCCCGATGACCCTGTGGCCCGGCGAGCCAGGATTCGGCGCCCAGGAGACCTGGACCGATGCCGCGACACCGGTCCCGATCAGCGACCGCCAGGCCGATTTCCGCACGTGGATGGAGGCCGACGTCACCCGCCGACGCGACATCGAACAACACGCCCGCGCCCACCGGGTTGAACCGATGCTCGACGGCCGCTCGCTGCGGCCCAGCCTCCGGAGGGACGAGTGATGGACGACAACCCGTTCGACGGCGACCTCGGCCCAGGTCCCGGCCCCGACCTCGACCGGTGGCTCGACGAGGCGTACGACGGTGACGAGCACGCCGAGGCCGCCGCCCGCGCCGACATCACCGCCATGGCCGACCACCACGCCTTCCACGCCACCGACGCGCACGAGATCATCGCCACCCTCCTCTGGCGCAACCTCAGAGCGATGGGCGTGCACGGGGGAAGGATGCTCGTGGTCGGCCAAGACCCAGAGGTCCTCGCCGGTGTCCCCGCCGACGAGCGACGACTCCACCCGGGCACTGCCGGCGGATTCTTCGCCCAGATCCCCGAGTCCGCGACGCGCTCCGAAGCACCCCACCCAGGGCTGACCCTGCGGCTCTTCGACGACACCGCACCCGACCGGTACGACGTCGTCGTGCACCTGCCCCAGCACGTCGACGTCTCGCTCCACAGGCCGGGCATTGCGGATGCCCGACGTCAGGCTCAGGTCATGGCGATCCTCGGCTGCCTCGCACACACCGAGCCCGGCGGCTACTGCATCACGCTGGCCTCTCGCGAGGTCATGGACTCCCCCGACCGCCGCTCCCGCGAGCAGCTGGCCCGGCACGGCGAGCTCGTCGGAGCGGTCCCCCTGCCCTCGGGAGCACTTCGCCCGGGGCTGCCCGGCAACGAGTCCTGCGTGGACCTCCTCATCTTCCGCCGGCCGCTCATCCCCGGCACCGACACCGCCCCTTGCGTGTTCCTGCCCACCCGCGACCACCGCGTCGGGGAGGCGGTCGTGGAGCTCAACCAGTACTGGCTGACCAACCCGCTCAACGTGCTCGGCGAGCTGGAGGCACGGGCCAGCACGTGGGGGCCACCGGACCTGGCCGTCCGCCCGGCCCGGGGGTACAGGCTGTTCCCGAGCCTGGCCCTACGGCTAGAGGACATCGTCGACCACGCACATGCGGCTGGCCTGATCGCCGAGACAAGCGCCGCGGTCGACGCGCGGATCCGCGAAGCGCAGCGGGACGACCCGGACACACCGATCGACTACACCCTCGTACACCGGCACGACCTCGACGACGTCCGTCGACGGATCACCGCCCTACGTGCCAACCATGGCCGCCAGAACCGCAACGTCCCCAAGGGGCTCGCGGGCGAGCCGCCGCCCTTGAGCGACCGCGATCCTCGTGCCGTTCAGTGGGGGAACGCGCAGCGCCCTGGCGGCATGGTCGATCCTCCACCGCACCCACCTCGCCCGGACACGGACCGTCCGGGCCCAGATCTGTGACTTCTCAGGAGTTCGGCCGGTCCGTGTCGTCGATCATCTGCTGCACCGCGCCAGCCAGGCTGCCCATCCGCTGTGCGTCCTGCTCAGACGGCGGGCCAGCCGCGAACCAGGTGGCAAGCTTCTGGGCGATCGACAGCGCGATCTCGGGCGAGGCGAAATAGGTGAGCATCGAACGCGGCTGGATCCGCATCTCTGCGGCGCGGACCTCTAGGAACGTGTTCAGCACCCGGTCGACCTCGCTGGGTTCGGCCGCGTAGCCCTCGATATCCAGACAAGACTCGAGAGACGCTGCGAGCTGCGCAAAGACGGCGGTTCGTCGCGTGATCGCCATGCTCCCGACCCTACGCCGACCCACCGCTGCCAGCCTCAGCACATCTCTCCCTGCCGGCTGCGTGCAGCACCGTGCTCCCAGCGTCCGTGCCATGACGTTCTCGCGCTGGCATAGCGCGTACTGAGCCGCCTGGCACGTCAATGCCGTCAGACGGTGTTCGCGTCCGACGGGCTGCCGACCCGGCCGACCGACTCACGGGGATCCCAACACGAGCCGGCTCCACGACCGTCTACGGGCGCCGTCCGGTGGCTGGTCGGCTTGCGCCCAGCCAGAGATGCGGCGGCTTGGCACACTTTTCAGCGGGTCGGGGTCCCGGCCGGTCGCCGTCGGCAGCATCCGAGCCGACTCTTCTGCGCATTCCCACGCCACCGCGGCGTTCGCCGTCCGCGGCGCGCGCCCGGTTTACTGCTCTTCGGCGTCGGCCGGGCACCTGTCTCTCGAGAGCCCTCGAGAGACGGGAGTTGGTCATGGCCAGCGAGGAAGAGCTCGACAACGCTGACGCCGAGGCGATGTACCGGCACGGGACGTTCGACGCGTACGCCGCTCACGCCCTGCTGGCGCAGAAGGTCTGGGGTGCGCTGCGCGGCCTGGGCGTGGAGCGGGGCCGGATGCTGGTCCTGGGCGATCACGCCGCCGTGCACGCGGGAGTCTCGGCCAGGGAGCAGGTCACGACGTCGATCTACGAGGAGTGGGTCGCGGCGATCCCGCCGGCAGGACCGGACGGCAGGTACCCGTGGCCGCAGGACATGGTCCGGCTGCGGTCGTTCACCGAGCACGACCCGGCCACGCACGACGTCGTGATCACCGCTCTGCCGTGGTCGGACGTGCACTTCCGGTCCGAGTACGGCAAGCAGCGGATCGCGCAGATCCACAACGAGTACCTCCGGTCGGCGATCGCACACGCCTTCCCGGGCGGGATCGTCGCCGCGGTCGCCTCCCGTCAGGTCCTCGACGGTCCCGAGACGGCGCATCGTGAGCTGTTCCTGGACAACGCCGACCTGCTCGGTGCGGCGCGCCTGCCCGCCACGTTCTTCCGCCCGGACCTGCCCGTCGAGAATGCAGAGGCGAGCGACCTGCTGTTCCTGCGCAGGCGCCTTCCCGGCGAGCCCGTCCGCTCAGCCGACTTCCTGAACCTGCACCCTGTCGCCGTCCCGGGCGGGGTCGAGTACGTCAACGAGTACTACGGCTTCACCTACCCCGAGCACATCGTCGGGACCGCCGGCGTGATGGGCGACGCCGACCACGACGCCGCCCGATACACCGTCCGGTGCGACGACGAGCCCGTCGACGTCGTCCTGCACCACGTCGTGTCCCGCATCGTCGCCCAGGCCCTGTCCCGCGGCCTTGCCGCGGTGTCCGCGTCCTGGCACCCGCCCGAGGCGCGTCTGGCCCGCGAGGCGGACCGCAGCGTCCGCACCCAGGCACGCCGACCGCCGTCGGCCACCGCGCGCGGCGACGCGCCCAGCATCTGAGAGGGAGTGACCGTCATGGAAGAGAAGAAGGCCCTGTACACGATCGCCGCCGACGAGCGGACCGCGCGGGTGCTGCTGGCGATCGCGTGCCCGCCGAGGAACATCACGACCGGGCGGCTGGTCGCGGCGGTCGGCGCGACCGAGACGGTGCGCCTGGCGCTGTCCGACCAGATGCCCGACCCGTTCGACACCGCCCTGGCCAACACCTGGCACCAGGCGGTCTCCGGCCGGTTCACCGTCGCGGGCCTGAACCGGGTCGTCGACCTCACGAGCAAGTATGGGCTCGAGGTGCTGATCCCCGGCGACGACGCGTGGCCGACCGCCCTGGGCGACCTGGGCCGCCGGGAGCCGGTGGCCCTGTGGGCCAAGGGCCACCTCAAGCTCCTCTCCCGCGGGGCCCCAGGCTGCGTGTCCGTGACCGGGTCACGCGCCGCCTCGGAGTACGGGCTAAAGGTCGCGGCCGAGCTCGCCGCCGGGTTGACCAGCCGCGGGCTACGAGTGGTCGCCGGCGGCGCGTACGGGATCGACGACGCCGCACACAAGGCCGCGCTCCACAACGACGGACGCACTATCGCGGTCCTCCCGTCGGGTCTCGGGCACACCTACCCGGCCGGGCTCCGGAACCTGCACCAGGAGATCGCCACCACCGGCCTCCAGCTCTCCGAGGCCCCGCCCGGGAGCACGCCGTCGCGGGACGCGTTCCTCGCCAGGAACCGGCTCGTCGCCGCCCTCAGCAGCGCAGTGGTCGTCGTGGAAGGCGCCAACCGGTCCGGCTCCCTGCACACCGCCCACGAAGCCGCGGCCCTCGGCCGGCCGATCGGCGCAATCCCCGGGCCGATCACCTCCCCGGCCAGCTCCGGCACCAACCACCTCATCGCAACAGGCGCAGCACGCCTGGTGACCAGCACGGCCGACATCGTCGACCTCATCGACACGAAGAGCGACACGCCACAGCCCGCGCGGGGCAGACCACGACTCCAGCTCGTTCCCACCGCGCCAGCACAAAACGGAAGGCCCACGCCCTCTCCCAGGCCGTCCCTCTGAGCAGGGGCCCGCGATCGGACGGGATCACGATCCGCAGCGGCGCCGGCGTGGGTTCCACCACCTGGCGTCGAACGTACGTTCGAGATGGCGTTAGCCTTGTCGAGTGCGAGAACGGGACGGGGGCGACTGGTGGCCGGCGGACCGGCCGCTGAACTTCTCGATGCCCAAGAGCGCGCCGGTGCGCCCGCAAGGAAGCATCGCGGTGATCGTGCGTCTCGCCTGGCCCGCCGGTGACGAGCTCGTACCCGGGCGCGCGATCCGCTGGACCGAGGACCACGTCATGGTGATGATCAAGCCGATCGGCGCCCCGTCCAGCACGGACGAGCTCATCGTCTGGCTCCAGACCAGGGACGTCTACACCTCGATCCCCCGACGCCCCTACCCGCGTCGGCCGGTCCGAGGCGGGAGCACGGCCCGAGGCATCGACCCTGCGCCGACGCCGGCCGACCGGCCGGCGTCGGCATACCGGCCACAGGGCACCGACGATCCCTTCTGACAGGCACACGGTCCGTCGTCACACCGCGGCTCCGCCAGCCACCGCGTTGACCTGCTGGCCACCCCCGCACACCTTCCCTCCGACGCGGGTCGCCGGCGGCGACCATGCGACGGCGTCGGACGGAGCGGCCATGACGTATGGAGAGACCTCGCAAGCTCTTCGGGACCACCTCACAGGACTGCTGGGGACACGGCATGTCAATCACCTGCTCGGTGGGGCTATCGGTCGTCAGCCAGCCTGGCGCACACCAGTGGAGATCAGGGCGTCGATGGAGCAGGTCCAGCGGTACCGCACCGCGGTCTGGACGTACGCACGCGACGCCCTCCGCGCCGTCATCCCGGAAGACCGAGGTTCGACCTGGGGCCCGGTGCTCATCCTGGCGCGACGCGTCCAGAACGCCCTTGCCGACCCCGCCCTCAATCGGCCAGACCTGGCCGAGCTCGGAACGCCGCAGGACCTGGCCCTGGTCGAGGCGTGGCGCCGGGCAGCGGCGACGGCCGCGCTCGGCAGCATGCTGGAGATCGAGGAGCTCGCCGCTCACGTCACGGCAGCCGAGGCGCCCGTCATCGTAGGCGACGTTGCCGAGCTCGTCTGGGCGCTCGTCCGGCTCGACGCCCGGTACCTGGCCATCCCCGGCTGGACGGCGATGGCCGACCACGTCCCCGCCCCGGGTGCCAACGGGATCCCCAAGCGCCCCAAAGGGCTCATGACCACCGCCGCCCGGTGCAGCGACTGGGCCCGACAGCGAATCGAACCGTCCGCCTACCGGGTCGACGCCCTCGGGTACACGCCCACACCGCCCCGCCCGTTCGGACCGCTCCCCCGCACTGTCTCGAGCTGCGTGGACGCGCTCGAGCGTGCGCGTGGGCACCTGGCCGCCGAGGGTCTGCCCAACCCACACGCCCTGCGCGGCATCGTCGCCGACCACATGGCACTGTCCGCCCGGGTCGCACGCCTGACCGACGAGCCGCGCCTCACCGCTACGTGGGCCGCCCGCGCGTCGACCTACCGGGCGCTCTCCGCCGCACTGCGCAACGTGGGCGGCAACCTCGGGCGCGGCCGCCTCGCCGCCGAAGAGACCCGCTTCGCCCTGACCCTCCTGCCCGACGCCGGCCCAGCCGCCGCCGACGACGACCTTGCCCGACTCGGGACGGCTCTCCGGCGCACCGACGTCGCCGTCGCGAACGTGCTCGCTCTCGGGGTCGCGCAGCAGGGCTACTTCGTGACGAACCGCAAACGCCTCCACGACACGGGAGTCATGGCATTCGCGGTGCCGGTGTTCGAGCCGATCACCGCCTTGTCGCACCCGGACCTCGGCCCGCTCGTACGCGAGCTCCGTCCTCCCCTCCCGGAACGCCCCCTCCAGGACCGACCTCTCACTGTGGACACCGCCCAGGCAGCCGCGGGCCGGCATGCCTTCCGCACCACACTCGACGACACCCGCATCCGGGCCGACCGCCAACGCCGATACTCCGACCCCGCCGACCCGACCGTGAGCGACCACCGCCGCCGACCCACCGAACCAGCGCACCTCCGGATGTGACCACATTCGTTCGCTGTCCCCAGCACCGTGCGCCGAGCCCGCGTGGACACGCTCGGGCTCGTACGGTCGACAACAAGCCGTAGGAGCGCCATCGATTCGAGGAGACCAACGTGACAGACGAACTGCCCGCCGGAGACTTCCTCGGCGTGCCGCTACCCCCGGAACACTTCACCGCCTACGGGCGAGCCCGGTCCGCCCTAGCGGCCCTGGCCGACTCCGCGACCGATGAGAGCTTCTCCCGGTACACCTGGACGCTCCTGCGCGTCGACCACCTGCACCACCCCTTGAGCATGATGCCCACCGAGCCCCTGCCCGCGATGACACCCGCGGACCTGTACGCCATGGCCGGGACCGCGATCGACGACCTCGCCCAGTACGTCGACCCCGTCGGCGCTGCCGAGGCACGCGCGCTGCTGGACGCGGCGTGGGCAGAGAGACCTGTTCGCTAGCAACGACCAGGCGCGAAGAGTACTCGCCATCTCGTTGGCTCTCGTAGCGGGGAGGCGACCATGACATGATCTGGCCCGCGACCTCGTTCGAGGTCGCGGGCCAGGTGGCCGCACCGCTCATCGCCGGTTCGATACCGGCACCAGCAGCGCCGCTCGCAACTCCTCGGCGTCGATCCTGATGAGGCGTCCGATCCGGTAGGCACGGACCGACCCCTCAGCGATCCGCCGCCGGATCGTCTTCACCGAGACACTCAAGTCCTGCGCGGCCTCGGCGAGGGACACCAGGTGTCCGCTCGGCGCGCTTTTCTGACCTCCCCGTTCCGGAGTCCGAGTAGTCATCGTCCCGCTCCGTCCCGACGGCGCCTTCGGCCGCCCTCACCACGCAGGTGTGCCCCCTACGTCGATTGCAGACCTCTCTCGTCCGCACGGGACCTCACCCGAGCTGAACATCCGCCGACCCGTCACCCGCCGCGCTCTCCCGACGCAGCCGCCGCTCGGCCAGCTCGTCCTGGAACGCCGCCCCGATCTTCTCCGCGATGGCGTGCTGGCGCTCCTCGTCCCCGACGTGCTGGTAGTGCAGCACCACGGTCGGGTTCGCGTGCCCCGCGATCGCCATCAGTTCCGCCAGCGTCGCCCCGGAACGAGCGGCCCAGGTCAATGCGGTGTGCCGCAGGTCGTGGATGTGCAGGTCGTCGAGCCCGACCTGCACGCGGACCGCCTGCCAGTTCCGCTCGACGACCGACGCGTACAGCACCCCGCCGCGCTTGGCCGGGAAGACCATCCCCGTCTCCCCTGGCTCGGAGAACCTCTCCAGGTGCGCCCGCAGGATCGGCACCACGAACGACGGGATCGGCACGTCGCGCTTCGACTTCTTCGTCTTGGGCTCGCCGATCTCCGCGTACCGGCCGGCTGCCTTGTTGTTCGCAGCCGTGCCCCGCACCTTGACTACAGCCCTGGCCGGATCGGCCAGGTCCAGGTGCTGCCGCTGCAAGGCCCGCAGTTCACCGTTGCGCAGCCCCGTCGTCACCGCCAGCGGCACCATCGCCTGCAAGTAGTCGGGCAGCAGCTCCGTCAGGCGCCACATCTGCTCCGGGGTGAGCACCACCGGCTCGTGCATCGCCTCGTACTGCAACCCGCGCTTCACCTTGGCCGGCGAGGCGTCCAGCAGCTCATGGTCGACAGCGTCGTTCAGGATCGAGGACAGCACCTGGTAGGCGGAGAACAGAACCCCACGCCCGTCGCTGTTGCCCTTGTACCCGTTCGCCTTCCGGACCTTCGCCTCTGCGGCCACGGTCGCAGCCAGCCGCGTGTACCAGTTCGCCACGTCGAGCCGGGTCAGGTCCGCGAGCGGGATCTCGCCCAGCTCCGGCAGGATCCTCTGGTTCAGGGACCGCTCGTACCGGTGCCTGGTCGAGGGCCGCAGCTTCTTGTTGGTCACCGACCGGTCGGCCCACTCCGCGAGCGTGATCGCCCGCTGCTGGGCGAGCCGCGCCTCGCGCTCGCGCACCTTCGGCGGCTTCCACTCACCCCGGTCGATGAGGATCCGCTCCGCGTTGAGCCACGCCTCTGCGGCCATCTTGTCGCCGAACGTCCGAGGATGCCGTTCGGTATCCGGCCCTGTGTAGCGCGCCCTCCAGCCGGTGACCTTGCCAGTCCGGGGGCTCGTGCGCTTCTCCAACTCACCGAAGACTCGCTTGTTGGAATGCGCCATGGGTGGTCCTCTCCACCCGTCAGGTATCCCACCGGCTCCCATGGGGGAACGGCACACCCTGCACGGCCCAGATCAAGGATCCGACCTGCGACAATGCCCTGGATCCCGTGGGGGAACTGTGGGGGAATGGATGGCCCCGAGAGGCCATCCGAGTCCACTCCTGTCCCACGGACCCAACAGAGAATCAGCAGGTCAGACGGCATTTCCCCAGTTCAGGGACCTGCCGCCCGACCCACCAAAACCTCAGACGTTGAACCCCAGCATCCGCAGCTGCTCCTTGCCATCGTCCGTGATCTTCTCCGGACCCCACGGCGGCATCCAGACCCAGTTGATCCGGAAGCCGTCGACGATCCCTTCGAGCGCGCTCGCGCTCTGGTCCTCGATCACGTCGGTCAGCGGGCAGGCCGCGGACGTGAGCGTCATGTCGATGGTGGCGTGGTTGTTCTGGTCCACGGTGAGGCCGTAGACGAGGCCCAGGTCGACGACGTTGATCCCGAGCTCGGGGTCGATGACGTCGCGCATGGCTTCCTCGACGTCTGCGGCGGTCGTGGGCGTGGAGCCGGTGGTCGCCTCGGTCATGCTGTCTCCTCGTTCGGGGTGGTGCTCAGTCATGGGTGGCCTGCGCGGCTGCGAGGGCGCCGCTGCGCGCGAGGGAGTCCTTGAGCGCTGCCCAGCCGAGCAGCGCGCACTTGATGCGGGCGGGGTACTGCGACACGCCCGTGAAGGCCGTCGCGTCGCCGAGGGCGTCCTCCGCGGCGTCGTCGGCCAGGCCCTTGCCCCGCGAGCCCATCAGGTCGTGGAACAGGGCGTCGAGCCGAGCCACCTCGGCGAGCGAGGCGTCGGTGACGAGCGACGTCATCACCGACACGGACGCCTGCGAGATGGAGCAGCCCTGACCCTCCCAGGTCACGGCGTCGACCACCCCGCCGGGCGAGACGGACACGCGGAGCGTGACCTCGTCGCCGCACGTGGGGTTGACCTGGTGCGACTCCCCCGCGAGGTGCCCGGACGGCGCGTCGGCCAGCCCCCGGCCCACGGGATGCTTCGCGTGGTCCAGGATCACCTGCTGGTACATCTGCTCGAGCGAGCTCACGTCGTGCCTTTCACCAAGAATCAGTCCACAGAGAAGAACGCGCGGACCCCCGCCAGCGCTTCCCGGAAGGCGACGATCTCCTCGACCGTCGTGTACACGGACGCGGACGCGCGGGCGGTCGCGGCCACGCCGAACCGGCGGTGCAGCGGCTGCGCGCAGTGGTGTCCCACGCGCACGGCGATGCCGGCGTCGTCGAGCACCTGGCCCACGTCGTGCGCGTGGACGCCGTCCACCACGAACGACACGGCGGCGACCCGGTCGGGCAGCCCGTCCGGCCCCACCCCCACAGTAGAAGGGCCGATGACCCGGACGCCCGGGATCTCCGCGATCTTCAGCATCTCGACGGCCAGCTCGGCCTCGTGGGCCGCGACGGCCTCCATGCCGAGCTCGCCGAGCCACTGCGCGGCCACGCCCATGCCGACGGCCTGCGCCACCATCTGCGTGCCGGCCTCGAACCGCTGCGGCGGCGGGGCGAACGTGGTGCGCTCCATAGTGACGACCTCGACCATCGAGCCGCCGGTCGTGGCCGGCGGCATGGCCTCGAGCAGCTCGCGCCGCCCGTACAGGGCGCCCACGCCGGTGGGGCCGAGCATCTTGTGCCCGGAGAACGCGGCGAAGTCCACGCCGAGCGCGTGCAGATCCACCGGCAGGTGCGGCACGGACTGGCACGCGTCGAGCACGGTCAGCGCGCCCACTCGCCGGGCGGCGGCCACGAGCGTCGCCACCGGGGCCACGGCCCCCGTCACGTTGGAGACGTGCGCGAACGCGAGCACCTTGGTGCGCTCGTTCACGAGCTCGTCGAGGTCGGAGAGGTCCAGGCGGCCGTCGTCGGACACCCGCAGCCAGCGCAGCGTGGCGCCCGTCCGGGCGCTGAGCTCCTGCCACGGGATGAGGTTGGCGTGATGCTCCGCCTCGGTGACCACGATCTCGTCGCCCGGGCCGAGCACGAACCGGCGCGCGGCCTCCGACCCGCGGCCGAGGGCCGCGTCGAGGGTGGAGTTCAGCATCGCGGCGCTGACGAGGTTGATCGCCGCCGTGGCGCCCGCCGCCCAGACGATCTCGCCGACGTCGGCCCCGACGAACGCGGCGACCGCCGCGCGGGCGTCCTCGAACGCCTCGGTGGCCTCCTCAGCGAGCTGGTGCGCACCACGGTGGACCGCGGCGTTGCGCTGCTCGTAGAAGTCCACCTCGGCGTCCAGCACGACCTGCGGCTTCTGGGAGGTGGCCGCGGAGTCGAGGTAGACGAGGGGACGACCGCCGCGGACCGTGCGCGCGAGCAGCGGGAAGTCCGCCCGCACGGCGGCGAGCTCGGTCGCGCTGAGCGCGGTCGCGATGGTCATGGTCGTCCCCTCGTCAGGTTCAGCGGTCTCAGGCCGTCTTGGCGGCGAGGAACCGGTCGTAGCCCTCGTTCTCGAGGCGGTCGGCCAGCTCGGGGCCACCCTCCTCGGCGATGCGGCCGTCGACGAACACGTGCACGAAGTCCGGCTTGATGTAGCGGAGGATGCGCGTGTAGTGCGTGATCAGCAGCACGCCCACGTCGGTGGTCTCCTTGGCGCGGTTGACGCCCTCGGAGACGATGCGCAGGGCGTCCACGTCGAGGCCGGAGTCGGTCTCGTCGAGGATCGCGAAGTGCGGCTTGAAGAGCTCCATCTGGAGGATCTCGTGGCGCTTCTTCTCACCGCCGGAGAAGCCCTCGTTCACAGAGCGCTCGGCGAAGGCCGGGTCCATGCGCAGGTTCTCCATCGCGCCCTTGACCTCCTTGCCCCACGTGCGCAGAGCGGGGGCCTCGCCGGAGATCGCCGTCTTGGCGGTACGGAGGAAGTTCGCCACGGACACGCCGGGCACCTCGACCGGGTACTGCATGGCGAGGAAGAGACCGGCGCGGGCGCGCTCGTCGACGCTCATCGCGAGGACGTCGGCGCCGTCGAGCGTCACGGTGCCGGCCGTGACCTGGTACTTCGGGTGGCCGGCGAGCGCCGACGCGAGGGTGGACTTGCCCGAGCCGTTGGGGCCCATGATGGCGTGCGTCTCACCACTGTTGATGGTGAGGTCGACGCCGCGCAGGATCGGCTTGGGGCCTTCCTTCGTCTCGACGCTGACGTGCAGGTCGCGGATCTCGAGGGTGGACATGCTCAGTTCTCCAGGTTCAGTTGCACAGAAAGATTCAGGACACCGGGACGGTGACGTCGATGTCGACGAGCACACGCTCGCCGTCGACGGTCACCGGGTACACCGGGACGGGCCGCACCGCGGGCAGCTGGACGGGCTTGCCGGTCCGGACGTCGAACTGCGAGCCGTGGAGCCAGCACTCGACGAGGCAGCCCTCCACCTCCCCGTCCGACAGGGAGACGGCGCCGTGGGAGCAGACGTCAGAGATCGCGTGGAACTCGCCGTCCGCGTCGCGGATGACCGACACCGCGACCGGGGCGCCGTCGGGGCCGTCGAGCTCGACGAGCATGGCCTCCTCCGGTCCCAGGTCTGAGGTCATGCACGCCAGCTGCGCGGTCACGCGGTGACCTCGGCCGCCTCGGCGGGCGCGCCCGTGATGACGCTCATGGACTTCTCGAGCTCGGCCTCGATGGAGGCGAGCAGACGCTCCTCGACCGACGGCACGCCGATCTCACCGATGAGCTCGGCGAAGAAGCCGCGCACCACCAGGCGACGGGCCTCGACCTCGGGGATGCCCCGGGCCATCAGGTAGAACAGCTGCTCGTCGTCGAACCGGCCGGTCGCGGACGCGTGGCCCGCGCCCTCGATCTCGCCGGTCTGGATCTCGAGGTTCGGCACGGAGTCCGCGCGCGCGCCGTCCGTGAGGACGAGGTTGCGGTTGAGCTCGTACGTGTCGGTGCCCTCGGCCTCGGCGCGGATGAGCACGTCGCCCACCCACACCACGTGGGCGCCCTGGCCCTGCAGCGCGCCCTTGTACGTGACGCGCGAGCGGCACGACGGCACGGCGTGGTCCACGAAGAGGCGGTGCTCCTGGTGCTGGTCGGCGTCCGCGAAGTAGAGGCCCACCATCTCGACCTCGCCACCCTCGGCCGTGAACTCGGCGTCCGGCGTGATGCGCACGACGTCGCCGCCGAACGTCACCACGACGTGCTTGAGCTTGGCGTCGCGGCCCAGGCGGGCGCGGTGCGAGGAGGCGTGCACGGCGCCGTCGGACCAGTCCTGGACGGTGACGACCGTGAGGTGCGCCCCGTCCTCGACCACGATCTCGACGGTCTCGGACACGGTGGCGACGCCGTCGTGGTCGAGGACCACCACGGCCTGCGAGTGGCGCTCGGCGCGCACGAGGACGTGCGCGGCGGTGGCCTCGCCGGACACGCCGGAGATGCGCACGGACGTCACGTCGGACGCGACGGCCTCGGCCGGCACCGTCACGACGGTGGCCTCGGTGAAGGCGTTCCACGCGGTGAGGGCCGTGCGGTCGCCCGGCTTGCCGGCGGTGCCCAGGCGGGCGTCGTCGCGCCCGACGGTCTCGACCGTGACCTCGGGGGCCGCGCTCACGGTGACCTGGACGCCCGAGGCGGCCAGGGTCTCCGCGAACAGCGGCTGGAGGCGCGCGACCGGGGAGAAGCGCCACTCCTCCTCGCGGCCGGAGGGCACGGGGATGTCGGCGAGCTCGAACGACGTCAGCCGCTCGGCGCGCGACCCCTGGGGCACCGCACCGGTACCGAACGAGTGCGAGTGGGCGCCGTCGGCGACGGCGCGCGTGTGATCGGTAGTAACGGCCATCAGCCGACGGACCCTTCCATCTGCAGCTCGATGAGGCGGTTCAGCTCGAGGGCGTACTCCATGGGGAGCTCGCGCGCGATGGGCTCCACGAACCCGCGCACGATCATCGCCATGGCCTCGTCCTGCTCCATGCCTCGGGACATCAGGTAGAACAGCTGGTCCTCGCTCACGCGGGAGACCGTGGCCTCGTGGCCCATCGACACGTCGTCCTCGCGGACGTCGACGTACGGGTACGTGTCGGACCGGGAGATCTGGTCGACCAGCAGCGCGTCGCACAGCACGTTGGACGCAGAGCGGTGGGCACCCTCGAGCACCTGCACCAGGCCGCGGTACGACGTGCGGCCACCGCCGCGCGCGACGGACTTGGAGATGATGGACGACGACGTGTTCGGGGCGGCGTGCACCATCTTGGCGCCGGCGTCCTGGTGCTGGCCCTCGCCGGCGAAGGCGATGGACAGCGTCTCGCCCTTGGCGTGCTCGCCCAGCAGGTAGATCGCCGGGTACTTCATGGTGACCTTCGAGCCGATGTTGCCGTCGACCCACTCCATGGTGGCGCCCTCGGCGGCCGTGGCGCGCTTGGTCACCAGGTTGTACACGTTGTTCGACCAGTTCTGGATCGTCGTGTAGCGCACGCGGGCGTTCTTCTTCACGATGATCTCGACCACGGCGGAGTGCAGCGAGTCGGAGCTGTAAATCGGCGCCGTGCAGCCCTCGACGTAGTGCACGTACGAGCCCTCGTCGGCGATGATCAGCGTGCGCTCGAACTGGCCCATGTTCTCCGTGTTGATGCGGAAGTAGGCCTGCAGCGGGATCTCGACGTGCACGCCCGGCGGCACGTAGACGAACGAGCCGCCCGACCACACGGCGGTGTTCAGCGCGGAGAACTTGTTGTCGCCGGCCGGGATGACGGTGCCGAAGTACTCCTGGAAGAGCTCCGGGTACTCGCGCAGACCCGTGTCGGTGTCGACGAAGATGACGCCCTGCTCCTCCAGGTCCTCGCGGATCTGGTGGTAGACGACCTCCGACTCGTACTGGGCGGCGACGCCCGCGACGAGGCGCTGCTTCTCCGCCTCCGGGATGCCGAGCTTGTCGTACGTGTTGCGGATGTCCTCGGGCAGGTCCTCCCAGCTGGTGGCCTGCTGCTCCGTGGAGCGCACGAAGTACTTGATGTTGTCGAAGTCGATGCCGGAGAGGTCCGCGCCCCAGCTGGGCATGGGCTTCTTGCCGAACAGGCGCAGCGCCTTGAGGCGCTGGTTCAGCATCCACTCGGGCTCGCTCTTGAGCGTGGAGATGTTCCGGACGACCTCCTCGGACAGACCACGCTTCGCGGACATGCCCGCGGCGTCGCTGTCGTGCCAGCCGTACTCGTACGAGCCGATGCTCGCGATGATCTCCTCGTCGGAGCGCTGCTCAGGCGCAGCCTGGGTCTCTGCAGTCATCTCGTTCCTTCGGTGGTGGTAGGCAGGTGCCCGGCCGGGGGCCGGACCGGGATGTTCGTGGTGCAGGCGTGCGCGCCGCCCGCGATGGTTGCCAGCCGCTGCACGTGGGAGCCGAGCAGCCGGGAGAAGGCCTGGGCCTCCGCCTCGCACAGCTCGGTGAACTCCTCCGCGACGTGCTGCACGGGGCAGTGCCCCTGGCACAGCTGGACGCCGGGTACCACTCCGGCACGGGTGACGGGCGCCGGCAGGGGCCGGACGGAGGCCGCGTAGCCGTCGGCGGACAGCAGGCCGGCGAGCTGCTCGGCCCGGCCCGCCGGGTCCGTCGCGGTCAGTCGCGGCTCGTAGCGCCGCACCACCGCGTCGTACCGCTCGGCCGCGAAGGCCGCGACCGCGTCAGGACCCGCGTTGTCGCGCAGGAACCGCAGCACCTGGCCGGCGATCTCCTGGTAGCCGCCCGACAGCTCCGACTGGCCGCCGGACGTCACGACGTACCGGCGGGCGGGGCGTCCGCGGCGGGCAGGGCCGCCCGCGTGGGACTCGTGGACGGAGATCTTGCCCTCCTCCTCGAGGAGGCCCAGGTGACGGCGGACGGCCGGGGCGGTGAGCCCCAGCTCGTGCGCCAGGTCGGCGGCGCTGACCGGGCCGTCGCTCGCGACGAGCTGCAGCACGCGGCGGCGGGTGGTGCCGTCGGTCTCGGTGGGGTGCACGAGCGTGTGGGCAGCGAGGGTCGGCGAGGCGGCAGGCGCGAGCGCCGTCGTGGTCTCGGTCGTGGTCGCCATCGGTCCTCCCCTCGTGCCTGCCGGCGTGCGCCGGGTCCTGGACGAGACCCGGGCAGCAGTACGCACCAGGACTCCGTCGGTTTAAGGAACATCCTTGTTCCCTAATTCCCGATGCGCAAGGAAGGCGAGCCTCACACAGGCCCGATCTGCACAAGATCACACCCGTCCGGGCGGCGGCCCACCAGGGCGGGCGCGCCCTCGCGCCTACGATGGCACGGTGCCTGCCTCCCCCGCGCTCGAGGTGCGCGGCCTCGTCAAGCGCTACGACGGCCGGGCCGTCGTCGACCACCTCGACCTCGTGGCTCGTCCGGGCGCGGTGACCGCGGTGCTCGGCCCCAACGGCGCCGGCAAGACCACCACCGTCGAGTGCTGCGAGGGCCTGCGCACCCCCGACGCCGGTTCGGTCCGCGTGCTGGGCCTCGACCCTGTCGCCGACGCCCGCCGCCTCCGGCCCCGCGTGGGCGTCATGCTGCAGGACGGCGGCCTGCCCACCGGCGTGCGCGCCCTCGAGATGCTGCGGCACGTCGCCGCCATGTACGCCCGTCCGCGCGACGTCGCCGAGCTGTCGGCGCGCCTCGGTCTCGACTCGTTCGCCCGCACCACCGTGCGCCGCCTGTCCGGCGGCCAGAGCCAGCGCCTCGCCCTCGCGGCAGCCGTGGTGGGGCGCCCGGAGGTCGTGTTCCTCGACGAGCCCAGCGCCGGCATGGACCCGCAGAGCCGCCGCGCGGTCTGGGACCTCGTGCGCGAGCTCCGGTCCGACGGCGTCACCATCGTCCTCACCACCCACCTCATGGACGAGGCGCAGGACCTCGCCGACCTGGTCCACGTCGTGGACCACGGCCGCGTCATCGCGTCCGGCTCGGTCGCCGACCTCCTCGCCGACGGGCCGTCCGCCGGCGACGCCCCCGCGACGGTCCGCGTCGAGGCCACGCCCGGACTGGAGACGGAGCCACTGGTCAAGGCGCTCGCGAGCCTCCCAACTGGTCCGAGCCTCCCTGCCGGTCATGGCCTCCCAGGCGGCACGGCCCCACCGCGAAGCACGCTGCCCGACGGCTGTCGCGCGGCCTCCGCGACCACCTCACCCTGGGCGGTGGTCGCCGGGGCGGACGGTACGTACACGGTCACCGGCCCCGTCGACCCGCGTGCCGTGGCAACCGTCGCCGCGTGGCTCGCCGACCAGGGGGTCCTCGCCCGGTCGCTGACCACCGGCCGGGGCACCGGCCGCACCCTGGAGGACGTGTTCCTCGACCTCACCGGAAGGCACCTGCGATGACCACCACGCAGCCCGGGACGGTGCACCCGGGCGAGGCCCCGGCGTCGGACCTCGCCGCGCCCGCCTGGCGGCGCGTCACCGCCCAGGCCTCGTTCGAGACCCGCGCGATCCTCCGCAACGGCGAGCAGCTGCTCGTCACGATCGTGCTGCCGGTGCTCGTGCTGGTGGGGCTGGTCCGCACGTCGTTCCTCGACCTGGACACGCAGGGCTGGTCGCGCGTCGACTTCGTGACCCCCGGCGTGCTGGCGCTCGCCGTGATGTCCACGGCGTTCACGTCCCAGGCGATCGCCACGGCGTTCGACCGGCGCAACGGCGTGCTGCGCCTCCTCGCCACCACCCCGCTCGGCCGCAGCGGCCTCCTCGCCGGCAAGGTGCTGGGGGTCCTCGCCGTCGAGGTGGTGCAGGTCGTGGTCATCGCCGGCGTGGCGCTCGCCCTCGGGTGGCGGCCGGCGCTCGCCGGGCTCCCGGCCGTCGTGGGCGTGACGCTCCTCGGCACGGCGGCGTTCACCGCCCTCGCCCTGCTGCTGGCGGGAACGCTGCGAGCCGAGGGCGTGCTCGCGGTGGCCAACCTCCTGCTCGTGCTGCTGCTCGTCGGTGGCGGCGTGCTCCTGCCCGCCGGAGACCTGGCGGCGCCGCTCGCGCACCTCGCGGTGCTGCTCCCGTCGGGGGCGCTCGGCGAGGCAATGCGCGGGGCGCTGCTCGACGGCGCGGTGCCACCGTTCTCCGTCGTGGTGCTGCTGGGCTGGACGGCCGCCCTCGGCTGGGGTGCGGGCAAGCTGTTCCGCTGGCACTGACCCGGGCGCGGGCCGCACGGCCACCCCGTGTTCGGAGGGCTGCTACCCGGGCGAGAATCACACCTGGTGAGGTGCTCGCCCGGGGCGAGCGACCGGCGTCGGGCACTACCGTGGAGGGCGTGACTGCGAGCGCCGCCCTTGCCGGACCCACCACCGACCGCCTCGCGCCCCTCCGGCGCTGGACCCCGGCGGCCCTGATCGCCAACCTGGTGGCGCAGATCGGCATCATCGTGACCGGCGGCGCGGTACGCCTCACCGAGTCGGGGCTGGGCTGCTCCACGTGGCCGTACTGCGAGCCCGGGCAGTTCACCGCCGTGATCCACCCCGAGACGAGCTACCACCAGTACATCGAGTTCGGGAACCGGACGCTGACCGGAGTGGTCTCGTTCTTCGCCCTGGCGGTCGCGGTGCTGCTCTGGACGGCACCGGGCCGGTCGCTGGCGTTCCGCCGGCTCGGGTTCGTGCCCCTCGTCCTCGTCGCGGTGCAGGCGCTGCTCGGCGGGATCCTCGTGCACCTGGACCTGCACCCGGGCCTGGTGTCGCTGCACTTCATCCTGTCGGGCCTGCTCGTGGCCATCTCGCTCTACCTGGTGCACCGCTGGCCCGAGGGCGATGGCGCCGCGGTGCCGCTGGTCGGGCCGCGGGTGCGGGCCCTCGCATGGGCGCTCGCGGGCCTGACCGTCGTCGTTGTGGTCCTCGGCGTGATCACCACCGGCGCGGGTCCGCACTCGGGCGACGCGGAGGTGGGCTACCGCTTCACGGTGGACCCGGCCCTGATGTCGAAGTGGCACGCCGCCTCCGTGTGGGCGTTCCTGGTGGCGCTGGTCGCGCTTCTCGTGGCGGTGCGGCCGCGGGCCGCGGCCGGCCCGGGCCTCGACCTCGCGCCGGTACGGCGCTCCGCGTGGGTGCTGCTCGGGATCACTCTGCTCCAGGGTGCGATCGGCTACGTGCAGTACTTCACGGGGCTGCCGATCCTGCTCGTGGCCCTGCACATGCTGGGCGCGGCGCTGCTCATCGCGGGCACCACGCGCGTGGTGCTGACGACGCGTACGCGCTGACGGTCAGCCGAAGACCGACCTCCACCGGCCGAGAACCGCGGTGATGCGGGCGGGGTCGGCGACGTCCTCGTAGTACCGGACGAGCCGCAGGACTGTCACCTGGTCGTGGATGAGCCCCGTCAGGTACTGCATGCCGAGCCGCACGCTCGCTCCGATCTCGTCGTGCTCGGAGTACTCGTCGAAGACACCCGCTGCGGCTTCCGGCTTCATCGAAGCCATGAGACACCAGAGGTCGCCGTAGTCCTTGTCACGAACCGTGTGGTCGCGAGGCCCCCCGAGCCGTTCACCGATCTTGTACGACTTGGCGCAGAGCAGCGCAGGCACGCCCGCCACCTGGAGATCCACCGTCAATCCCGGGTCTGCGAGGTCGTGGACCCTCATCGCACTGCGGTCGAAGGCGGACAGCTCGAGGCCCGGCGCGTTAGCGACACTCAGGGCACCGTGATCCTCGCGTAGGAGCGGTACACCGCGTCGGGCCTTGCCGACCGCGCCGGAGATGGCCTTGCCCGTCAGCAGGTCGATCTTTTCCCGATACTGCCACCGGCCGTTCCGGTCCACGTACGACGTGCGGCCCCAGAGCCCCGGTCGTGACGCGATCCGGTGCTTGAAGCCCGCTCCGGTGAGCAGTGCGTCGAGGCTGGGGGACGCGGGCACAAGGCTGGGCGTGACACCGAGGTCACCGTCGCCCGTCGGCCCAGGCGACACGTCGAGGTCGGCAGTGCGCAGCGCAACGGCATGTCCACCGACAAGCGTCAGCGAGGGAGCGTGCTCCTCGAGCAGCGTGACCACGCTGATGATGGCCCGGCGGCTCCATTCGACATCGCCGACCGGCTCCCGCGCAGTCACGTCGCCCCCGATCACAGCGTCTCCCCGCTCATCAGTGCGTCTGCTTGCTCCGCCATGCGCCCTGTCCCCCCGTAGCAGTCGATGACCACCTGGTTCTCGTCCGCCACCGTCACCCCGTCGAGCTCGATGCGGCCCACCTCGCACACGCCGTCGAACGGAATGAGCGTGATCCGGTTCCCGTACGTGCCACTGCGGCGCGGCTCGAGCTCTGTCACGTCGATCGCGATGTCCAGGTCCTCCACGTAGAAGACCGGCCACTGCTCCGCGGCGCTGTCCAGGTAGAGGTTCGCGGCGGCGTCCCCGGTGAGGGCATACTCGACCTCCCCGTCGGCCATCCGGCGCGCTACGGACCGCCAGTCCGTGGTGGGAAGGCAGTCGACCGCACCCTCCCGCCGGGCGAGGCGGGCCACCGTGGACGCCCGGAACAACAGGTCCGCCTCGCGACCGGGCGCAACCGTGTAGTCCTCGGTGACCAGGCCCAGCCTCGCCCACCGGTCGAGCCACGCCTCGGCCGCGCGCGTCACCACCATGCCCGACTCCGGGTCCACGGCGGCGCGGGCGGCGGCGATCGCGGCGCGGTCGGCTGTGGCGCCCACCGAGACAGGCTCCCCGAGGACCATGAGGATGGTCTGAGCGAGGTCGAACGACGGGCTGACCTTCCCGGCCTCGATCCGGTTGATCGTGGTGGGGGCCACGCCTGCGAGCGCCGCAAGCTCACGGGCGCTCAACCGGTTGATGCGGCGTAGTGCGGACACACGCTCTGCCAGGTCCATGGAACCAGCGTAGACCGGGTGGTGCAGATCTGCATCGCCTGTGCAGATCTGCACCGCATGGGTCAGACTGTTCCGCAGTACCTTGCCCGGCGGTCTAGGGTGTCGACGGCGGTCGGCGCGCGACCGCGACCCGCGACCTCACGAGAGGCATCCGCCGTGCTCTCCACCGCGATCCCCAGCCCTCCGCTGGACTGGAACGCCATCCATCTCGGCCCCCTGACGATCCACATCTACGCGCTCTGGCTCCTCGCGGGCATCGCAGCGGCCACCGTCATCACCGACCGGCGCCTCACCCGCCGTGGCGCGCCCGAGGGCGCCGTCATGGACGTCGTCCTCTGGGCGGTGCCCCTCGGCATCGTGGGCGCGCGGATCTACCACGTGCTCACCCACACCGGCGACTACTTCTACCCGGGCGCCGACCTGTTCGACGTCGTACGGATCTGGGACGGCGGCAACGCGCTGTACGGGTCCCTGATCGGCGGCGCCGTCGGCGCGTGGATCGGCTGCCGCCAGACCGGGATCGGGTTCTGGACCTTCGCGGACGCGCTCGCTCCCGGCATGCTCGTGGCGCAGGCGATCGGCCGCATGGGCAACTACTGGAACCACGAGCTCTTCGGGAACCCGACGACGCTCCCCTGGGGTCTGCAGATCGACCCGGCGGCCGGCATGTACCCCGCGGGCACGCCCGAAGGGACACTGTTCCATCCGCTGTTCCTGTACGAGATGCTGTGGAACCTCGTGGGGGCCGCGCTCCTGATCGCCCTGGACCGCCGGTTCGACCTGCGGCACGGCCGTCTGTTCGCCCTCTACCTCGTCTGGTACGGCCTGGGCCGCGCCTGGCTCGAGCTGCTCCGCATCGACCCCACCAGCGACCGCTACCTCGGCCTGCCCGCCAACGTGGTGGCCTCCGGCGTGGTGGTCCTGCTCGGGCTGACCCTGTTCCTGGTACATCGCCGCCGGGCCGCTCAGGCGGAGGCCGCCGAGCCCGCGCCGGCCGACGTCGATGCCGATGCCGACGAGCCCAAGGCCAAGGCTGAACCCGCCGAGGCCGAACCCGCCGCAGCCGAACCCGCGGCCAAGGCCAAGGCCGAACCCGCCGCCGAGTAAGCCGGCCGGACGCCGCCGGCATCAGTCCGGCGGCGTCCAGCCCATCACCGCGTCCGCGCCCCGGATCAGCAGCGACGGCGGCGTCAGCCGCATCAGCGCGTTGCGCGCACCCTGCCACCGGGGCCCCAGGTGCGACCCGAACCGGCCGGACTGCAGCGACGCCCGCCCGATGGCCCGGCAGCGGGGCCGACGCGCCGCGTCGAACGCGGTCAGCGCAGCGGACAGGTCTTCGCCCGCCCGCACGCGCGCGCCCACCAGCCGCCCCACACTCACCCCGTCCTCGAGCGCCGTCGCCGCCCCCTGCCCCATGGTGGGCAGGGTCGCGTGCGCGGCGTCGCCCACCATGACCAGCCGCCCGACGACGTACCGGGGCAGCCCGCCGGGCAGATAGTGCACGTCGTGACGCATCACGGCGGAAGCGGGCGTGGCGTCCACGAGGTCGCGGACCGGCGGAGCCCATCCGGCGAAGCGTTCGCGGGCAGCGGCGAGCTCGTCGTCGAGCACCGTTCGCTCGGAGAGCCGCACGTAGCCGTACCAGTACGTCTCGGCCTCGCCCAGGGGCATCACGCCGAACTCGGCGTGCGGCCCCCAGACCTGCCGCAGGAACTCGTCGGGAGCGGCCTGGGGCACGACCGCCCGCCAGCTCGAGTAGCCGCTGTACACCGGGCGGCTCGCGGGGAACACGGCGGCCCGGACGGCGCTGCGGACGCCGTCGGCCCCCACCACCAGGTCGGACTCCCACCGCTCGGAGCCCGCACCCACCACCGCCGGGGCGCCGCCCGGGGCGCCCGTCTCCACGTGCGTCACCCGGGCGCTGGTCACGAGCTCCACGCCCGTCGCGAGCGCGGCCTCGAGCAACGCCCCGTGCAGCCGACGGCGGTGCACCCCCCGCACCCCGACCGCCCGCCGCACCTCAGGTGTCCCCGGGATCCGCAGGATCTCGCCACCGTGCAGGTCCCAGGTGCCGCCGGCCCAGGTCGCCGGGCCCAGCCGCGCGACGTCGTCGTCCCCGAACCCCAGAGTGCGGAACGCGGCCTCGGCGTTGCGCGACATCGCGACGCCCGCGCCCACCTCCCCCAGGTCGGGCGAGCGCTCGAGGACCGTCGTGCGCCAGCCCGCCTGGGCGAGCGAGATCGCCGAGGCGAGGCCGGCGAGGCCGCCTCCCACCACTGTTGCCGTGAGCTCCACGCTGCTCCTGCCGCTCGGTCGGGCGTCGGTCATATCCTCGCGCACCCCGGTGCCAAGATCGGTGCATGACCTCCCGCTATCACCGCCTGCCCGCCTCCCCCGGCCGCCCGCTGCGCGTCGGCGTCCAGCTCCCCGAGGTGGAGCGCCATGTGCGCTGGGCCGAGGTGCTCGACCTTGCCCGGCGCGCCGAGGACGTCGGCCTCGACTCCCTGTGGGTGGGCGACCACCTGCTCTACCGGTTCGCCGACGGCTCCACGCGGGGCCCCTGGGAGGCCTGGAGCCAGCTCGCGGCCCTCGCCGCCGTCACCACCCGGGTCACGCTCGGCCCGCTCGTGGCCTGCACGGCCTACCGGAACCCGGCGGTGCTCGCCAAGGAGGCCGCGACGCTCGACGAGATCAGCGGCGGCCGCTTCGTGCTCGGCCTGGGCGCCGGCTGGAACGAGGTGGAGTTCCGGGCGTACGGGCTGCCGTTCGACCGCCGCGTGGCCCGGTTCGAGGAGGCGTACACGATCGTGACGACCCTCCTGCGCGACGGGGCGATCGACTTCGACGGGCAGTTCTACCAGGCCCGCGAGTGCGAGCTGGTCCCCCTGGGCCCGACGCCGGGCGGCCCGCCCGTCCTCGTGGGCTCGACGGGCCCCCGCATGCTCCGGATCACCGCGCCGACGGCCGACGCCTGGAACGCCTGGTACTCGGACACGGGGAACGTGCCGGAGGGTGTGGCGCCGCTCCGGGCCGTCGTGGACGACGCCGTCGTCGCCGCCGGACGCGCGCCAAGTGACGTGGCGCGCACCGTCGCCGTGCTCGTGCGGCTGCCGGGCGGCACCGGCCGGGTCATGGGCGACGTCGACCCCGCCATGGAGGTGCCCGCGCTCACCGGCTCGCCGGCGGAGATCGCGGCGGGTCTCGCCGGTTACGCGGCGGCGGGGATCGACGAGGTCCAGCTCGTGCTGGACCCGATCACGGCCGGGTCGATCGACGCGCTCGGCGCGGCGCTGACGGAGCTGGACCGCCTGGGGACCTGACCGCGCAGAGACCGCTGTGGGTATGGCTGTGGCGTGAACTCCGTGCGGAATTCACGCCACAGCCATACCCACAGCGGGAGGGGGAGGTCAGATCTCCGGCTGCCAGACGTCGGCGACGACGTCGGCCGGACGGTCACCCAGCGCACGCGAGGCGACGGCCCCCGTGGCGAAGTTCGCGTGACACTCGGGGCAGTACCACTCGGGCGTCGGCACGGGTACGTCGAAGCCCCCGTAGACGACCTCGGGCTCCATGGGCACGTCGCCCATCTTCATGCCCCAGACGATGCGCTTGGTGTTGCCGCGGGCGCCGCAGGCGGGGCACTGCGGACGCATCCGGGCGCGCTGCGAGGCGACCGAGTGCGGGTGGAGCAGCTCGTGGCAGGGTGCGCAGATCAGGTACGTGTCGCTGATCAGCTGCTGGAGCGAACGCTCGGTGACGCCCTCGAGCGCGGCGCGCACGGCGCCGTCGTCGTGCGCCATGAGGGTGGAGACGTCGACGAACCGCTCGCACGTGGCGCAGCGCTCCTCGCGACGCAGGTCCCAGCCCGCGATCTGGCGGTGCGACAGCAGGCGCAGCGCGTGCAGGTTGGGCGACAGCGGGCCGGTCTCGCACTCGCCGGCCTCGAGCGTGCCGGTGGAGCCGTGCTTGAACTGGTGCGCGATGCCGTCGAGCACGAGGCGCGCGTGCTCCTGCGGCAGCCAGCCGGACGATCGGGAGTAGGCGGTGGCACCGGTGAAGAGGTCGTCCCAGATGACCGGGCGGTCGGGGCCGAACAGCTCGTCCGAGACCCAGTCCTCACCCTTCGAGGTGCCCATGAGCTCGACCGCGGCGACGATGCCGGGCTCGGCGCCCACGACGGTGACGACGACGTCACCACGCTGCGGGCCGTCGGGCCCGCCCGGCAGGCGGTGCTCGGGGCTACGGGTGGCGATCGCCACGGACTCGCGCAGCCAGTCGTCCGTCCAGTTCAGATAGACGGACGGGACGAGCCACGCGGGCAGGGAGGACACGTTGGGGAGCACGTCGGAATCTGTCACGCGCGAAGACTAGCGGAACTGCATAGCACCGAAATGACGCGACCGCCTCCGGTGCCTCGGCACGCCGGTGATCCGCGCGAGTTCACCCGGTTTCGGCGCCCCGCCAGACGGCGGCGTCAGTCGCCCGGGGCGATCCCGTCACCCTCGTAGGTCACGGTGACCGTCTCGAACCCGAGCGACGTCAGCATCCCCACGAGCGTCTTGCGCGTGTTCTCCTCGGCCCGCTCCTCCAGGTCGCTGGAGCCGGCGGCCTCGCCGAGCATCTCCTCGGCCTTGGCGAGCACCTGCTGGCGGGAGTCGTCGTCGCCGGCGAAGAAGTCGTTCAGGCGGTTGATGAGGCCGCGCTCCTGCGAGATGGCCCGGCTCCGCTCCAGGTCGAGGCGCGGCTCCGCCAGCTCCGGACGCGGCAGCACCAGCTCGACGGCGGTGCCGTCCTCGGAGACCGTGATGTCGTCCTCGGTGAGCTCCCGGAAGTCGACGTACGCGTCGACCGACCCGTGCGCGATGAACAGCGTGCGCTCACCGGCGAGCCAGTCGGGCACGAAGCGGGTGTCCTCCTCGAGGTCCACCACCACCTCGTAGTTGCCCTCCGCGGCGACGAAGCGCGCCAGGTCCTTGATGCTGAGCAGCACCGGCGGCGTCGAGCGGTCGATCGTCTCGGTGGCGAACGGGTTGAGCGCCGTGGTGATCTGGTCCCGGAAGGCCCACAGCACCCCCAGCCCGACGGCGATCACGAGCAGCAGGCCGGCGACCGTCCCGACCAGCGCCGTGAGCAGCGTGCGCCAGCGGAAGCGGTCGCCCGACCTGGCCTCCTGGACCGCCTCGGCCTCCGCGCGGCCGCGCGGCTGGCCCGCGACCCGTGGCCGCTCGATCCGTTCCGTCGTCCGGTCGTTGTCGTCCGCCACGTCTGCCCCATTTCCGGGAGTTTGTCTGCGGGCCACACCGTAGCGCCTGCCGCCCACGCTCGCTCCCGGGCCACGCCGCTGTCCGGCGAGGACAGCGGCGCGGGGACGTCACCGGCGCCGGAAGCCCCAGTGGGCGTCGACCGGCCGGAGCGTCGTCCACGACGATGCCTGGCCGATGGCTGCGGCGAGGATGCCGGTCACCGCGGCGGCGTTGTGCAGCTTGCCGGCGAGCGCGAGCTGCACGGCCTCCTCCAGCGGCACGGGGACCACGACCATCTCGGCCTCCTCGGCCTCGCGCACGTGACGCTCGTCGTCGGGCACGGGGGCCAGGTCGCGGGCCAGGTACACGCGGAGCGCCTCGTTGCTGCCGCCGGGAGTGGGCAGGAGGTCGGCGAGGACGTGCCAGGTGGCGCCGACGACGTCGGCCTCCTCGGCCAGCTCGCGCGCCGCCGCGACGTGCGGCTCCTCGCCGTCGACATCCAGGAGGCCGGCGGGCAGCTCCCACAGGACGGCGCCGACGGGGTGGCGGTACTGACGCACGAGGAGGACGCGGTCCTGGTCGTCGAGCGCCACGACGGCGACCGCGCCGGGGTGCGACACGTACTCCCGGCGCACCACGCCCGCGGTGCCGAGGTCGACCTCGTCGGTGACGATGTCGACGATGCGGCCCTGGAAGGGCACGGCGAGGCGGCGGGACGGGCGGCGGGCGATCGTGTCGACGATCGACCCGCGCCGCGGCCGTGGCGCCGGCTCGGGGCGCGACGTCTCCGCTGCCACCTGCACGGGCACCTCGCCGGTGGCCTTCGCCGCCACCTGGGGCGACTCCTCCGGCTGGGTCTCGGCGGCCGCGCTCTCGACCGGCACGGTCTCGACCGGCGCCATCTCGGCGGCCGCACTCTCGACCGGCGCCACCGCACCCGCGGCGGGGATCGGCTGCTCTCCCACCGTCAGGCGGCCTGGCGCTCGAGAGCGGCCGCGATGAGGCCCGCGAACAGCGGGTGCGCACGCGTGGGGCGCGACTTGAACTCGGGGTGCGCCTGCGTCGACACGTAGTACGGGTGCGTCTCGGCCGGGAGCTCGACGAACTCCACGAGGGACGAGTCGGGCGACGTGCCGGAGATGACCAGGCCGGCCTCCTCGAGCGCGGGCCGGAAGGAGTTGTTCACCTCGTAGCGGTGACGGTGCCGCTCGGAGACGCGCTCGGTCCCGTAGGTCTTGGCCGCCACGGAACCGGGAGCCAGCTGGGCCTCGTACGAGCCGAGCCGCATGGTGCCGCCGAGGTCGCCCTCGCCGCCCACGATCGCGAGCTGCTCGGCCATGGTGGCCACGACCGGGTGCTCCGACTCGGGGTGGAACTCGGTGGACGAGGCGTCCACCCAGCCCAGCACGTTGCGCGCGTACTCGATCACCATGGACTGCAGGCCGAGGCAGATGCCGAGCGTCGGCACCAGGTTCTCGCGGGACCAGCGCAGCGCGCCGACCTTGCCGTCGATGCCGCGCACGCCGAAGCCGCCGGGCACGAGCACCGCGTCCACGCCCTCCAGGGAGCGCTGGGCGCCCTCGGGGGTCTTGCAGTCGTCGGCGGCGACCCAGCGGATCGCGACCTTGGTGTCGTTCGCGAAACCGCCGGCGCGCAGCGCCTCGGTGACCGACAGGTACGCGTCGGGGAGGTCGATGTACTTGCCGACGAGCGCGACCTCGACGTTGTGCTCGGGCTCGTGCACGCGCTCGAGGAGCTGCGCCCAGCCGTCCCAGTCCACGTCGTGGAACGGCACCCCGAGGCGGCGCACCACGTAGGCGTCCAGGCCCTCGGAGTGCAGCACGCGCGGGATGTCGTAGATGCTCGGCGCGTCGACGGCGTTGACGACGGCCTCGTTGTCGACGTCGCACATGAGTGCGATCTTGCGCTTGACGGGCTCCGGGACCTCACGGTCCGCGCGGAGCACGATCGCGTCGGGCTGGATGCCGATCGAGCGGAGCGCGGCCACGGAGTGCTGCGTCGGCTTGGTCTTCAGCTCGCCCGACGGGCCGATGTACGGCACGAGGGACACGTGGAGGAAGAAGACGTTGTCGCGGCCCAGCTCGTGCCGCACCTGACGCGCGGACTCGAGGAACGGCTGCGACTCGATGTCGCCCACCGTGCCGCCGATCTCGGTGATGATCACGTCCACGTCGTCGCCGGCCTCGGCGCGCATGCGCGACTTGATCTCGTCCGTGATGTGGGGGATCACCTGCACCGTGTCGCCCAGGTACTCGCCGCGGCGCTCCTTCGCGATGACCTGCGAGTAGACCTGGCCCGTGGTGACGTTCGACGACGCCGGGAGCTCCACGTCGAGGAACCGCTCGTAGTGGCCGATGTCCAGGTCCGTCTCGGCACCGTCCTCGGTGACGAAGACCTCGCCGTGCTGGAACGGGTTCATGGTGCCCGGGTCCACGTTGAGGTACGGGTCGAGCTTCTGCATGGTGACCCGGAGGCCGCGGGAGCGCAGGAGGCGCCCGAGCGAGGATGCCGTCAGACCCTTACCCAGAGACGACGCGACACCCCCGGTGACGAAGATGTGCTTGGTCGGCGAGGAGCCGCCGCGTGTCTGGGAGCGAGACTGGAGTCTGTTCTGGTGATCGACCACGGAACTCCATCCTAACCGAGTTGCAGCGCACCGGCGCTGTGGGAACAAGCACACGGCAGGTTCCGGGCAGCGACCTACGTCACCCGCCAGTGTGCGCTACGTGGGCTCGGCGTGCCGCTCGGGGCGGCTACCGGGCCGCTCCTCGCCGGGCACGTGCCATGACCCGCCCGACGCCGGAGCTCACCCGGGCACGCAGGTCCCGGTCCAGCAGGGCAGCCACGACGAGGACGACCGCCGCCGCGAGAAGGCCCGCCAGGAGGCCTGTACCGACCGCACCGCCGAAGGCCCCCAGGTCGAAGGGCACCTCGGAAGGCGGGCCGGGAACCTGGGCGCCCGACCGCGGCACGTGGGACCCGAGCCCGTCGGCGACGACGCGACCCAGGACGGCCCCGGCGGCGACGGCGACGGCAAGCCCGGCCAGCGCGCGCGGGGTACCGCGCAGGGCGACGGGTCCCAGGTGGCGCCGGACCGCCAGGAGCAGCCCGGCCCCCGCCACGACCATCCCCGCCGTCCCTACCGCACCGAGCGCGGCCAGGACCTCCGGCACCCGGTCGGCGAACGCGGCAGACCCGGGCTCCGGGTCCGCCGTACCGAGGACCACGGGCACCAGGACCGCACCGAGCGCCACGACGGCCCACCCCGCGGCCGTCGCGGCGACCGCGGCACGCCCGTGGTCGACGACGTACAGCGCGCGCGACAGGTGCAGGATCAGCGCGTAGCCGACGAGGCCCGGGGCGAGCCAGGTGAGCCCTGCCGCGAGGCCGGGGGCGTCGCTGCCGTCGACCACGAGGTCGAACACGGACTCGACCGCCGGCGCGGCGGCGACCAGCGCTGCGACACCGGCCGCCACCACGAGGAGGAGCGTCCGCGTGGTGCTCGCGACCAGGTCGCGCAGGGCGTCCAGGCGGCGCGCGGCGGCGTGCTCCGCGAAGCGGGGAAAGGCGCTCGTCGCGATGGGGAACGCCAGCACGGCAAACGGCAGCAGGTACACCTGCTGGGCGTAGAGGTAGATCGTGAAGGTACCCTCCGGCCCGGCGAGGTTGGCGGCCCGCATCACGAGCAGCGCGGAGAGCTGCTGTGCCATGAGGGCCCCCACACCGGCGAACGCCAGCCGTGCGGCCCGGCGCCCCTCCCCCGCCGGGAAGCGGAGCGTGGGCCGCAGCCGGATCCCGGTGCGCCGTACCGGGATCACGAGCGGGAGCGCGAGGAACGCGACTCCCGCCGTCGTGCCCCAGGCGAGCCAGTCCAGCGCGGCGCCGCTCAGGCGGGCGACGTCCTGGGCGTCGCCGTCCGCGAGCAGGCTGAAGCCGCCGTACACGGCGATGACCACCAGGCTGGACAGCAGCGGGGCGAACGCCGGCCAGAAGAACCGCTTGTGCGCCTGCAGCACCCCGCCGAGCACCACGGCCACCCCGTAGAGCGGCACCTGCACGGCGAACACCCGGAGGAAGCCCGCCGCCACGTCCTCCAGGAGCGGGTCGTGCAGGCCGAGCAGGCCGACCACCGGTCGCGCCAGGAGGGCGAGCAGCGCCGCCAGCGGCACCAGCACCACGAGGGTCCAGCCCAGGAGCGCGGACGCGGTGCGCGACGCGTCCTGGCGCGACTGCTCGGTCCCCTCCGCCGTGAACGCCGCCCGGCTCAGCGGGCCGGCCAGCAGCGGCACCACGGCCCCGGCGAGCGCGCCGCCCGCAGCGACCTCGAACAGCACGTTCGGCAGCAGGTTGGCGCTGTTGAACGGAGCGTCCACCCCGCCGGTGCCCAGGAACGCACCCTGAGCCAGCCACCGGCCGAAGCCCACCACCCGGCTCGCGAGGGTCACGACCGTGACGAGCAGCGCCGCCCCTACGAGCGTCTGGGTGCGGCGTGAGGCTCCCACCGTCAGCTCTTCGGGCCCGGGTCCGCGGCCGCGGCGACCACCGTGCCGGTGTGGTCCGTGCCCGAGGCGGCCGCGTCGTCGTCGGGCACCGCGGGCGGCGGCACCGGCCGGCGACCCCACTGGTCGGCCTTGCTCAGCCACGGCGTCTCGGCGATCACCTTCGAGAAGCTGACGCGCTCCGACGCGAGCGTGAGGCCGACGACGCCCGCCAGGGCGGCGAGGCGCACCGCACGGGGCGCGCCGAAGGCCACCTGGCTGCCCACGAGGGCGCCCAGGGCGTTCGCTCCGCCGTCGCCCAGCATGTCCCGCTCCCCGAGGTCTCCGGGGGCGGCGGCCACCGCGGCCCCCAGCACCGCGCCGGTCCCCGCCCCGGTGGGACCCAGAGCGAGCGGCAGGCTCGCCACCACGCCGGCCTTGAGGGCCCGCCCCGGACGGAGGTCGAACAGGTTGAGAAGGTTCGCGGTCCCGGCGATCAGGGCGCCGTTGACACCCACGTCGACCAGGTGGCCGAAGGCCCCGCCCCGCCGCGGGGTGCCCACGGCCGCCGCGACCAGCGCGGTCGCCGGGATCCCGACGACCTTCAGGGCGCCCGTCGTGACCCGGCCCTGCGCCAGCGCGCCGAGATGTCCACGCAGGCCCTTGGTCCGGACCGTCGTGTCCTCCGCGAGGTCGTCGACCACGCCGAACACCGCAGCGCTCACCGTGCCGAGCGCCGTGGCCCCGGGTGCGGGACCGCCCGCCGCCAGCGACCCGGCGAGGAGCCCGGCAGCGACGGCGGGACCCTCGAGCAGGCTGATGGGCTCGCCCCGGTGGTTGGTGCGCGTCCAGCGCGCGCCGTCGCCCGCGACCGCGTCCAGCGCGCGCCGCGCCACCACGGTGACCCCGGCGGCGACGCCAGCCGCCGCGATGAACCTGACCACGCCCACGCGTGTCCCCTTCCGTCGCCCCGGGCCTGCGGCCCGCCGGTTCAGCCTGCGTCGCGCCTCAGCCTGCGTCGCCCGAGGGGGGCGTCTGCCCGTCGGCCGGGAGCTCCACCACGGGCGGCAGGGCGTTCCCGCCGTCCTCCAGCCCGTAGTGGCCGGCGACCCCGCCGAGCCGGGCGGCGACTGCCAGCGGGACCGTGATGCGACCCACCGTCCGGTCGACGCCGCTCACCGTGGTGACCATCTCCGCGACCGCCTCGTCGGCACGCACGGACGCCACCACGTCGGTCGCGACCTCCGCCGGACCCGCGAGCACCACGGGCGCGCCACGGCCCTGCAGCGTCGTGGCGACGCTGGTCCACACCGACGTGGGCGTCTCCGCGTCCTCGTCGGTGGTCTCCACCGCCGGCTCCGGCTCCGGCACCGGCGCCGCCAGCAGCACGACGGCGTCCGCGCGCTCCGTCTGCTCGGTCCCGACCTCGAGAAGCTTCATCTGCTCGAGCTGGATCTCCAGGTCGGTGGCCTCCTCGCTGCGCGCGGCGTCCGTACCGCCCGTCAGCGCGACCGCGAGGGCCGCTGCGAGCGGAGGTGTGGTGCCGTCCGGCACCCCCTCCCCGAACGCCTCCCGGAACCCCGCGGCGAGCGTGCGGCGCATCGACGCCTCCTCGACGCTGTACCAGGTCTCGGTGAGGGTCCCGTCCGCGACGACCGTGCCGCCGGCTGCGACGATCTGGTCCACGACACCGTCGTGCACCTCGTCGCTCACCTCGCCGAGCTCCAGCACCGCCACCCGCTGGTCCTCCAGGCGGCCGGCGAGGAGCTGCGACCCGGCCGCCTCCACGAACCGGTCGTCCTCGTCGAGCTGCTCCTGGGCGGCCTCGAGCTGGTCCCGGTAGGCGTTGCGCTCGTCCCTCAGCTGGTCCACCTGCTCCTCGGCGAGCTCGCCGATGGACCCCTGGAGAGGTCCTGCGCCGAGGATGATGCCCACGGCCAGCGCGAGGAACACCGAGATGAGCGAGACGAGGTGGTACCGGAAGTCGATCACGAGGGGCGGGAGTCCTTCGGGGGCGTGCGCCGACGATACGTGCGGCGGGGACGGTTCGGACAGGGTCGGGGCGGCGCTAGCCGCCGAAGAGCGAGCCGACCCAGGAGACCAGGTCGTCGAAGCGGGCGGCGACGATGCCGAACACCGTCTGACCCAGGGACGAGGACCACAGGGCCGCCAGGACGGCGGCGAGGCCCGCGAGCGACAGCAGCGTCAGCTGCCAGTTCGAGATGCGTGTCCGGTACAGCCGCGAGACGCCCTTGGCATCCACGAGCTTGCCGCCCACGCGCAGGCGCGTGAGGAACGTCGAGGCCATGCCGGCGCGACCCTTGTCGAGGAACTCGACCAGCGTCGCGTGGGTGCCGACGGCGACGATGAGCTCAGCACCCTTGTCGTCGGCCAGCAGCATCGTGATGTCCTCGCTCGTGCCGGTCGCCGGGAAGACCACCGGCTCGACGCCGAGCGCGCGGACCCGCTCGAGGCCCGGCGCCTTGCCGTCGCGGTACGCGTGGACCACGATCTCGGCCCCGCTCGACAGCGCCCGGTCCGACACGGAGTCCATGTCGCCCACGATCATGTCGGGCTTCCAGCCCGCGTCGATGATCGCGTCGGCGCCGCCGTCCACCCCGATGAGGACCGGCCGGTTCTCCTTGATGTAGGACCGGAGCATGGCCAGGTCCTCACGGTAGTGATAGCCGCGCACCACGATCAGCACGTGCCGGCCCGCGATCGACGTGCGGATGTCGGGCACGCCCACGCCGTCGAGGAGGAGGTCCCGCTCACGGCGCAGGTACGTCATGGTGTTCTCGGCGAACCGCTCGATCTCGGCCGACAGGCCCTCGCGGGCCGCCGCAGCGCTCGCGGCGACCGACTCGGCGGTCTGCAGCTCGCCGCTGGCGAGCGGCTCGCCGTCCACGAGCACCTCGGCCTCGGAGATCTCCAGCTGCGTGCCGTCGGGCACCGACATGATCCCCGGGCCCAGGTCGTCCACGAGGACGATCCCGGCCTCGACGAGGATCCCCGGTCCCGTGTTCGGGTAGCGGCCGGAGGTGGAGCGGGCGGCGTTGAGCACCGCGACGGGCTGGGCGGCCACGAGCGCGTCGGCGGCCACCCGGTCGATGTCGACGTGGTCGATGACCGCGACGTCCCCCGGACGCAGCCGCGCCGTCAGCTCCTTGGTGCGGGCACCGACGCGCGCCGGGCCGCGCGTGGTCGACGCGGACTCCTCCGGGTCGACCCGCCGCTCGCTGCGTCGTTCAGGACGTGACAGGGTCAGCTTCATCGGGACCTATCGTCCCACGACAGAGGACTCGATGAGCTCGAGAGCATGCTGCCGGGCCGTCTCGGAGTTCTCCTGGCCCGACAGCATCCGCGCCAGCTCGCGCACGCGCTCGTCACCCGTGACCTGCCGCACGCCGGTCACGGTGATCATCCCGTCCGCCTCCTCGGCCCCGCCGTCGGTCGACTTCGTCACCACGACGTGCGCGTCGGCGAACGCCGCGACCTGCGCCAGGTGCGTGACGACGACCACCTGCGTGCTGCGGCCCAGGGTCGCGAGCCTGCGGCCCACCTCGACGGCGGCCCGCCCGCCCACGCCCGCGTCGACCTCGTCGAACACGAACGTGCGCCGGAGAGCCACCGCGCCGTCGCCGCTGTCGGCCCCCTGCCGGGCGCCTCCGCTGCGGTCGTTGGCCGCCGTCGCCAGCGCCACCTCGAGCGCGAGCATGACGCGCGAGAGCTCACCGCCGGAGGCGCCCTTGCCCAGCGGTCGCTCCGGTGCGCCCGGGTGCGGCACCAGCAGGAACGTCACCTGGTCGGCGCCGAACGGCCCGAGGTTCTCGGCCGCCTCGACCGTCACCACGAGGTGCGCGCCGCCCATCGCCAGGCCGTGCAGCTCCTCGGTCACGGCGGCAGCGAGCGCGGACGCCGCCTGCGTGCGTCCTCGCGAGAGGACCTCCCCCAGCCGGGCGAGCTCGGCGTCGAGCTCCTGCGTGCGCTCGGTCATGGAGCGGAGCCGGTCGCCGCCGTCGTCCAGGTCGAGGAGGCGCAGGCCGGCGTCGCTCGCCCACTGCAGCACCTCGTCGATGGTGTCGCCGTAGCTGCGGGTGAGGCCGTTGAGCGCCGCGAGCCGCTGGTGCGCCGCCTCGAGGGCGGCGGGGTCGGCCTGCAGGTCGTCCACGTACGCCGCAACGTCCGTCGCGACGTCGGACAGCAGGTAGCCCACCTCCGCGAAGCGCACCGCGAGGGCGCCCAGCGCCGGGTCGGAGTGCGCCGCCGCGTCGAGCGCACGGCGGGCCCGCTCGACGAGCGCGATCGCGTTCTCGCGGGAGCCGTCGGCGTCCTCCCCCGCGACAGCCTCGTGCGCCTCCTGCGCCGCCATCCGGAGCGCCTCGGCGTTCGACAGCCGCTCCACGACCGCCGCCAGCTCCACGTCCTCGCCGGTCTGGGGGTCGACGCGCTCGATCTCGTCCAGCCCGATCCGCAGCAGCTCCACCTCGCGGGCGCGCTCGGCGCTCTTCGTCGTGAGGTCGGCGATCTCGGCGAGGAGGCCGCTGCGCTCGGACCACGCCGCGCGATACTGCTCGAGCGCGCGCTGGTGGTCGGGCCCGGCGAACGTGTCGAGGGCCTCACGCTGCTTCGCGGGCGTGCGCAGCCGCAGCTGGTCGGACTGGCCGTGCACCGTGAACAGGTCGTCGGCCATGTCGGCCAGCACCCCCTGCGGCACGCTGCGCCCACCGAGGTGCGCGCGCGACCTGCCGTCGGCGACGGTCCGCAGGATCACGACGGTGCCGTCGTCCTCGACCTCGCCACCGGCCTCCTCGACGCGTTCCAGCACCTCGCTGCGCCCGGCGACCCGGACCCGGCCCTCGACGGCCGCGCCCGCGGCACCAGGCCGCACCGAGCGAGGGTCGGCCTTGCCGCCCATGAGCAGGTTCAGGCCTGTGAGCACCATCGTCTTGCCCGCACCGGTCTCACCCGTGATGACGGTCAGACCGTCGGACAGCGGGACCCGGGCCGAACGGATGACGCCCAGGTTCTCGATCGCGATCTCCTCGAGCACCTCACTCCTTCGTCTCGTCGCCGTGTGCCGCACCGGGCACGGGCACGCCGCGTGGCTCAGACCGTACCGCCTCGGGGAGCCGGTCGCGCCAGCCCGTGACCGGAAGGCTGAACTTGGACACGAGCCGGTCCGTGAACGGCGCCGTCGAGAGGCGCGCCAGCCGCAGCGGCACGTCCCCCCGTCGCACCACGACCCGCGAGCCCGGCGGCAGGTCGATGCTGCGCCGCCCGTCGCACGTCAGCACCCCCGACGCCGCGCTGTGCTCCCGGATCTCTACCGTGAACGTCGACCGCGGCCCGATGACCAGCGGCCGCGCGAAGAGCGCGTGCGCCGACAGCGGCACGAGCAGCACGGCATCGACGTCGGGCCACATCACCGGCCCTCCGGCGGAGAAAGCGTGCGCCGTGGAACCTGTCGCCGTCGACATCACCACTCCGTCGCACCCGAAGGACGACAAGGGCCGCCCGTCCACCCCGACGACGACCTCGAGCATCCGCTCACGCCGAGCCTTCTCGACGGTGGCTTCGTTGAGCGCCCAGCCGGTCACAGGCTCGTCCTGGCCGGGGAGATACACCGACACGTCGACGACGGCGCGCTCCTCGACCGCGTAGTCGCGGTCCGCGAGACGCCGGACCGCGAGGTGCAGGTCCTCCCGCTCCGACTCCGCGAGGAACCCCACGTGCCCCAGGTTGACGCCGAGAAGCGGCACGTCGGTGCCGCGCGTGAGCTCCGCGGCGCGCAGGATCGTGCCGTCGCCGCCCAGCACCATGACCACCTCGGCGTCGGTCACGCCCTCACGGGCCCGCGCGGCCGACATGTGGTTGCCGAAGTCCTCGGCCAGGTCGTCGTCGTGCAGCGTCACGTCGAAGCCCGCCGACGTCAGCTCCTTGACCGCCTCGTGCAGGGCGACGACGGCCTGCGGCCGCCCGCCGTGCGTGACGATGAGGACGCGGCGGCTCACGAGGTCGCTCCGTCCGGCTGCACGACGACGGCCGGCGGCGTGGGCGGCGGCCCGCCCGCCGCTGCGGTCTCGCCGTGGGCGGACTCGCCGGGGGCGGACTCGCCGGCCCGGTCCGTGCCCTGGGTGGTCGCAGGGTCCGGGTCCCATGCCACGGCCTCAGCGATCGCGGCGTCCAGCACGGCGTCGGCGACGGGTGCGCTCTCGCCGGGGGTGAGCCAGAGGAAGAACTCCCGGTTGCCGTGCGGTCCCGGGAGCGGGCTGGGCACGACCGCGCGGACGCGGAGGCCCACGCCCTCGGCGGCCCGTGCCACCACCTGGACCGCGTCGTGGCGCAGGGCCGGGTCACGGACGACACCGCCCGAGCCGAGCCGCTCGCGCCCCACCTCGAACTGCGGCTTGACCAGCAGAAGCGCCTGCGTGCGCGGCCCGGAGACCCCGACGACCGCAGGCAGCACCTTGACGAGCGAGATGAACGACAGGTCCGCGACGATGACGTCCGGGACCCGGTCGAGGTGCTCCGGGCCCAGGTCGCGCACGTTGAAGCCCTCGACCACGGTGACCCGCGGGTCCTCGCGCAGCTGCGGCACGATCTGGTCGTGGCCCACGTCGATCGCGACCACGTGCTCCGCGCCGCGGCGGAGCAGCACGTCCGTGAACCCGCCGGTGGAGGCTCCCAGGTCCAGGGACCACGAGCCCTCGATCGTGAGCGGGACCTCGGCTACGGACAGCGCGTCGAGAGCGCCCGCGAGCTTGAGGCCGGCGCGGGACGCGTACTCGAACTCCGAGAACTCGCCGCCCGCGACGTCGATCACCGCTGCCGTCGGTACGGCGACGGACGGCTTGGTCACCGCTCGCCCGTCCGCGACGACGAGTCCCGCCGCGACCAGCTCCGCCGCATGCTTGCGCGACCGGGCGAGGCCACGGCGCACCAGCTCCGCGTCGACGCGCGCCGTAGCGCCCGACGAGGCGTCGCCTGTCGTTCCTGTCACGAGGTTCACCGTCCGGAGTCGCCGCTCAGCTGCGCACGCAGCGCGTCATGGACCGCCTCGAAGCGGGCCACATGGTCGGCCGGAGGCACGTCCTCGAGGCCGTCGAGCAGCCCGAGAGCATCGCGCACCGCGGCCTCGGGGTCGGCGGCACCGGCCTCGGGGCCCACCTGCGGGGCAACCTGCGGTCCCGCCTGCGGGGCAGCCCCGGCGGCGCGGGCCAGCACCGAGGGCGTCACCGCCCCAGGAGTCTCCTGCGTCATCGTCACCTCCGGTTCGTCCTGCACGGGCGGATGCCCGCTCACACCGTACCCGCCGCCACCGACACCGAGCCGGACGTCGGCAGGGTGCCCGGTGACCTCAGGCCGTCAGCTCCGGCACGGTCGCGGGGTCGAGCGGGTCGCCCGCGTCGACCGCGGCCCACGCCGCCGCGCAGGCAGCCCGGACCAGGTCGATGCCGGTGCCGTGCCCGCCTGCGGCAACCGCACCCGCGGCGGGCCGACCACCCAGCCGGAGTCCGCCGTCGGACACCTGCGCAGCCGCCTCGCCGCAGACCCACCAGCCGTCGTCGAGGACGGGCGCGGGGTGCGGCTCCAGGAGCGCCCGCAGGTCCGCCGCGAGGAACGTGGGCCGCAGGCCCGGCTCGGCGAGCACCGCGTCACGCGCCGTCGACACCCCGGTCAGCACGTGCAGGCCGGGATAGCCGCCCTCCCGGGCGCCGGCGAGGTCCGTGTCGAGCCGGTCGCCGATGACGAGCGGACGCTCAGCGCCGGCCCGCTCCACCGCGAGGTGGTACATCGTGGGCGACGGCTTGCCAGCGCTCGAGGGCTGGACGCCCGTGGCCGCGACGACGGCCCCCACGAGGGAGCCGTTGCCCGGTGCGAACCCCCGCGCCGTCGGCAGCGATAGGTCGAGGTTGCTCGCCACGTGCCACGCCCCGCGCTGCACCGCGTAGGCGGCCTCGGCGAGCTGGACCCAGCCGAGGTCGGGCGAGTAGCCCTGGGCCACGGCGACAGGCTTGTCGTCCGCCGACGTCACGACCTCGAAGCCCGCGGCGGTCACTGCCGTCACGAGGCCCTTACCACCTACCACCAGGACCTTCGCCCCGGGCTCCAGCCGCGTGCGCAGCAGGGCCGCACACGCCTGGGCCGCGGTCATGACCTCGTCCGGGACGGTCGGAATGTCGAGCTCGCTCAGCTGACCCGCGACGTCCTCCGGCTCGCGCGAGGCGTTGTTCGTCACGAAGACCAGACGCATGCCCCGCTCGCGCGCGGCCGACAGCCCGGCGGCCGCGTGCTCGATCGGCAGATGGCCCTTGTAGGCCACCCCGTCGAGATCCACGAGCGCCAGGTCGAAGGCCTCGGCGAGCGGGACAGCGCTCGCGAGAAGACCGGCGGTCACGCGGACGCCCCGGGGGCGTCCTTCGTGTCCTCGTCCGTCGTCACCTCGGCGTCATCGTCCTGCCCGACGCCGGGCTGGTCACCCTTGTCGTGCGTGGTCGGCTCAGCCGTGGGCTCGGGGTCGGAGTCGTCCTCCGGGTCGACGTCGTCCGTCTCGTCGGCCGAGTCGGCGGAGTCGGCCGAGTCAGCGGAGTCGGCCGCGTCCTCGTCGTCCTCTTCAGGCTCGTCCGAGTCGTCCTCTTCATCGCCCAGGTCGGCGGCCTCGTCGTACACGTCGTAGACGACGACCTCCTCGTCGGGAGCCGTAGCGCCGATGGCACGCTCGAGGTCCTTCGGCGAGACGGTGGCGAGGAGAGCAGCTGCCTCGTCGCCTCGTCCGGCCGCCTCGAGCGCGACGGCCCGAGCCTGCAGAACCCGGAGGCCGAGATCGCCCTGCGCCTCGCTCGCGGGAATCTTGTCCAGGACCGCGAGGGCCGCGTCGTGCTCACCGAGGTCGGTGCGCGCACCGCTGACGACGATCGCGAGCTCCGTCCGCCCGACGGCGTCCAGCGTGGACGCCTCGTCCGAGGCGGCAAGCGCGATCGCGCGCTCCGGACGGCCGAGACCACGCTCTGCATCGGCCATGAGCGGCAGGTGCTCGGACGAGCCGTTGAGACGGCGCACCGTACGCAGCTCGCGCAGCGCCTCGGCGTACCGGCCGGTGCGGTAGGCGGCGAGACCGGCCGCCTCACGCACGATGTCGACACGGCCGCCACGGCGGACGGCCGCCTGGGCGTGCTCATAGGCAAGCTCAGGGTTCACATCGAGAAGTCGGCCGGCCATCACCAGGTGAAGGCCCACCTGCTCCGCGTTGTCCTTGCTCAGACCGCGCAGGCGTCCGCGGACCTCCTTGTCGAGGTCGCTGAACGACGCGTCCTCGGCGATCTCCGGCTCGTGCACGCGCTCCGAGGCACGCTCGTCGACAGGACGCGGACGGTCCTCGAACGACCGGTCGTCGTCGCGTTGGGGGCGGTCACCGAACGAGCGCACGGGACGGTCGTCCTCGCGCCGCGGACGAGCTGCCGCGCCGTCGCGTTGGGGCCGGTCGCCGTACGGACGACGCTCGGCGCCGCCTGTGGGGCGGTCACCGAACGAGCGGCGCTCCCCGCTCGACTGCGGACGCTCGCCCGACGCCCGACGCTCAGAACGGTTGCCGGCGCGAGGAATCCGGTCCTCGAAGCGACGGTCGCTACCGCCACCACCCTGAGGACGGTCACCGAAGGGACGCGCCGGACGATCGCCGCCCCGGTCGTCGAACCGACGCTCGCCGGAGCCCTGGGGCCGGTCTCCGTACGAACGGGCCGGACGGTCGCCGTCACGCTGAGGGCGGTCACCGTAGGGACGACGCTCACCAGAACCGCCGGTCGGGCGGTCACCGTACGAACGTGCGGGACGGTCGCCGTCACGCTGAGGGCGGTCACCGTAGGGACGACGCTCACCAGAACCGCCGGTCGGGCGGTCACCGTACGAACGTGCGGGACGGTCGCCATCACGCTGCGGACGATCGCCGTAAGAACGACGCTCACCAGAACCGCCAGTGGGACGGTCACCGTAGGTGCGACGCTCACCAGAACCGCCGGTCGGGCGGTCACCGTACGACCGAGCCGGACGGTCACCATCACGCTGCGGACGGTCACCGTAGGTGCGACGCTCACCAGAACCGCCGGTCGGGCGGTCACCGTACGACCGAGCCGGACGGTCACCATCACGCTGCGGACGATCGCCGTAAGAACGACGCTCACCAGAACCGCCCGTGGGGCGGTCACCGTACGACCGAGCCGGACGGTCACCATCACGCTGCGGACGGTCACCGTAAGAACGACGCTCACCAGAACCGCCCGTGGGGCGGTCACCGTACGACCGAGCCGGACGGTCACCATCACGCTGCGGACGGTCACCGTAGGTGCGACGCTCACCGGAACCGCCGGCCGGGCGGTCACCGTACGAACGTGCGGGACGGTCGCCGTCACGCTGCGGACGGTCGCCGTAAGAACGACGCTCACCAGAACCGCCGGCCGGACGGTCACCGTAGGTGCGACGCTCACCAGAACCGCCGGCCGGGCGGTCACCGTAGGTGCGACGCTCACCGGAGCCCTGAGGACGATCACCGTAGGAACGTGCGGGACGCTCGGAACGGTCGCCGTAGGGACGCGCCGGACGGTCACCACCGCGGCCGTCCTGTCGGGGCGCGCCATCTCGGCGGAAACCACCGTCACGACGGGCGTCACCCCCACGTGACGCGCGGTTGTAACCCTCGGACGAGCGCTCGCCCTCGCGCTCCTTGCCCTGCTCACGGGGCGAATCGTTCACGGTGTTCCCTTCGACGGCAGATACGGGTCCATTCTCCCACGCCGGGGCTCGCGAAGGCGGTGCGCCCAGCGGTCATGGGGTGTGACGTCCGTGGTGAACTAGTGCGGAAATGCATCAAGACCCGCACCACGTGGGTGCGGGTCTTGATGTGAAGGGTGTCCGGCGGCGTCCTACTCTCCCACCCCGTCTCCAGGGCAGTACCATCGGCGCTGTAGGGCTGAGCTTCCGGGTTCGGAATGGGACCGGGCGTTTCCCCTACGCTATGACCGCCGTAACGTTATCGAGTTGTCAGGGCTGCCCCCCGGGTTCCCGCCCCGGTCAAGGGGTGGGGGTTGGGGGGTGGTGCCCGTTTCTCGGGAACCACACAGTGGACGCGTAGCATGTTGTTTAAGGGTGTTGTGAAGTTGTCGGCTGATTAGTACCGGTCAGCTGCACGGGTCTTTCGTCCCCGTTTCCACGTCCGGCCTATCGACCCAGTAGTCTGCTGG